>CAZQSF010000042.1:0-33283 GCA_964595955.1 uncultured Saprospiraceae bacterium
TCCTCTTCTAATTTTCCTTACCTTCTCCAACAGTGTCAATGAACTTTTCGCAACCCTATCCCCGTCTATCAGAAACAGCGGGTTGCTATTCGATCTGCATTTCTAAAAGAGATGCAATTTGTTTTTTGCCTTCCTCATTTGAAAAGCGAGTGCAAATGTAGTTCTCTTTTCCATACTGCGCAAGCCCGCTTGAAAAAAAATTTCGAGATAATTTCGAAAGGGGCGAAAAAAGCGCACTAGATCTGAAATGAACTAGCCCGGAACGCACAGCATCTATGTCTGGGACTTTAGCGCGAGAGAATTCGCGCGTTCACGTTCGCCCTTGAAAGGACGGATGTGAAAGATATGCACCGGCGCAGAAGACTTGCCATCTTCATTTTTGCGCGGATGTCAAAGGTAAGCCTTTCCTCTGAAAAAGTCAAATAATGTGGTGCAGGAAAATAGCAGCAGAAAAGAGTAGACCAGATCGTCGGCGGGAATAGACCCCAGCCGGAAGCCGAGGTACTCCTGCGGATTGTAGATCACCACCGGTTCTTGGGTAAAGCCACCCGTAAGCACGCCATTGACCAAAAGAAAGGGCAATACCGAAATCAGAAAGGCCAGGTAAAAGCGGCTGCGGGCCATGCCCCGGACGAACAGAAGGTGGAAGAGAACAAAGGCAAAGGACAAAAGGAAGGTGGTGCTGGTGTACAGGTGATCCAGGCGCCATAGACCGATACCGAGAAACCCTGCCGCAAGCCCGTATGACAACCAGGGCTCAGCAGGTGCCAGCACATCTTTTTTCAGGTAGGCATTCAGGCATTCGTAGATAAATACACAGGCAAAGGGCACCGAGAAGAAAAATAGCCACTCCTCAACGGGCAGGTTGAGCAAATAAATGCCCGAAAGGTATCGACCGTTAAAACCCCAAACGCCCTGCTCGGTGAAATAGACGTCCCATCCGATGAACAGGCCGCCCAAGATGGCTATGGCGGGCAACAGGTATTTCCACTCCGTGTAATAGTGCACCTTGCGGTCAAAGCTGAGCAAGAGTACGGGGACCAAAGTAAAAGCGTGGAGATACAGGTAGGTGTAGGAAGATTCCAGCCCGGGCAAAAGGCGAATGCGATCTACCCGGAGAAGGAGATTATGCTCCGCCACGACATCCCAATGCCAGAGCAGGCCCACCCCCAGGAAGGCAAGTGGCCACCAAAGGATACGCAGCCAGGATGGCCGCCCCAGGGGTATGCTTTCTGCTTTGCTCATAGGAGGCCCAACTGATCGCGCACCGCACTGCTCACCAGCAAGACCATTTTCCGGCTATCCGGTACCCGGATGCGCTCTTGCTGCACCAGGGTAGCCGGCGAGCTCTTGATCTTCTGGAAAAGGTTGATGTAGTACACGTAGGCGAGATAGACACCAAACCGGGCCCCTTTCGGCAGTTGAATGATCCCCTTGTAGGCGTCGTCGAAATCTTTTTTGATATCCTCCTCGATCTGGCGCTTGTCCTCATTGGTGAACCGCGTGAAATCCACACCGGGGAAGTACACCCGCCCCCGCTCGTCGAAATCGGACTTCATGTCGCGCAAAAAGTTGATCTTCTGAAATGCTGACCCCAGACTACAGGCCGGCTTTTTCAGCCGCTGGTACATGGCGTCGTCGCCTTCGGCGAAAACCCGCAGGCACATCAAACCCACGACCTCGGCCGAACCGTAGATGTAGCGCTCGTATAAACTGTCTTCATAGCGAGAATGATGGAGGTCCATTTCCATGCTGTCCAGGAAGGCATCTATGAGTTCGCGTTCAATTTGATAGGCGCGCACGGTTTCCTGAAAAGCCTGCAGGACCGGATTGAGGCTGATCCGCTCTTCGATCGCGCGATAGGTATCCTTCCGAAAACGCTGCAACAGACGTTCCTTGGGATATTCGTGAAAGGTGTCCACAATCTCATCGGCAAACCGCACAAAGCCGTAAATGGCGTAGATGGGGCGCTGAAATCGCTTGTGGAAGGCCCGGATACCCAGGGAAAATGAGGTGCTGTACCGGTTGGTGATCAACTGGCTGCATTCGTGACAGGTGCGGCTGTACAGGTCAAACATCGTGCTTTGGTGTTTATCGGTTCAATTGGCAGGGATCAGGCGCATGATCTCGCGGGCAGCCACCCCTCCGGATATGAGCGAAGGCGGCACGCCGGGGCCCGGAGTGGTCAGTTGCCCGGTAAAGAACAGGTTGCTGACTTTCCTGCTGCGCAATTTGGGTTTTAAAAATGCGGTCTGTAACAAGGTGTTAGCAAGCCCGTACGCGTTGCCTTTGAACGCATGGTAATCGCGGATAAAATCGCGATGTGCAAAAGAGCGCTTGTACACGACCCTGGGGCGAACAGCCTGCCCGGTAAGTTGCTCCAAGCGATCCATCACAATGTGATAATAGCGCTCGCGAAGTTCGTCCGTGTCTTCCAGACCCGGTGCTAAAGGTATGAGAACAAAAAGATTTTCCATCCCTTGCGGAGCTACAGAGGGATCTGTCACCGAAGGTGCACACACGTAAAAGAGGGGCTTGCTCGGCCACTTCGGCTCCTCGTAGATTTCCACGGCATGCTGGCCGAAGTCCTCATCGAAGAAAAGATTGTGGTGAAGCAAACCCTCAAGTTTTTTATCCACGCCCAGGTAAAACAACAAACTGGAAGGGGCCATGGTGCGCTTTGCCCAATAGGCAGGCGAGTAATTTCGCTTATCGGCCGGCAGGAGTTGTTGCTCAACATGGTGATAATCCGCCCCGCCCACAACCACGTCGGCCGGAAAGGCATCCTCGCGGGTACGCACGAGCCGGGCCTTCCCATTCGGCACCTCGATGTGCGTTACTTCCTGGCCCAGGCGGATCGTTACGCCCTTTTCCCGGGCCAGGCTGACCATGGCTTCCACGATCTTGTGCATGCCGCCCATGGGGTACCAGGTGCCCAGCGCCATATCGGCATAGTTCATCAGGCTGTACAGAGCAGGCGTCTTTTCGGGAGTGGCCCCCAAGAAGAGTACGGGGAACTCCAATAACTGGATGAGCTGGGGGTGGGAGAACAGTTTGTGCACATGGGCGGACATCGACTGGAACATCTGCAGGCGAAACAGGCTGCGAAGCACCCGCAGATCGGCAAACTCGAAGATGCTGTGTCCGGGCTTTTTCACAAAATCCCGCATGCCAACTTCGTACTTGTACTGGGCTTCTGCCAGAAAGCGGCGCAAATTGGCCCGGCTTCCGGGCTCATACCGCTCGAACATGTCTTCCAGTGCTTCCGGGCCTGCAGGCACCTGCATGAGGTCATTTTCCCCGAAATAAATCTGATAGGAGGGGTCGAGTCGAACCAATTCGTAGTAATCCGAGGCGGACTTCCCGAAGTGGCTGAAATACTGGTCGAACACATCCGGCATCCAGTACCAGCTGGGGCCCATATCGAACACAAAGCCCTGAGCTTCGAACTGACGCGCCCTGCCGCCCGGGCCTTCATTTTTTTCCAGCAGTGTGACCTGGTAGCCCGCATCTGCTAAATGTGTGGCTGCGGACAGTCCGGCAAAACCGGAACCGATGACAACAACTTTTTTGGCCAAGCAGTCTTATTTTTAATACCTACCCTCAACAGCATTTGCCCGCAAATGTTTAAGCGCTCAGGCCCAACCGATGCCCGCCGCTGGCCAGTAAAATAAAAAGGACAGCGCAAATCGCGCTGCCCCTTTTCGCGAACCCTGGGGTCCCGCTTAGTTTTCGGCCGACCAGGCGATAAACCCGCCTTTGAGGTCGTAGATCTCGGTAAAGCCCTGTTTCTCCAAAAGAGCTGACGCATTGGCGCTGCGCCGGCCGCTGCGGCAATACAACATCACCGGCTTATTGGGATCCAGCTTTTGAATCCCTTCCGCGAAATCGCCTTTGTTCAGCACATCCAGGTTTTGGGCTCCTTCGATGTGACCGGCTTCGAATTCTCGCGCCGTTCGAACATCCAGAAGTTGTACCTCTTCACCTTTGGCGAGCAGCAATGCCTTGTATTCCTCTGCCTGAAGGACCTCGGTAAATGTCGTCGATGCCCGCTGGCCGGTACAGGCGAAGGCCAGCAACAGCCCAAAAAAAATGATCAAATAGATGGACTAGTGCATAGTTGTTCGATTTTCGCCAAAGGTAGGCCCGATCGATGCAGAACCCGGTGATGCGGATCACATTCGCTTCATGCGCATCACCCCGTCGGGGCCGCCGCGCCCCTCGCAATCGTCCTTGACCCGATTGAGGGTGAGCATATCGCCCTCCACTTTATAGGCGTAAACGCCTTTCTTATCCGGCCCGCAGGCCCGATCGCCGCCCATGTCCCAGACGGTAATCTGGTTGCCATCGAATTCGGTTTTGCCGCGCACATCAATGGAGCCGTCATTTTCCAGGTCGATCGTGTAAGATCCGTCGTCCTGCATCGTAAATTTGGCCTCCCAGTGGCCGTCGGGAGTCTCCGCGGTCATAAGCCAGGATCCGGCCAGGTCTGCCTGAGCCATTGCCAGCAGGGGGAGCAACCCGATCAGGGCCGCTAAGATGCATTTCTGTTTCATGCTTTTAGGGTTTTTGTGTAAACGATTTGATAGCTAGTGCATTACAATTGATTAAGGTAAACGAAATATCTCCAATGAAGGCGATTTCCGCATAAAGTATTTTCCGAATCGCAAAAAAGGACCTTTTCGAAGACGAGACCCCTTCAGCCGTTCATTTCCTTATCTTGCTTCAAAACCTGGGGAGGCAAGCGCCTTTTCAAACGTTCGGTCGAAAGGGAAAGCGGACGTTGGACAGGTTCTTTTAGACCAGGCCGAAATTATGCTGCAAACTCAAGATCTCACGTACACCTACCGCCGGGGCACCCCTCTGCGCTTTCCGGATCTTCACTGCGCTGCCGGTGAGCAGTGGCTGCTTCTGGGGCAGTCGGGCACCGGAAAGACGACCTTGCTGCACGTGTTGGGTGGATTGCGTTCGCCGGGCAGCGGCATGGTGAAGGTGGCCGGCCTGAGCCTGCAAAGCCTGAGCCGGGCCCGCCTCGACCACTTCCGCGGCCAAAAAATTGGCATCATCTTTCAAACGCCGCACTTCGTGCGCGCCCTGACGGTAGGCGAAAACCTGGCTCTTACCCAGCGCCTGGCGGGTAGGGCCGCCGATCGACGGCGCATTCAGGAGTTGTTGGACCACCTCAACATCGGCCACAAGCTGAACGACAAGCCCGACCGTCTGAGTGCCGGCGAGCAGCAACGGGTAGCGATCGCCCGGGCGCTTATCAATCAGCCGGCCTTGCTGCTCGCCGACGAACCCACCTCAGCCCTGGATGACCACAATTGCGAACGGGTCATCGACCTGATCGAACGACAGGCCTCCGAAGAAGGGGCAACCCTGCTGGTAGTGACTCACGACAACCGGCTAAAGGCCAAATTCGAAAACCACATCTACCTGCAGGCATGAATCTATTCACACTGAGCTGGAAGAATATATGGCACAAGCCTTTTAATGCACTGCTGAGCTTGATCCTCTTTGCGCTGGGCGTCGGCCTCATTTCCCTTCTGCTCCTGCTGAACCACCAGATCCAGGCCCAATTTGAGCGCAACCTGGCCGGAATCGACCTGGTGATCGGCGCCAAGGGAAGTCCGTTGCAACTCATCCTCAGCAGCATGTACCACATCGATGCTCCTACGGGCAATATCTCCATCCAAGAAGCCAAACCCTTTCTCAATCCGGCGCATCCGCTCATCCAAACGGCCGTGCCCCTCAGCCTGGGCGACAGCCACCAGGGGTATCGCATCGTCGGCACGAGCCCGGGTTTCCTGGATCTGTACGAACTGGAATTGGGCGAGGGCAGAAGGTGGAAAAAACCCATGGAAGTAGTGGCCGGCCGCGTGGTGGCCGAAAAATTGGGGCTGAAGATCGGCAGCCGTTTTCGAAGCTCTCACGGCTTCGTCGTCGATGAAAACCTCGTCCACGAAGACGCGCAAGCTTTTGAAGTGGTCGGCCTCCTGGAGCCTTCCGGTTCGGTGGCCGACCAACTCCTGCTGTGCGATGCGCGCAGCGTATGGGTGGTTCACGACCACGAGAGCGGAGACGCGCACGACCACGAGGAGCACGACCACGAGGAACACGACCACGAAGCGCACGAACACGAAGCGCACGAACACGAAGCGCACAGCCCAACCGGAGCCGGCCAGGCGGATCTCCTCGATCACCCGGAGGAGGAGATCACCGCCCTGCTGATTCGCTTTAAAGGGCGAAGCTACCAGGCGCTGAACATGCAACGGGCCATAAACGACAATACCGACCTGCTGGCCGCTACTCCGGCCATTGAGATCAACCGCCTGTACAACATTATGGGCGGCTGGCTGAACGCTTTGCAAATCCTCGCATACGTGATCATCGGGGTGTCGGCCCTGAGCGTTTTTGTTTCGCTTTACTCCTCGCTGCGCGAACGGCGGTACGAACTGGCCATTATGCGGGTGGGAGGCGCCACGCCCGGCACGCTCTTCCGGCTCATTGTCCTGGAGGGCCTTATCCTGGCCGGATTGGGCTGGCTGCTGGGCATTGCCTTCAGCCATGTGGCCATGGAAGCCATTGCCCGCCAAATGGAGGCATCTTACCGCTATTCCTTCAGCGGGGGCGTCTTCCTGAAGCAGGAAGGCTGGCTGCTGGCCGCCGCCCTCGGCATCGGATTCCTGGCCGCTGTATTGCCGGCTATTCGCGCCAGCCAGACCGACATCAGCCAAACGCTGGCAGAAGGGTAGATCAATGGCTGCATGCGGGGGGCTTCGCATTTTTCCGCCTGCAGAGGCCATTAACGCCTTATTAAGGACTGTTTTCCCGGAATTTGTGTTACTATCTTGAAGCTTGCATCCAGAATAAGTTCTTTCGCCCATTAAATGGATTTCGCAGTATGCAACTAAAGGTTTTCACACTCGCCCTGGGGCTCGTTTTGATCGCCGGTCCGGTTTTCTCCCAGGATGCCGCCAACATCTGGCGCACTCTGGGCACGGTACAGGTGGAAAAGGAGTTCGACCCCACCATCGGTATGGAGATTATCCGGCCTCACTTCGGCCCGCTCATCGAAAAACTCAATGGAAAGGAGGTGACCGTACGCGGATATGTGATCCCCCTGACCGGCAAGCGCAAGCAGAGCCAGTTTCTCTTTTCCGCCTATCCCTACAGTCAGTGCTTTTTCTGCGGGCAGGCCGGACCGGAGACCGCCATGGAGGTATTTCTGCAAGACGGCCACAGCGTCCTTTACCAGGAAGAGGCGCTGTTGGTGAAGGGGACCTTGCGTCTGCGCAGCATGGGAGATGTCAACGGCTTGTTTTACAGCTTACAGGATGCCAAAGTCGTTCAATAAACCAATCGGAACGTATGAAAAAAGCAATGCTCATCGGAATGGCCCTCTTTTTGGGCCTCACGGCCTGGAGCCAAAGCAGCAAAGAGAATCTTTGGAAAACGCTGGCCAAGATCACCTACAAGAAAGAGTACGACGAACTTATGGGCTTTGAGGTCGACAAGCCCGTCTTCAGTGAAGCCATCAAGAAACTGGAAGGAAAAACCGTGACGGTCAAGGGGTATATCATCCCCGTGGAAGGCTACAAGAGCCATACAGAATTCGTCCTGTCGGCCTTCCCGTACAACATGTGTTTCTTCTGCGGCGGAGCCGGTCCGGAAACCGTGATGGACGTTCGTGCCGTCGACCCCATCGAGTACACAGCCGATCCCGTCGTGTTGCGGGGCACGCTTCGGCTCAATGCCCAGGACATCAACCAGCTCATGTACGCCCTGGAAAACGCAGAACTGACCCGGGAAGCGAATTAGCCTGCTTTGCGGCTCCCTCTGGCTTTCGCTCAGCGCTGGCTTCGGTAAGGGCTTCCGAATAGGCGGCCCGCTCCCCAGTACAGCAGTATGAGCAATCCGGCAAAGACCAGCATTACGTACTGAACAGGCATATAGGTGAAGGCGATGAAGCGCATGCGATCGGCAATCCACATGAGCACGAGGGCTGCCAGAATCATCGCTATCAATCCGCTCAGGCGATGAAACCCCGGCACGAAGTCCAGGTCGACCTGACGCTTGACCACGGGAAGCGTTACGAGCATGGTGGCGATGGGCAAGACCTGGGTGTACAGGTCGGTCTGGAGAATACTCCGGTTCTCAAACAGGAAAAGATACGCCAGGAGGGTAAGCGCGAACAGCCCCGGTACGCAAGCGGCGTAAATGATGAAGGCGAAAAAGTAATTCCAGGGGCTGTACATGGCTTCATCTCCCGCCAGCCGGCCGATCAGCCAGGCCAGTACGGGCAGGGCTGCGAAAACCCCAATCATCCAGGCCGGATGGGCGGCGAGCGCGTCGAAGAGGTCTTGAAGGGTCATAGGTCGGTTTCGTTCCGCAATGCGAAAATACACAACGGCCCGGATTTCACACCAAACTCCCTGCGGTCGGGGCAGCGCTTTTTGCCCCCTGGCTTTCCCTGCCCTCAGTACTCGCGAATGAGACGGCCTGAAATCGATTGCCGGTGTGGAGGCGAAGCTGTCTTTTTGGCCAAGTATTTGATAGCCAGTCACTTGAAGTAAAAGCTTTTATCTGCCTTTCCCGCTGGTCAACTGCCTATCTTTGGCCCGCACTAATTTTTCGTAGTATGATTCAGACGAAATGGCTGCTGGCAGGATGCTTTCTGGCCTGGATGTACCTGCTTGGCGCGCAACAAAGCCCGAAGGCCGGGCCTACTGAAGATCCCGTCGAGCGTTGGGTGGACTCTGTTTTTCAAACGCTTAGTCCGAGGCAACAACTGGCCCAGCTCATTATGATCCGCGCACACTCCAACCTGGGAGCAAGCCACGAACGGCAGGTCGAACGCCTCGTTCGGGAAGCGGGCATAGGCGGATTGTGCTTTTTCCAGGGCGGGCCGGGCCGGCAGGTCAATCTGGTCAATCGCTATCAGAAAGCAGCTGAAGTGCCGCTTCTGGTTGCCATGGATGCCGAATGGGGCCTGGATATGCGTCTCGACAGCACTCTGGCCTTTCCCCGCCACCTCACGCTGGGAGCCGTGCGCGACAACGACCTTGTGTATTACGCCGGTGTGGAAATCGGACGGCAGCTGCGGGCCGTAGGGGCTCAGGTCAATTTTGCTCCCGTGGCCGACATCAACAACAACCCCGCCAACCCGGTCATTCACACGCGCTCTTTCGGCGAGAATCGCTACAACGTCACCGCCAAGGCCTACCACTATGCCCTGGGGTTGCGCAGTCAGTCCGTCCTGCCCTGTTTCAAGCATTTTCCCGGCCACGGCGATACCGAGACGGATTCCCACCGCGAACTGCCGGTGATCGCCCACAGCCGCCGCCGGCTCGACAGCCTGGAGCTCTACCCCTTTCGCGCGCTGGCCGAAGAGCCCCTGAGCAGCGTAATGGTCGCCCATTTGCAAATCCCGGCGCTGGACTCCGACGAAGGACGCCCCACCACCCTCTCCGCTGCGGTGGTGCGGGATCTGCTTCGCCAGGGCCTGGGCTTCGAAGGGCTCATCTTTACCGATGCCATGGAAATGGGCGGGGTGACCGGCACGCGTTTTCCGGCCGGGCAGGCGGAAGCCGAAGCCCTTCGCGCCGGCAACGACATCATTCTGTTGCCGCGCGAGGTGGAACGCACCCTGGATACCCTGCAGCACTGGCTGGACACCGGCCAACTCGATCCGGCCGACGTAGCCCGAAAAGTGCGGCGGCTGCTCCGTACCAAACGCCGGCTCGGCCTGCACCGCTTGGAGCCCTTGCCGGCAGCAGGGGTGGCCCGGCGTCTGAACAGCGAATTTGCCCGGGACCTGAACGAAAGCCTTTTCCAGGCGGCATTGACCCTGGTTCGCGATGAAGGAAGACACCTGCCCATCCGGGATCGAAAGGTGGTGCATCTGGTTCTGGGCCAAGATGCGGCGCCCGGTCTATCCGGGGAGCTCAGGCAGGAGCATGAGGTAAAAACCCTGTCCGGTCCCCTGCGGCCCTCCCCGTCGCAAGTTCGAGCCCTGGAAAGAAAGATCCCGTCCGGCAGCCTGGTCGTCGCCAGCCTTCACAACCTCAGTACCTCAGCCGGCCGCCGACACGGCCTGAGTAAAGACCTGACGAACTGGCTGGAAACGCTTTCCGGGAAGCACCCCCTGGTGGTCGTAGTATTCGGCACCCCCTACAGCCTGGCGCATCTGGATGAATTGCCCACCCTGCTCTGCGGGTATGAGGACCGGCAGGAAGCCCACCGGGCCGCCGGCAAAGCCCTCACCGGAAAGGTCTCGCTGCGGGGGAGGCTTCCCGTGACGGCCTCCCCCCGCGCGGTTTATGGACAGGGAGTCGCCTATCCGAGCCGGGTCGGTCAATAGGGAATTTTTAAGACCTTTGCGACCATGGATCTATCCCTGCGGATTGCCCGCCGTTATCTCTTTGCCAAAAAGACCACCAATGCCATCAACATCATTACCGGCATTGCGGTCTTCGGCATTGCTTTGGGCACAGCGGCGCTCTTGCTTATTCTGGCGGTTTTCAACGGCTTTGAAGGCCTCATCACCCAGATGTTCAGCCACTTCGATCCCGAGTTGCAGGTCACTCCGGGCCGCGGCAAGGTGTTCGTAGTCGACTCGGCCCAACTCGCCCGGATTCGGGGCCTGGAGGAGGTGGCCGAAGTGTCGCGCACCCTGGAGGAGATAGCCTTTTTCGAATACAAGGACGAGCAGGACTTCGGCACGCTCAAGGGCGTAGACGAGTTCTTCAGCCGGGTCTCCGGGGTGGACACCATGGTCCGGGAAGGGGCCTACCGCCTGAAAGCAGAGGGCAAGGTGTTTGCCGTGTCCGGCGTGGGCTTGCGCAACCGCCTGGGGCTGAACATCAACGAGCCTTTTACCCCCATGGCGGTCTACATGGCCAAACGGGAGGAAGTGGGCCCTTTCGGGCAGCCCTTTCGCAAGCGATACCTCTATCCGGCGGGGACCTTCGTCATCCAGCAGGAATACGATCAGAAATACATCCTGGCGCCGCTGGATTTTGCCCAGGAACTCATGGGCTACCGAAATGAGATCAGCGCCCTCGAGATCAAACTCCGGCCCGGCATCGGGGCATCCGGGGCCAAAGCGGCGATCCGGGAAGTGTTGGGCGATCAGGTCGTGATCAAAGACCGCTACGAGCAGGAAGAGGCCTTTCTCAAGCTCATGAATATGGAAAAGTGGCTGAGTTATGCCATTGTAAGCCTGATGATGCTCATGGTAGCCTTCAACATGATAGGCGCCCTGTGGATGATCGTGCTCGAAAAGCAACACGACATCGCCATCCTGAAATCCATGGGCGGCACCGATTCCTTCGTGCGCCGCATTTTTCTCAAGGAAGGGTTATTGCTGACGCTGCTGGGCATTGCCATCGGCTTCGGGCTGGCGCTGCTGCTGTACGGCGCACAAAAGCAATTCGACCTGCTGCGCATTCCGGGGCAATTCGTTGTGCCGGCCTATCCGGCCAGCTTGCGATGGCTGGACTTCGCGGTGGTTTTACTGACGGTTTCGGCCATCGGGCTGTTGGCCTCCTGGCCGCCTTCGCGGCGAGCCGGCCGGGTGCCGGCCATTATCCGGGAAGAGTGATCGGCTTGTTATCTTTACCACTGAACCGGGAGGAATACCTATGGAAGACTGGGAGCTGGATTTTGAGTGGTTGCACGTACGCCATCTGGTTAAGGATGCCTTGGGGCGAAGCGAACTGCCCGACCTCAACGCCATTCTCTTTCTGATCGGCATACAGGAACTGGGGCGATGGAAAACGTCCTTCACCAAGGAAGAAAAGCAGGATCTGATGCATATCGCGGTCTGCAAGTTGCTCAGTTTTCAGGGCTTCTACCGCTTCGTCGGTCGCGATCAGGATGGCTGGCCGCATTGGGAACAAGAACGGAAAATACCCGCCGTCGGCGTTAAAGAACAAGAACGCCTGCTCAAGGAAATGAGCATCTTGTATTTTCGCAACTGGCAAGGAGAAAGCTCATCAAATCATCAAAACGAGGAAGAATAATGAAGCGGCTATTCGTTGGGATTCTAGGGTTCGCATTGTGGGGCTGTGCAACTGACGCCCGAAAGGAGGTGGTCATTGAAACGGAATTCGGCGACATCCGCATCGAGCTGTTCGACGACACACCCATCCACCGCGACAATTTCGTCAAGCTGATCGAAGAAGATTACTACGACAGCCTGCTCTTTCACCGGGTGGTGCCCGATTTCGTCATTCAGGGCGGGGATCCGGATTCCAGAGAGGCCGGCCCGGACCAGGTGCTGGGCATGGGCGGTCCGGGCTATACGCTCGAACCCGAAATCAAGCACCGGCACTTCCGGGGGGCTGTGGCAGCTGCCCGACGGGGTGACAATGTAAACCCCAAGCAGGAGTCCTCCGGCTCGCAGTTTTACATCGTGCAGGGGCGGCCGCTCGACGAGCCCCTCCTGCGACAGATCGAACAGCAATTCGGGATCACCTACACCCCTGAGGAGATACAACGCTACCTGAGCGAAGGCGGTGCGCCTTTCCTGGACGGAGGCTATACGGTTTTCGGCCAGGTGGTGGAAGGTATGGAGGTCATAGAACAGATCACCCGCCAGCCCATGGGGCCCAATAATCGCCCGCTGCAAAACATAAGTATGAGGATCCGGCTCGACTAAATTCGATCGTCCCAAATGAGGAAAGCCGGGTACGGCCAGAAAAAAAGCGAAATGAAAATTCCATTTTTTGCCCTGCTAGGGGGGCTCGTTCTGTTGGGGACTTCCTGTGCACGCCCCACCGCCGATTTTGCCGTTTCGGGTGAGCGTCAGGCTCCCGCTACCCTGCAGTTCAACAACGAATCCCAAAATGCCGAAAGCTACCTTTGGGATTTCGGCGACGGAAAAACCTCCACCGAGGCGAATCCGGAACACCGATATGTGTATTCCGGGAATTTCCGGGTGCGCCTTCAGGCGCAAAAAGGGAAGAAGGCGGATGAAATCGAAAAGAATATCCTCGTGGAAAGCCCCGAAGTTTGTCTCGTGGAGATCACGACCCCGTATGGCATTATGATCGCTGAGCTGTACGACAAGACCCCTATCCATCGCGATAATTTCGTCAAGCTGGTCGAACGGAATTACTACGACAGCCTCTTGTTTCATCGCGTGATCAACGGATTCATGATCCAGGGCGGTGACCCGGATTCGAAAAATGCACCCGCCGGCAAGCAACTGGGATCCGGCGGTCCGGGCTATACCCTGACGGCCGAGTTCGACGACCGCTTTGCACACGTAAAGGGAGCACTGGCGGCGGCCCGCCGCGGCGGGCCGTCCAATTCGGCCAAGCGATCCAGTGGATCTCAGTTCTACATCGTACAGGGCCAACCGGTCACCGAAGAACAGCTCACTCAGTTTGAATACGACAAGTACATTCGCTATACCGAGGAGACGAAAAAGCAATACCTGGAACTCGGCGGGACCCCTTTCCTAGACAAGGAATACACTGTGTTTGGACGGGTCATCGAAGGCCTGGAAGTGATCGATAAAATTGCAGGGGTAGCTACAGACCGGTACGATCGCCCCAAAAAAGATGTGTGGATGAGCATCCGGTTAATCAAATAGTTCTGCTAGGCGCATTCGTCCCAATCGCAGAGGCAAAGCACCTGTGCGAACAACACCTTTAAATCCAATATGAGACCTGAAAACCACATCCTGGGCATCGACGTAGGAGGCACCGGCATAAAGGGCGCCCCGGTAGACGTTGTCGAAGGGCGCCTGCTCACCGAGCGATACAAGGTGCTCACCCCCCAACCTCCGACGCCGGAAGCAGTGGCGGACACCCTCACCGAACTCGTCGATCACTTCGAATGGGAGGGCCCTATCGGCCTGGGGTTTCCCGCCATTATAAAAAACGGAGTCGCTCTTTCCGCAGCCAATATCGATCGCTCCTGGATCGGCCAGAATGTCGAAACGCTCTTTTCCCGCGCCACCGGCGGTCTTCCGGTTAAAGCCATTAACGATGCCGACGCAGCCGGGATCGCCGAGATCTATTTCGGGGAAGGCTCGGAAAAGGACGGGACGGTCATTCTCATTACCATCGGCTCGGGTCTGGGTTCTGCCCTGTTCACCGACGGACACCTGGTACCCAATACGGAGTTCGGGCATATTTTCCTGGAAGGACAGGTTGCGGAGCACTACGCTTCCAACCGAACCCGGGAAAAGGAAAAGCTGAGCTGGTCGGCCTGGGGGCAGCGCTTTAACACCTACCTCCAACATCTGCACCGCATCCTTTCCCCCGATCTCGTGATTCTGGGGGGCGGAGCCAGCAAGGCCTTTCAGGAGTTTTCCAAACACCTGGAGGTTCCCGTTCGAGTCCGCCCGGCTCGCCACCTCAATGGAGCGGGTACCATAGGAGCGGCCTGCCACGCCTATTGGACCATGCAAAAGAAACAACCACCGGCGGTGCGGTAAGAGATTTCGAAATCAACGATTTGCTGCTATTATTCGCTCAGATGAGCGGAAATGACGGACAAGACGTCGTCGTCGCTGCGAAGGCGAGGAGAGAGGTCGAACAGATAGTGATGCATGTCGAAATCCTCCAGCAGAGCCTCACCCAACCAATAACGGGCTTCCTTCCGGCGGCCGCTTCCGATCAGGCAGGCTACCTTGCAGTAGAGCAGTTCGGAGCCCGTGGTGTATTCCTCGGCTTCCTCCAGAAGGGCCAGGGCCTCCTCGGCCTTCGATTGCTCCAGCAGCAGGATGGCGAAGGTCACCCAATAGCTGGCTTCGGACATGGCTTGCGTGATGGCCAGGCGAATGTAGGTTTCGGCCTCATCCCAATAGCCCTGCATTTTGCAGGCATGGGAAAGGGCCGCGTAGTATTCGTCCTGCTTGTTCTCGATGGTGATGGCCTTCTTGTAAAAGCGCATGGCCTGCTTCCATTTGCCTTCCAGCGCAAAGCTATTGCCCAGCTGAAAAAGGACCTCATCGTCCATGGGGTCCAGACGAAGGGCTTCCTGAAAGAAGGTGCGGGCCATTTGGTTTTGGTCCAGGGCCTGATAACATTGACCCATCTGGAAAAACAACTCGCTGTCCGCCTCGAATTGCTCCAGGATTTCCTTGTAGATCTCCAGGGCGCGGTGAAACTCCCTCACCTCAAAGCACAGATTGGCGCACTCCCGGTAGCCTTCTTCGAACTGCGGAGCGCTCAGGAAAGAATACTCGTAGGCCTCGATGGCGTTTCGGTAATTGCCGAGGTAGGCATGGGAATGGCCCACGTAATACCAGGCCATATGGAGGTAGGCATTCGCATCCAGGGCGCTCTCCAGTAGAGGCAGCGCGGATTCGTAGCTTCGCGTGGCCTCAGTACTCAGCCAAAAACGCTCCAGCGCTTCGGGATGTGTGGGCTCCGCTTCCAGCGCGGCATACAGCACGTAATACATGGCCTCGAACTGCCCCTGGCACTCGTAGACCAAGGATTCGGCCAGCAGGATATCCACCAGATCCTCCGAGGAAGCCTGCAGCTTAAGCTGCCCGATGCGCTCTAAGGCCTGTTCGTACTCGCCCTGGTAGGCCAGCAACTCTATCCGAAGCAGGGTGATCTCGGTTTCGAAGGGCGCGTACAGTTCTGCCTGATCCAAAGCTTCCAGGGCTTCCTGGTCTTGCTGCAGATCGATGAGCAACTGAGCTTTCTTGGTGTAGAAATCGGCCGAAAAACCGTAGTGGACTAAGGCGTGATCGATGACGTCGAGGGCTTGGTCGAGCTGGTTTTCGCGTTCGTAGTAGGAGATAAGACGGTGAAAAGAACGCTCTTCCAGAAAGGCCACCTCTCCTCGTTGTTTCATCGTTTCGTATTCCGCCAGCAAATACTCAAGGTCTCTGTTGGCGTCGAGGTTTTCTGGATGCATACACTGCTTATTTAAGCGGCTTGCTTGTCCAATATACAACAAAAGCCGGCTTTTCATCCGCCATTGCTGCCAATTCCCCATTTTTCACATTCAGTTAACCCGCCATAACATTCGGGCCGGCAAACGAGCACCCCGGCCGGGATGCTGAGTTTAGGGAAAAGGAAATACCTAGCGTCCTGACCCGCGGGCGGATGACAGTCCGGTCCGGCCGGCGAAACTCACCAGATAGACTCCTGCAAAGATGCAGAGGGCGGAAAAGATTTTTATTCCGGTCAATTGTTCCTGACCCAGGCTCACGGAGATGAATCCGGCGATAAGCGGCTGCAGGTAAATGTAAATACTGACCACCGACGGATTGACGAACCGAAGGGCCCAGGCATTGAGCAGATAGACCAGGAAGGTCGTGAGCAAAAGCACATAGACGACCGACCACCAGACCGCCGGAGTAAAGGCCTGGAAGTCTGTCTGGAGAAGGCCTGGCAGGCCGAAGGGGAGTACGAGCAACCAGCCAAAGGTGAATACCCAGGTAATGACGGTGATGGCCTGGTACTTGGCCATCAGCTTTTTGACGAGCACCAGGTATACGCCGTAGGCCGATGCATTGATAAATACCAGGATGTCGCCCACCATGCCCGGTCCGCCAAAGTTGACCTTCCGGCCATAGGCGATGAGCAAAACGGCTCCGCCGGCCCCGAGGGCGATGCCCAGCACCTTTTGCCAGGTGATGCGCTCGCCGATGAGCAGGGCCGATATGACCAGCACCAGAATGGGCGTGGTGGTCATCAAAAGGGAAGCATTGATGGGCGAGGTGAGCTTCAGCCCACTGAAGAAGAAAAGCTGGTTCATCGCCACGCCGAACAGGCCGCACAAGGCCAGGCGGAAGAGATCGTTCTGCTCTACGACCTCCCATCGCCAGCTGCGGCGTACCATCCAGAAGAGCAGGACGGCCGTGGTGGCCCGAAGCAGAATGAACGGAAAAGGGTGGAGGTAGCCGTCCAGAGCCACCTTGGCTACGATGTAATTGCCTCCGTATACGAAGGCGACGATCAGGAGCGCCAGATGCGCCCGCAGCTGTGCCGACATGCCGCCGCTTTTTTCGCCGCCAAAGGTAGGGAATTGTCCATCTTCCAGAACCGAAGCCGGGGTCTGCGGGTTGGCCATGCAAAACCTCGCTATGGATGCTCCGCTCAACCTGCTCTATTTCTATGATGCCCTCTGTGGCTGGTGCTATGGATTTTCCCCTGTGCTTCAGCAATTTCATCGCGATCACGAGGGCGAGGTGGCCGTCGAACCCGTCTCCGGGGGCATGATCCTGGCCGAGCGGGAAGGCCCCATAGGCGAAGTGGCTCCCTACATTCGCCAAGCTTATCGCATCGTGGAAGAGCGCACCGGCGTTCGTTTCGGCCAGGGCTTTCTGGAAGGTATCCTGGCGCCCGGCAAGGCGATCTTCAGTTCCTGGCTTCCGGCCGTAGCGCTCAGCATCGTGAAGGCCGAAAAGGCGGAAGAGGCCGTTCCTTTTGCGCATGCCCTTCAGCAGGCCATTTACCACGACGGCATTCCGCCGGCCGATCCGGAAGCCTACGGGCCCATCGGTGCCCGCTTCGGCTGGAAAGCCGCTGATTTCACCGACCGCCTTCAACGACCGGCCTGCCAGGAAGCCGCCCGGGCCGACTTCGTCCGCACCCGCGAGTGGGGCATCGGTGGGTTTCCCACCCTCATCCTTCAGCAAGGCGAGGGCAAAGTGCTGCTGGCGCAGGGATATGTTCCCCTGGATGAACTGAAGCGCCGGTTCGCTCAGGCACGCCATCGCCTAGCCGGTACAGACGCATGAGCAGGGAGGCGAAGGTCGGGTCTCCGGCCGGCCGATGGACGTTCTATTCAAGGCCAATCTTCAAGCCCGCAAAAATAGTACGCGGCCGGGCCGGGCCGTACACGTAGCCGGCATCGCGGTCCGGTCCGCGGTCGAAATCGTTCTGGTAGCTGTTCAATACGTTCTGCACCCCGGCAAAGAGATGCAGGTCGAAGTCCTCCGCAATCGGCAGGGCGTAGTCGGCTTTGATGTTGAGCTCCAGGAAGCTGGGGGTACGCTCCAATACGGTGAACTCGGTATCCGGTACGATCACGTGCGGCACATCCATGGGGCCGGTGAAGACGCCGCTGAGCGACAGGTTCAGCGCCTTTACGGGCTTGTAGTTGGCTGTAAAGAAGCCGTAAGCATTGGGGGTGCGCAGGAGGTTCCGGGTCGCGATCAGGCTGTCTGCGTTGGATTCATTCGCGTTTTCCGGGCTCCAGATCAGTTCGTCCTCGTCGTAGCGGGCCGCCTGTACCGTTCCGCCCAGCTGGATGACCCACCGGCGGCCCAGCGCCAGGCTGAGCTCTGCATTCAGGCCGCTGACGGTGGCGGCGCTGCCGTTGCGCTTGGTCACCACCGAAATGCCATTGGGCAGCTCCTGGGCATCGGCGGTGATGAAGGGGTTGCGCAGGCGGGTGTAAAATCCGTCCAATACGACATTGGCCTCCGTTCGGCCCTTGCGCAGGGTGTATTCCACCGAGGCGCTCAGGCTATTGGAGCGCTCCAGTTCCAGGTCGGGGGGGAGGAAGGTGAATCGGGCCGCCCCGCCCACCGTCTCGATGTGCAGGTCCTCGTCGAAGGCCTGGGGCGCGCGATAGCCCTGGGCGTAGGCCAGGCGGACTTTCAGGTCGCGCAAAGGGCGGTACATGGCCGTGAGGCGGGGCACGAAGACCGGAAAGCTGCGGTCGTTGGCAAAGCTTTGTGCGCCCAGGCCGTAGAAGCCGTCCACGGCGACGTAGTCGAAACGGCCGCCCGCCAGAAAGCTGAACGACTCGACGGGCTGGAATTGAAGCTGCGCATAGCTGCCCAGTACGTTTACCTGCTGGTCGATGGCGCGATCGTAGCCCGGCATTTCGTCCAGCACGTCGTTGTACTGGTATTCGGTGCCGGCCGTGAGCAGCCAGCTGTCGTTGATGTCAAAGGTGTACTGCAGGCCGCCGGCCAGGGCCAGATCGCGGCTTTGGCCGTAGGCATTCAGGGCCAGAATATCGGATTCGGTGAGGGAGTCGCCTTCCTCCAGCACCCGGCCGCCCCCGCCGTAGTAGCTGTCGCGATCGGTATGCTGGGCAGAGGCGTAGAGGGCGAATTTGTGCTTGAGGTCTGGAGTGAACCATTCGTAGGAGAGATTCCCGCCGGTGATGCGGTGGTCGATCTGCTCGGTGATGTCGGTCTGGTGGGGAGGCAGCTCAAAGTCGTTTCCGCCGCGCCGGAACTCGCTGATGCGGAACAGGCTGAGTTTGAACTTGCTTCGCGCGTCGGGCTTGAAAAAGGCGTCGGCTCCAAAAGTGGTGTTGCGCAGCCGAGTGATCTCGGAAAAGCCGTCTCCGTTGGCATCCCAGGGCTGCCGCTCGCGGTTGAAACCGTAGATGGTGAGGCCCTTGGCCCCATCCTTGCTCACCAGGGAGCCGTTAAGCGTGAGCGTGCGATCGGGCATTTCCAGATTGGTCCAGCCCAGCTGGGTGCCGATCTCAAAGCTGTTCTCCATGGGCTCCCGGGTGATCACGTTCACCGTTCCGGCTATGGCATTGCCTCCGAAGAGGGCCGAACCACCCCCGCGGATCACCTCCACCCGCTCGATCATGTTCACCGGGATCATCTCCAGGCCGTACACGCCGGTGAGGGCCGAAAAGATGGGCCGGCTGTTGATAAGCACCTGGGTGTAGGGGCCGTCCAGGCCGTTCATGCGCAGCTGGGTGAAGCCGCAGTTCTGGCAGTTGGTCTCCAGGCGCAGCCCGGGGGAGAAAGACAATCCCTCGGCCAGGCTGAGCGACTGGGTGCGCTCGAAGACGCGATCGTCGATGCGGTTGACGATGACCGGAGCATCGTGCACGGGGATCTCATTGCGCGTAGCCGTGACGATCACAGCGTCCAGCCCCAGGATGTCTTCGCGCATGGTCAGCTCCAGCTGCTGCACGCTGCCGGCCCTCAGATTTACCTTTTGCTGTACGGTCAGGTAACCGATGTAGCGCAACTCCAGCAGCTGCTCGCCCTCCGGCAGGTCCTTCAGTTCGAACTGCCCGTCCGCGTCGGTGACCGTGCCCTGTTCTGTGCCCAGCAATTGTACGCTTACGCCGGTCAGCGGGCCATCCTCCCCGGCCACCGTCCCGCGTAGGCCGGCCGATTGGGCCCGGAGGATCGTTCCGGCACAAACGAGAAGTAAAGCTCCGAAAAGCAGAACCCTGAGCTTCATAGGATGTAATTTTTAGGCAAATCTAAAAATAAATTTTGATTGGCAAAAATATAAATTTAGACTTCCGGATTTTAGCATCCATGGAGCCGGTTATCTTTGCCTGTTGAAGCCAGCCTATGGAAACCCTGCAATTCCTCATTCCCATTATCACCGCCAGTCTGGTGCTCATCATGTTCGGCATGGGCACCTCTCTCACTTGGGCTGATTTTAGGCGGATCGGCGAGCAGCCGCGCCCCATTTTGCTCGGGCTGTTCAATCAACTGTTGCTCCTGCCGCTGCTGGGGATGGCGTTCGTGGCCTGGGTTCCCCTTTCCGTACCTCTGGCCGTGGGTGTGGTGATTGTGGTAGCTTGCCCAGGCGGTTCTTTATCCAATCTCATCTCCCACCTGGGGCGTCTGGACACGGCCCTTTCGGTGTCGCTCACGGCCATTTCCACCTGCGTGGCAGCTTTATCCCTCCCGTTCTGGCTGCGGCTGGGCCTGAGCTTTCTGGGCGAATCTGAAGAGGTGCCACACATTCCGCTGGGGAAGACCATTCTGCAGGTCGTGCTCACTACCGTGCTGCCGGTATTCGTTGGGCTTCTCTTCGCGCAGCGTTTTCCACTGCTGGCCCGGCGCATTGATCGCTGGGTGCGCATTTTCGCCATCAGCTTCCTCATCGTAGTGGTGAGCGGAGCGCTGTTTAAGGATCCCAGCGGGATCGTCAACAACTGGAACACCATCCTGCCCATGGCATTGCTGTTCAATGCGGTCACCCTGGGGGTGGGTTTCGGCTCGGCCTCTTTACTGGGCCTGTCTCGCTGGCGTGCCCGCACCATCATGATTGAGACCGGCATACAGAACATACCTCTCGCCCTCACCATCACTACCGTGGTTCTCCAGAGCATGGCCATGGCTATCCTGCCCACGCTCTACGGGGTGGCCATGATGGTGAGTGGGGTGATTTTCCTGCTCGCTACCCGTAAAAGCCGGTACCAGCCGTAGCCGGCGGGCCTCCTCTTTCCCGGAAACCGGTAAGCATTCGTTTTTCCTACCTTCTTGATTACAAGGAGCTTATCTGTATTGTTAAGCCTGGATTAAGTTGGTCAGGAGACTGTAAAAGAATGATTAAGTTTAATTAGATTAAGTCTAATTAACGATTGAATTGCTAGTTTTGAATCGCAATTGGATTCGGTTTTTCCAAAACTCTTCAACTCATGAAAAACGTTTTTTATCCGTTCTTTTTACTCCTTTTCTCCGGTTTGGTACTAGTCTCCTGCGGTGACGATGACGACGATCGCGATCCGCTGACGGTCCCGGATGAATACGACGGTTCCGACTTTGCCGCCAACACTACAGCCGAGGCGGCCGTGCGCAGCCAGCTGAGCACCTTTGTCAACAAGGCTAAGGAAGGCCGGACGCCCGGTGTCCAGGTATCGGCCTCAGAACTCGATCAGTTGTTCGCGGCCGGAAGCCCAAGCTTGCAGGACGTGACCACCTCTTACTATGCCGGACGGGTTTCCGGCTGGATCGATGAATTGGCCAGTGCCAGCGGCAACAGCTACACCCCCGGCCAGCCCAACGGCAACGGCGGCACCCTGGGCGGCTACCTCTTCGACGAGAACGGCCTGGAGCTGGAGCAGCTGCTGGATAAGGGCCTTTACGGTGCTGCCATGTACAACCATGCTATAAGCCTGATCGATGCCGGCAACCTCACCCCCGCCACGGTCGATCGCCTGGTGCAGATCTTCGGGGCGCATCCCGATTTCCCGAACACCAACAACAGTGCTACGGCCGACAATCCGGACCAATTCTTGGCCAACTACACGGCCCGTCGCGACAAAAACGACGGCGAAGGTCTGTACAGCCAGATAAAGACCCACTTCATTACCCTGCAGGCAGCTCTGCAAGCGGGCGATCTGTACAATGCGGAGCGCGACCAGGCTTTGGCTGATTTGCTCGACACCTGGGAGAAGTGCAATGCCGCCACAGTGATCAACTACTGCCATCAAACCCTGGACAAGCTGAGCGAAACCAATCTGACGGACGAGCAGATTGGCAGCGGCCTGCACGCCTACGCCGAAGCCGTAGGTTTCCTGCACGGCTGGCGCACCATCCCGGGCGAGTACAAGCAAATTACGGATGCCGAAATTGAGCAATTGCTCGTTTTGCTCAACGCACCCTACAACGGAACTCCAACATCTTATACCTTTGTAACGGATCCGTCCAATGAGCTGCCCAAGGTTCAGCAAGTCATCGATGAGCTGCAGGCCTTGTATGGATTCACCGATCAGGAGATCGAAGACTTCAAACAGAACTGGGTAGCGGTACAAGGCCGTTAACTAGGTTCGGCATTTTTAGTTAAATGCTTCATAATTAGTGGTGCCGGGGAACTGCTTGTCTCACCCCGGCACTTTCTCAAACCCATATTCATTTCATCATGCTATTCAAGACTCCTCTTCGCCTGTCGCTCTGGATCGGCCTGAGCCTGCTGGTATGGACGTGTTCCTCCGACAGCGACGAAAATGGCAACGAGCCCGACTTCAACCGTCAGGAAATGCTGGCCCGCTATGCCGGTGAGCTCATCCGGCCGGCTTATCAGACCCTTGAAACCGAGGTGCGTAGTTTGAGTACGTCGGCCGGGCAATTTGCTGACAACCCGTCTGAAGGCACCCTGGCTGCTGCCCGCAGCAGCTGGCGGGATGCGTACACTGCCTGGCAACAGGCCAACGCCTACAATTTCGGTCCAGCCGGCGAAGCCGGCCTGCAAAAGGCGCTGATCGAGGAAGTCGGTACCTGGCCGGTGAATGAGAGCAAGGTGGAAACGGCCATCGCCAACGGCGATCACTCCCTCTCCGGCTTCGACCGGGATGCCCGCGGCTTTCTCACGGTAGAGTATCTGCTCTACGACGGCAGCGAAGCTGAGGTCGTGGATGCCTTCGCCCAATCTTCTAGCCGCCGCGAGCACCTGCGCGCCCTGACGGCCGATCTGCTGAGTCGAGTTGAACAGGTAGTGACCGACTGGGGCAGCTATGAGCAGGATTTCGTGGCCAACGACGGCACCGATGTGGGCAGCTCCACCTCCCAGTTCTACAACGAGTGGGTGCGCAGCTTCGAGAGCATCAAGAACTTCAAGGTGGGCCTGCCTGCCGGCAAACGCCCGGGCCAGACCCAGGCCGAGCCCGAACTGGTGGAAGCCCGTTACTCCGGCACCTCTCTGGATCAGATCCAAGCCCACCTACAGGCCATCGAGAATATCTACTACGGCGGCAGCCCGGGCGACCGCTCCGGCCCCAGCCTGAAGACCTATCTGGAAAATGTAGTGGGCGGCCCCGAGCTGATCGTCCAGACCGAAGCACAATGGGCCAATGTGCTGGCTGCCCTGGAAGCCGTGCCGACGGACCCATCGTTCCGCGAACTCGTCGCGGCCGAGCACCCCAGTGTGGATGCTCTGCACACCGAACTGCAGAAGCACACCCGCTTCTTCAAGAGCGATATGTCTTCCCTGCTGGGCATCGCCATTACCTTCAGCAGCGGGGACGGGGATTGATGAATGGTAGTGGGTAGTTGGTAGCTGTTAGCGGGTAGATAGTAAATCGTAAATGGAGGACAGGAACGGGTAAATGACCAAAACGCCCGACATAAAAATTACGCTGAAGCATATGCGGCAAACCGGCTGGCTCCGATACCTGGACCAGCCGGTTTCCATTGCTCCGCTGGTATCGTTCCGGCTCATCTTCGGGGCAGTCATGTTGTACAGCAGCCTGCGTTTCTGGGCGCTGGGCTGGATCGAGGACCACTTTATCGACACCCAGCTCACCTTCAAATACTTTGGCTTCGAGTGGGTGCAGCTGCTGCCGCCTTTTGGGATGTATGCCCTGCATGCGGCCATGGTGGTCGGTGCCCTGGGCATTACCATCGGCTTGTTGTACCGCTTTTCGGCGGTCCTCTTCTTTTTGACCTTTACCTACATCGAGCTCATCGACCTCACCTATTACCTCAACCACTATTACTTCGTCAGCCTGGCGAGCTTGTTGCTCATCCTCGTGCCGGCACATCGCCGCTTCTCGGCAGATGCCTGGCTGTGGCCGTCCATTCGCCGGAGCCAAACCCCCCGCTGGACCATCGGCATCTTCCAGCTGCAACTGGCTATCGTATACATCTACGCCGGCCTGGCCAAGATCAACACAGACTGGCTGCTTCGCGCCCTGCCCCTGCGCATCTGGGTGCCGGCCAACGACGCCCTGCCGCTCATCGGGCCGCTGTTCAGCTGGAAGCTCACCCCCTGGCTCTTCAGCTGGGCCGGCATGCTGTACGACACCACCATCGTCTTTTGGCTGATGTGGAAAAAGACCCGCCTGCCGGCCTACATTACCGTCATCGTCTTCCATACGCTTACCGGCCTGATGTTCCAGATCGGCGTCTTTCCGCTAGTCATGATCGGCGCCACCTGGATCTTTTTCTCGCCGGATTTTCACGAGCGCTTCATCGGGTGGCTGGAAAAAAGATTGCGCCTGCCGTCCATTCCGGACATTTCTTTGACGCCCCTGAGGGCAACTCCCCGAATTAGCTGGGTATTTTTAAGTTGCTTTTTTGCCTTTCAGCTGGTTTTTCCCTGGCGGTACCTTCTCTATCCGGGCAATGTGTTCTGGACGGAAGAGGGCTACCGATTCAGCTGGCGGGTGATGCTGATGGAAAAGGCGGGCACGGCCACCTTTTACGTCAAGGATGGGGGGACCGGCCGCGAAGGCGTGGTGGACAACAGCGAATTCCTCAAACCGCATCAGGAAAAACAAATGGCCATGCAGCCGGACCTGATCCTGCAATACGCGCGCTTCCTGGCCGATCATTATGAGCGGCAGGGGGTACGCGACCCCGCAGTGCGGGTGGAGGCCTACGTGACCCTCAACGCCCGGCCCAGCCGGCTGCTGATCGACCCGGAAGCGGACTTGACCCGCCTCCGCGACGGTTGGAAACCCAAAGACTGGATACTGCCCTATGATGCCACGCACTGACCGCCTGCTGTTCCTCTTGCTGCTCATGCTCCCCGCCCTGGGCTGGGGGCAGTACGGCAGCATAGGCGGGAGGGTGACAGATGCGCAAACCGGCCGGGCCATTCCCGGTGCTGCCGTGGCTCTGCCCGATCTCAATCGCAGCACCGAGGCCGATGCCGCCGGTCGCTTTCGCCTGGACGGCCTGCCCTATGGAGAGTACCAGCTGGTAGTCTTTGCCATGGGCAAGGCCACCTGGAAACAAAGCGTCGAGGTAGAGGCGCCGACGACCGAACTGGAGATCGCTCTGGTTAAGCTCTCTGCCGATCTGGACGCCGTGGAGGTGCAGGCCCGGCGGGAGGAGACCTTTGGCCTCATCCACCTGCGGGCGGTAGAAGGCATGGCCATTTACGAGGGCAAAAAGAGCGAGGTGGTGGTGCTGGAGGATATTTCGGCCAACCTGGCCGCCAACAACCCCCGGCAGGTTTACGCCCGCGTTACCGGCCTCAACATCTGGGAGAGCGACGGTGCCGGCCTGCAGCTGGGCATCGGCGGGCGCGGCCTAAGCCCCAATCGCACCAGCAACTTCAACGTTCGCCAGAACGGCTACGACATCAGCGCAGACGCCCTGGGCTACCCGGAGAGCTACTACACGCCCCCGGCCGAAGCCCTGCAGCGCATCGAGGTGGTGCGCGGCGCGGCCAGCCTGCAGTACGGCACCCAGTTCGGCGGCATGCTCAACTTCGTCTTCCGGGAGCCGCCCCGGGACAAACCCATCGAGCTGGTGACGCGGCAGACGGTGGGCTCCTTTGGCTTTTTCGGCTCCTTCAACAGCCTGGCCGGCACGGTGGCCGACGGGCAGTTCAGCTATTACGCCTTCTACAACCGCCGGCAGGGCAACGGCTGGCGGCCCAATTCCGAATTCGACCTGGACAACGGCTTCGTGTCGTTGGCTTACCAGCCCAGCGACAAGCTGCGCATCGGGGCCGAAGCCACCATTATAGGCTACCTGGCCCAGCAGCCCGGCGGCCTCACCGACGCCTTCTTCGAGCAGGATCCCCGCCAGAGCATCCGGGCGCGCAACTGGTTCAAAGTCAACTGGAACCTCTTTGCCCTCACGCTGGACTATCGCTTCAGCGAGCGCACCAAGCTCAATGTGCGCAACTTTGGCCTGCTGGCCCGCCGGCAGTCGCTGGGCGCCCTCACGCCCATCAACAATATCGACTTCGGCGACAACCGGACCCTCATCGACGGGCAGTTCAAGAACTTCGGCAGCGAGCTCCGCCTACTGCACCGCTACCGCCTCTTCGGGCGCGAGCAGACGGTGCTGGTGGGTGCCCGCATCTACAAGGGCATGTCGACCGCCCTGCAGGGCGATGGCAACGACGGCTCCGGCCCCGACTTCTTCTTCCTCAATCCCGGGGATGTAGAGGGCTCGGATTACATCTTCCCCAACACCAACATCGCCCTCTTTGCCGAGCATATTTTTGCCCTCTCGCCCAAGTGGACCATCACGCCCGGCATCCGCTTCGAGAACATTCAGACCTTTGCGGAGGGCTACTACAAGCAGCGCGTGTTCGATGCGGCCGGCAACCTGGTGGTAGAGAACCGGGAGGAGGAATCCCTGGAGCGGCGGCGCTCGCTGCTGCTCTTTGGGGTGGGGGTAGCCTACAAGCCCAGGCCCGGGCTCGAATTGTACGGCAACTTTTCGCAGAACTACCGCGCCATCAACTTCACCGACCTGCGTATCGACAACCCCAACGGCCGCGTGGACCCCGACATCCAGGACGAGCGTGGCTTCACGGCCGATCTGGGCCTGCGTTATGAACAAGACGGATTCTTCTACCTGGACGTCACTGCCTTTTGCCTTTACTACCGCGATCGCATCGGCCTGCTGCTGCGCGCCGACGAGCCGCCCCTCTTCAACGACTACCGCCTGCGCACCAACATTGCCGATGCGCGCAACCTGGGTGTAGAAGCATTCGCCGAGCTCAACTTCTGGCGATGGATCGCCCCGGAGGACAGCAGCTCCCGCCTCAGCCTATTCCTCAACACCGCATTCGTGGATGCCCGCTACATCAACACCCAGGACAACAGCATACGCGACAAGCGGGTGGAGCTGGCCCCACCCCTGATGATCCGTACCGGCCTGAGCTGGCAGTACCGCCGCTTCCGCCTCAGCGGCACCTGGGCCTACACCGCCGAGCACTTCACCGACGCCACCAATGCCCGACGCACCGCCTCCGCCGTGAACGGCATCATCCCCGCCTATACCGTGGCCGACCTCAGCGCTGCCTACCGCTGGCGCTGGCTCACCCTGGAAGCGTCATGCAACAACCTCTTCAACACGGCCTACTTCACCCGCAGAGCCGATTCCTACCCCGGACCGGGCATCATCCCCGCCGACGGCCGCAGCCTGTTTGTGACGGTGGAGGTGCGGTTGTAAGTCCATTTATCCCACGACAGGAAGTCATCGGATAAATGGAAAGAGATTATAATCACGAAAAAACATAATAATACCGGTTAAAAAATTAAAAGTCGCAAGCTATTTTATTTTTCAGCGCGCATTCACGGTTTTAAGGGTAACCCGCCTGCCATGTCGTCCGGTTATCCTTAAAACCGTATAATTTGCGATTACGATCTTATAGTATTATATTTTTTGTTTGATAAATCGGACTATTGCGGCCAGAATTTCTTCCAAAACAGGAAGGGGAAAGTAATCGTTATGATCGGGCCAGGGTAAGTCGGAAAAACCACCTTGATGAAATAGCAACTGCAGGGCGTTGAATACCGGTTTTTTGATGGAGATAAACGGTTGGTCAGGCAAGTGCAGCCCTAATTGTTAAATCTCAACATGCAATTTTCCAAGACCTTGCTTGAGTGCTAAACATAGCATCTCTTCAAGACTTCTGAAGGCTACAAAGGCTGCGCACCCTGCCTTTCTCGATACTATCTCGATAAATTAAACCACGTTAGGTTATTTGTTAATTGGGCTCATGCTGCCTTTTGGTACTTCACAACAGGCTTGATCCGATCGGAAAAGCCATGCGGCATGCCTGCAAGTTTAGAAAGGATCCCGATTAAACCTTTTGCCCCACCCCTGGTCCAAGGCGTACACCAAACCAAAGGAGCACATGTGGCGCGCCATACATCTATCCCTTGGCCGGGCAGACCGCCCCGCCCGGGGCGGAAGGCGGATCCCTGTATTTCGACGGATTCCCCAATCTCATTGGCCTGCTGGGTGCTGGAAAAAACCGGATGTATATCATCCCTTCGCTCAACGCCGTGGTAGGGAGGCAGACCCTCCTGAAATCCGATGCTTTCGCGGATCACGCGTTTCTCACGTTGTTGCTTCAAGACTTGATCTCAAGCACAGCGCCCATTCGCGGTCCCTCTCCGGAAGTATCCATTTTCCCGAACCCTACTACCGGGGACATCTGGATTTCATCCCCTCACCTGAAAACCCCTTTTGAAGTAAGGATAAGCACATTGGATGGATGTATGATTTACCAAAGCCCAACTGCCGGCAAAGTGGATGTGTCGAATTTAGCCAGAGGCCTGTATCACCTCACTTTGGTTTCCAAAGATTTGGTCACTACAGTCCCATTTGTCAAACAATAAGGTCGCTTACCCTGTTCCCGGCCCTGTGTTTTGGGGAAATGGCAATACGTGTTTACGGAGGCATGCGGGTTTTTAATGCCCATGGTGGTTGGATGTTCGCCACCTGGAACGTGAGAGCTTGGGATCATTCCTGCTTTAGGGGAGGGCCTACCTGCTTCGGAGGGCCACATCAGATGAGGAAGCCATTTTCCAAATCCTGAAAAAGCAATCATACCTATGAAACGTTTCCTGAACCTTGCCTGCATCCTTTTTTATTCCCTTACGGGGTATGCCTTCCTTTTCGGGCAAAACGCACAGAAAATCTCGCCCGATGGGATCAGTTATATCGATCCTGAGATCCTCAGTGCCGAAAATAAGCTGGCTTTTCAAATGGGTAATGGCCAGGTGTGGCTGTCCAACCTGGATCCCCATACCGGCCACTTCATTTCCCAAACGGGCCTGGACCTGTTGATAGATTCCGGCGCCACACCCTTGATTACGAGTTTTAACGGACCTGAATTCGGGGTAGACAGCAGCGGCTGGTGTATCGTATATACTAAGCCCAACGGCGCTGTTCCGCAGGCTTGGTTAGCTACGGTGAATGGCATGAATGTCAGCAAAGCCCCGCTTACCGGTGGCAATGTGCCCAGGCTGTCCATATTGGCGTCCAAATCGCCGGACTCTCCCACAACTCGGATCCTGTATGGTAAAGGCCCCAGCTTGAGCAATGGCGTGTTTGGATGGACCGATGAAAACGATCCTGCCAATGAAGTTATCCTGGACAGTACGGACAATGGCGTAAGGTGGGTAGATGGCCTGCGCCAGTTTTTCTTCATCGCCCAAACCGGCCCTGCTGCAGGTCAGGTTTTTCACTACGATACCGAAACGCAATCCGGGGTGCAGGTTACCAATGATGCGGATATGAAAACCTACAGTTACGGCTGGTATGCTCCCGAATATAATGAGCTTGTGGTAATGGTGCTGCTCAACGATACCGCCATTGGAATTTACAAGGATCAAGGAGGGGACTATTGGGACAGGATCATAACCATCCAGGTACCGCCAGCCTCCAGTTTTGACTTTATCGGGTCGCCGGAAACTTTTGTCGCCAATGGAAAATCCTATATCAGTTTTGTGACCAAAGTTATCGGCACCGGTTCCAGTTATGTCAACTCGGAAGTGTGGGTGGTAGATATCAATCCCGATATCAACGACCGGTTCATGTTGCGGTGCGATGATGGATCGCCCGATACCCGAAGGACAGATCCCGAAAGCTATCTTGGTGCAAATGAGGTGTTCATTTATTACAATCAGATCAACGGCTCCGGCGAATTTGAAGTATGGCGGTATGCAACGGGCATTCCGGTGTCCGAATTGACCGCGCAGGAAAGAGAAAAGAAAAAGTCTGGAGGAGTCTCTATTTATCCCAATCCGGCAAGTGATTTCCTCTATTTAAAAAATTGGATAGGAAACTCCTTTGAAGGGGCTATTTTTGACCTTACCGGCCGACTTATAAAGCGGGTCAGGGACAGGAATCCGGTCTATATCGGCGATTTAGGTGCCGGCCTATACGTGCTGGAGGTCAGTGGCGGAGGAAAAGGGGCAACCCTTACCTTTTTCAAAAATTAAATGCCAGGAACATGAAGTTAAAACCCTCCGCACTCCGGATCCCGAGCACCGACCTGGATGCGTCTCTGGATTTTTATTCCGGCAAGCGAAGGCTGGACTTCACACTGGACGAAAGGGCAAAGGGTTTTCTAGTCTTCAGAACCGATTCCATAGATTTGATCATTGAAGATCAGCACGAGGATGGTGTTTTCGGGTTTGTGGGCTTGTCATTTGAAATTCCGGATATCCAGGAGGCCTGTGAAAACTTGAAAGCCAGGGGAGTGCCGTTCATCGGGGCGCCTGAAAAGCAACAATGGGGCGGCTGGCTGGCCCATTTCCGGGATCCCTGCGGCAATGTATTAACCCTGGTACAATACGATTAAGACCGAAGGCTATGGGTTTTTCGGTTCGTTTTTAAGGGTGAGGGGAGCAGGAACTCGCCCAGGGTTTCCACTGCGACAGTGCTTTTCTGGGTTCAGCAGGTGCCTCCATGGGCATCGTTTTCCCAGGGACACAATCCAGGGTCTTCCCGGGAAGCAAGGCGGACGAAGGCCTGTTGTGGACGCGGTTCTATTGTGGGGTTGTGAAATGTACAAGACGGTGCCGGAGCATCGTTCGGCTCCAGGAATTCGCGCTGATATGCCGCACTCGGAAAAGCAAAACCCGTATTTTACGGTTAATTAAACGCTGTTCAATGAAAATAACAGTTGCACTCTGCCTGTTGATCCTGTTTGGATGCCAGCAAAACACTACGTATCAGGAGTCCCAGTTGATCGGATCCTGGGATGCTGTGGAATGGAAGGATGTTACCAACGACAACACAATCGATATTCGCGTTGACTTTTCCTTTGGAGAGGACGGCCGGTATGTCGGTAATTATGGCGATTCCTCCGAAAAAGGGAGGTTTTGGATCTCCGGAGACTTTTTACACACCGTGGAAGATGGAAAAGCAGAAAAAACGGTTGAAATAAAGAAGCTAACCCAGGATACACTGATTTTTGGGATGAATCGGGCCGGAACAATCGAAGAGCTCTTTCTGGTCAGGAAATGAACGGAAATTTAGAGGTTAAAGAAAAGTCAGTGTTTTAAGAAGGGCTGGCGTGTTAATGTGCTGCATGGTTCATTGCTTCTAGGCTTTGATCAACAGCTACCTAATTCAATAGAATAGGGAATTGTGACACCTTCAGAGATGCTATGTTTAGCACTCAAACAAGCGCTTAACCAAAACCTTGCAGAAATTAAGCCAAAACAAGAATAATTTCTGAGCTCAATCAACTAACTTCCAGAGGGTTGCAGCTGCTAATATTGTTTATCAGGGGCGACCACTTATTGAAAAGCGCCGGGCAGGAAGAAGTGCTGGAAGCCATCCGGCGAATCCTAAACGGGCAAAATTACTATAGCCGCGAAGTTTCCGAAGCCGTCATGGACAGCCTGTGCCAGGCCCCGCCCCGTGGGCAAACGTCCTTCTTGCCCGAACTGACCTGCCACGAAAAAGAGGTGCTACGACTCATCGTCGATGAGCACACCACCGCCGAGATCGCCGAGCAGCTCGGCATCAAGTTCGGCACCGTAGAGACGCATCGCCGCAACCTGCTGGTCAAACTGGGCGCCCGCAATACGGCCGGGTTAGTGCGGAATTGCCCGGAGTACGGATTGCTGGAAGGCTAAGCCCGGTTCCGCAATCCCGCTTTTTCATCAAAAAGCGGGACAAAAAAGGGGCGATTGGGTCGCAGCGAATGAAGGTAAAACAGGCCCTTAACGCGGTGGTGGACTCTTAGAAAGCGACCTTCCGATAGATGTCCGACATCGCCAGTTCAACCTCCAGCGAGCGCAGTGGCACACTGGCGTTCAGATCCATAAAATCCTCGATCGTCCAGGGTCCGCCGTCTTCCTGACGGTAGTAGCGCTCTACCAAAGGCTGGTCTTGTGCAATGAGCAGGTACTCCCGGAATCCGGCCGTCTTGCGGTAGGCGCCGAACTTCTTGCCGCGATCCACCTCGGTGGAAGAATCAGACAGGACTTCCGCGATGAGGTAAGGGTTGAGTAAGGTATCGAAGGAGTCATCCTTATATTCAAGTCTCCCTTTTACCACAACGATGTCCGGATAAACATAACTGTTGGTATCCGGATTGTGCACGCGCAGATCCGAAGAAAAGACTTCGTACCCCTGGTCCAATACCGCCTGACAAAGGAGAAAGACCAGATTGCGAGTGATCCGATTGTGGTTGAAAGTTGCTCCTCCCATCCTGATTACTTCGCCGTTGAAAAATTCGTGCTTTTCCTCGCGTTGCCTTTCCGCAGCCAGATAGTCTTCCGGACGCACCCCAACTTGGACAGCTGATACCGCCATTTTCGGTTTTTTGTAAAGATACAATAGAGTTTATTTTAACAGCAATGGCATGCTCGTGCCCACACGTATTCGGAAGTGTACACATGCGCACGAGCACGAAATATACCTTCCGGGCAGAGCCACCGGTTACCCGGTAGCCCCCACAGATCCGGATCGATAAAAAAGGCCTTCATGAAAAGGTCATTCCTGCCTGCCTGCTGGCCATGGTCGCTATTTACTGGGTTTTTCTGTGCGAATGGGGAAGGGCCGTTTCCGCGCTTCAGCGCACCGCCATGGCCTGCAGTGCTTCCCAGCATAGGTCGCCGCTATAGCGATGGGCGACCCGCCCCTGCTCGTCCATGGCCAGCAGCCGGATCCAGTCGTGGTCGCACAGCTGCCGCACCGATTCGTGTTTGGCCAGGATGCTGTTCATCGCCTCGATGGGCGCTTCGATGATCACGTTAAGCCGCTGCGGCAGGTGTTGATACTGCTCGCCGTCGTGCACCGACTGCCAGGGCAGTCCCGTGCGCAGGTCGCCGCTGTTGCCTTCCAGCCAGTCGATGACATACCGAGCTTTCTGCTCGGTCAGGACGCGCATGACGGCCGAGCGCGCCCTGGCCCGCGTGT
>CAZQSF010000043.1:0-31826 GCA_964595955.1 uncultured Saprospiraceae bacterium
GGATGCAGAAACTGAACCTATTTTGAAAGCGGGATTCATACTTGAAGCGGTATTCCCGGTTTTCAGGATAAAATAGGTCTTGGGAGAATGGTCATTTTATCCTGAAAACCGTGTAAGAAGCAAAGCAACAGCCCCCTGTCAGTCTCAACTTGTTGAATCGTCGATCGAATAATCGGGCACCTTTCGATTGAGGACCTTCTTTCAGCTCGGGAATAAGACCAAGCAGTTGGAGTGCTGGATTCGAACGATATCCGGTAATTTATTCTGTGAGATCGTTTCGCCCGGACAATCGATTAAGCGCGGCACGCGTTTCGTCATTTTCCACCAGGATCTGCGCTACTCGTTCGGCCCAGAGCTTGTAGGCCAAGGGAGAAGGATGCACGCCATCGCTGAATAAGGCCGACTGTGGCGAATGTGTCCGGGCGATGGACAAGCCTTCCGGACCCGCCAGGTCCTCCTTGCAATAAAAGACGTTTTTTCTTTTCCGAACCCGGACGTCCAGTTCATCGCCAAGCAGCCTGATCCACTGCCCGAAAACCCACTTCATCAGGGGCGAAAAAGCCGGGAAATCGGCAATGGGAGGCATGTGGCAAAAAACGATCAGGCTATTTGGAAAATGGGTTTGCAGTCCATCTAAAAGCTGGTCGATCTGGCTCCCCCAACTACTCGGGCTCCGCAATTTGAAGGCGTCATTGGCCCCCAGTCCGATCGCGATCAGTTCTGCCGGCTCTTCTGTTAGCCTGGGAACGATCTGCGTGCAGACATCCCGCGCTGTATAGCCCGATCGGGCAAAGACCTTCCATTTCACATCGACCTCCAAGGCATAAGCCAACGCCCCGGCCAGGGTGCCGGCAAAACCCTCTTCATGGGTGGCAACGCCCAGACCGGCCATCGTACTTTCCCCCAACACCAGCAAGTTTACCTTGGAAGCTGCCCCCGTCGCCACCTCCCCTTCCGGCCCTTTGGCCGGGGGTAAGGAGGGCATGCTCGAGCGGATCTTTCCGGCCCGATAGTACAAGTATGGCAAAAGTGGGATGACCTGCAGCCATAGAACGAAAAACTGGATTGGCATAGGCAGTGGCCGATAAGTGTTCGAAAAAAGTATTGCCCGGTCCGGTCGAAACAGGATGAAAGACGGTGTGAATTTAGAAGGAATCCGATTGTTTCTCAGGCTTTCCAGCCCGATTGGAGGGGTTGCTTTCGGGAAAAACTGAACATCCGGCCTAAAGCTCCGTTACATTTATGTAATTGAAAATCAACAACTAAGAATGAAGTCGATCGCGTGGAAGTACGGCCTGTGGATGGCCGCCGGATTTACAGCTTTTTTTCTGCTTATGTACAGTATAGGCATGGCCGACAATTATAACCTGCGTATACTCAACAGCGTCATCCACCTCGGCCTGCTGTACGGCGCCGTCAATACCTACCGGAAGTACCTACCCGAAAAAGTGGGTAATTACGTTTCCGGCGTCGCTATGGGCATGTACAGTTCGTTTATCGGCGTGCTGTTGTTTGCCATTTTCATGGGACTCTTCCTGGCCTTTGAGGGAACCCTGCTCGCTCACATCAAGAATACCATGCCTATCGGCCGATACCTCACCAGCTTTACTACCCCTATGTTCGTTTTTGTAGAAGGTATAGCCGTCAGCCTGATCGGCTCCTACATCATCACCCGCATCGTAGACGACCGCATGCCCCAGCCGGAATATCCCGTTAAGTAATACCGTCGTCCCATGGATCAGAACTCTACCTGTACGCCGATACTCGGGATGATTGTCCCTTGTTGGGTGGTCAGAGGCTTGAGTGCATAACGCTGTTCGGAAGGCGGATCATCGGGATTGACGATAACGCCTCCGCCGGTGGGGCTTCCGTTCTCATCCAGGGGGCGATCCAGGATAAGCACGGTCTCATCCACCCCATTGTTGAAAATATTCTCGATATCCAGGTAGAGGTTTAAACTCCACTTGGGAAAAAACCACTTCTTATCTACCCGAATATCCAGGGTATTCGATGCTTGCTGGCGCAGCGTGTTGAGCCGGTCAAAATCGGGAATGCCCTGCCCGTTGACATCCCAGTTGATCACGAGTGACGAGGCTTCTGTATCGAAGGGCGTATCCGGCAGGCCCGACTGAAATCTCCAGTTTATACCCACCTCCCAGTTGCGGGGAAACTGCTTGCCGACAGCCAGGTTGACAATGTGACGCGAGTCCCATGAAGAAGGAATATACATGAAATTTTTGTCCTCGAATTCGCTCCATCCCAGGGTGTAAGAGGCAATGCCGTAGAATCCCTTGAAGAGCCGTTGCTGATAAAGAACCTCCAGGCCGTATGTGCGTCCGTCTGACCGGGGTATGGCAGGCTCATTGCCCACCACGCCAAAATCTCCTCCCAGATTAGCCAAAGTTACACTGTCTCGAAGCAGGAAGGGATAATCCCGGTATTGCTTAAAGTACCCTTCTACGGTAATGCGGGCGTTGAAGTTGGTATTGAATTCAAGGCCTGCTACTACGTGGCTGTTGCGGATGTACGAAAGGCCGTTTTCCCGGTTTATGAAGGTGTCGCCCTCCTTGTAGCCCATGACGGTATAGGGCGGCAATTGAAAATACAGTCCGGTATTGAAATTAAAAGCTACGCTTTGCGTGAGGTTGTACGACAAAGAAAAACGGGGAGAGAATTGCTCCAGCGGATTGGACATTTCGTCCGAATAGGTGTTGCCATCGAGCCGAAATCCGGCTGATAGGGTCAGGCGATCCGAAAAAAGCTTTCGGCTCAGTTGAGCAAAGCCGAAGTAGAGGTGCATGTCAAATTCGGAAGCGAAATCGATGGTTTCCGGACCGGAAGAGGTGAAAATGCGATTAAAGGTTCGATTGTTGTACTTCCGGTACTCGTATCCCACTCCATAGAGCAGTTTAAAATCGCCAAAGCGCGAATTATGCTCAATGCGCAACTTGTTTTCAATCTCCTGCGACTTGTACCGGAGCAGTAAATTTTCCTCCGAGCTATCGTCGTTGTTTTGATACTTTTCGGCTTCGTTATTGAACATGCTTCGACTGAGTACGAAGGTCCAATAGCCCTTATCGCGATAGTGTTTGTATACCAGTCCGGTAGTGTAGTTCCACTGGGGTGATATAGGCAGGTTGTCCAGAAAGAATTGCTGCTCCTCGGTCTCGTTGGCATCGGTATTCAGCTTGAACCGGTCAATAGCCCCTAGGCCGACGAACGTTAGCTCGTTCTTCTTGTCCAGCTTCCACTTCACCTTGGCCTGAAAATCGTTGTAGGTCGGCAGAAAGGGTAGTTCCAGCACATCGAAAAGGAACTGCAGGTAAGACTGGCGGGCCGATACGATAAACGAAGCCTCTTTACCGATGGGGCCTTCCAACGTAAGTCCTGCATCGGTCGCACTGATAAAGAGCGTTCCGCCAAACCGGTCGTCCCGGCCGTCGCGTTGAAAAAAATTAAACACAGAGCTGAGTGCATTGCCCCGGTTGGCCGGGAAGGCACTGCTGTAAAAATCCACCTCCCGCAACATGTTCACATTCAGTATACCTACGGGGCCGCCCGAGGCGCCCTGAGTGGAAAAGTGATTGATGGTCGGCACCTCTACTTCATCCAGGAAGAAGCGATTCTCATTGGGGGCACCGCCTCGAATGATGAGGTCGTTGCGAAAAGACGCGGTGGTGGTCACGCCCGGAAGCACCTGCAAGACCCTCGAAATATCCCGGTTGCCGCCCGGGTTGCGCTGAATTTCCGTCACGCCGATGGTCCGCAGCGAAACCGGGCTTTCTTCCGTCTTTTTAAAGGGCGAGGCTTTGACCACAACCTCTTCCAGCTGGGCCGAACTTTCTTCCAGAGCAAAGTCGACCCGGGTCGGTTTGGACCCCGTCACCTGAACTTCGAACTGGGTCTGCTCTTCATAGCCGACAAAACTCACCCGGATGTCGTACAGCCCGGGCTCCAGGCCTGTAAATTCGTACTTTCCGTCGATGTCAGTGGTAGTGCCCAATTCGGTTCCCAGCAAAAGCACGTTGGCAAAGCCGACGGGTTCGTTGTTCAGGGCGTCGGTTATCGTACCTCGTATGACGCCGTTCTGGGCGAGCAAACCCCCTTGGGTAAGCAGGGCGATTAGCACAATCAAGTACCGCATTCCTCCTTGGTTTATCCGATATGGCAAAGCAACAGAAGGGAACTCAATTGGTTGATCTCATTCGGGATTTTAGATAAAAAAGGGGATCTTGAAAGAAGTAAGTTTTCCCTCAGCCCATGCGCCTACTCATTGCCAGCGATTCTTTTAAACACGCCCTCCCTGCCGGGGAGGTTTGCCGGACGCTGGCTCGAGGCCTAAGCACGGGCTTTCCCTCCGCCCTGTGCCGCGAACTTCCCCTGTCGGACGGCGGAGAAGGCACGGCGGCCCTCCTCACCCGCAATGCCGGCGGAGAAACCATCCGTCAGATGGTTGAGGATCCCCTGGCGCGACCGGTGGAAGCGGCCTGGGGCTGGAATGCTGCTGAAAAAACCGCCTTCATCGACCTGGCCTCTGCCTCCGGACTGGAGCGCCTGAAGGCAGGAGAACAGCAGCCCTTGCACACTTCCACCTTTGGGACCGGCCAGCTCCTGCGAGCTGCCCTCGAGCGTGGTGCCGAAAAAATACTCCTGGGGCTGGGCGGCAGTGCCACCCACGACCTGGGCCTGGGCATGGCAGCGGCGCTGGGCTGTCGGTTTTTCGATGAGCAGGATCAGGAGGTTCGCCCGAACGGGCTGGCCCTGAGGCGAATCCGTCGTTTCGATACCAGGGGACTTGCCCCCCGGTGGAAACGCATTCAACTTATGGTGCTATGCGACGTCGATCACCTTTTGCTGGGTCCGAAGGGGGCTGCCCATACCTTCGCTCCGCAAAAGGGAGCCGGCCCGGCCGACGTGGACGAGCTGGAACGGGGCAGCCGGCAGGCTGCGAAGCTGCTGGAGGCGTACGCCGGACAGCCCGTTTCGACCCTGCCGGGAAGCGGCGCTGCAGGCGGAGCAGCTGCCGGCGCCCTGGCTTTGCTGGGCGGGCGTCTTCATTCCGGCATCCAGCTTGTTCTGGATCAGGTGCACATCGATGAACACCTGGCCTGGTGCCAGCTCGTACTCAGCGGCGAAGGTCAATTGGACGAAACCAGCTTGCAGGGCAAAGTAGTGGGCGGCCTGCTCGAGGCGGCCAAGCGCCACCACAGGCCCATGCTGGTACTATGCGGACGAATTGATCTTTCCGCCCGCCAGTGGAGCGCTGCCGGCATCCAGGCAGCCTGGAGCATTTCGCCCGGACCGGAGCCCCTGTCCGAAGCCCTGAGCCAAACCCAAAGCCGCCTCTTTGACAATGCTATGGCCCTGGGGCGGTTGATGCGCCTTAAAACGGAAAATTTACCGTAGTTTTAAGCCGGCAAACACGCTAATCCCCACCCCAAAACAAGACGCTGAGGAAACGCTTTGAATCGGATTCTGGCCCGTCCAGGAGCCCTATTACTGCTAACAAAACATCCCAAAACATGTATTTGCGTTCCCTACTTTTCACCTGCCTCTATCTGGTGATTTTCGCATCCGCTTCCCGGGCGCAGGGCGAGGCCTGCAACAATGCCCTGCCCATCGTACTGCCCATGGGGGTGAATGAAATTGCACTTAATGCCGATGGCCCTTCTACGGGCAACAGCCCCAGTGATTTCGCGACCGGCATTTTTCCGGGCATCACTCATTCGGACTGGTATGCCTTTACAGCCCCCGAAGACGGCGTCATCAGCCTTTCGTCCTGCGGTGGCGGGGCGGATTCCTACCTCTTCCTTCACCGGGGCCCCTGCAATAGCCTCATCAATATCGACTTCAACGACGACGCCTGCGACCTGGACGACGAGCCGGGTACACCCAACAATTTCGCTTCCCTGCTCGAAAATATTCCCGTTCAGGCCGGCACCACCTATTATATTGAGTGGACCAATGCCTGGGAGGAAGGCCCGTTCGGCTGGACCTTCTCATTTCAGCCGGTGGCGGGCGATGTGGCCATGGAAAGCGGGCTGAATTTCACCCACCTCAGCGATGAACAGGCCCAGGGCGGCATCCCGGTCGAAGCACGCATCGTCAGCAAAGGCCCGGCGGATGCCGAGAACGTCCGGATCGAGGCCCGCATCCGGAATGCACAGGGTGTGATCGTAGACGAAGGCACCCTGCAACTCGCTGCGCTCCTGGCCGGAACCAGCCAGGAAAGCACCCTATTCACCTGGACGCCCCCCGGATTGGGAGCCTACACGGTTTCCTACCGCGTTTCGGCGGATAACAACGACCTGTTCAACAACGACACCCTGGTTCAGCAAATCCAGATCACTGATGCCGTATTTGCACTGGATAACGACCAGCGGGTGGGCACCATCGGCGGGGTGCCGGAAGATACGGTGAGTCAGGGTCAGGTCTTTACCTACTTGCAGAGCGACCAGATCCAGTCCGTTAGCGCCTTCCTGCTCGGCGGGCAGGCCGGTGAAGAAGTACAGGCAGAAGTGTTTGCTTTTTCCAACGGCGAACCCGGCAACCGGCTGGCCACCTCCCAGCCCATCACCCTGGATGGTCCGGACCCCGGCTGGCTGCATTTCCGGTTCGACGCTTCCGGCAACGGCTTTCCGGTATCGGCCGGCGACCCGGTGCTAGTAGTCGTAACCTATTTTTCCCAGGGCGGACAACTGGGCCTGGGCTATGCCGATGAAGTGTATCGAAACGGCCGGACCTGGATCCGGGGCAAGACCACTGCCGACGAATGGGTCAGCCTGGAATCGCAGGGGCAAAACCTGACCTATCTTCTGCGCACCAACAACGGACTTCAGCAACAATCGATTCGCCTGCAGGTCGATCTGTTCAACCAGGCCCTGGAGGACCAATTCGAGGATCCGGTCTACCTGGCCTGGTATACCCAGAATACCACGCCCCTATTCGAGCCGATGACGGATCGGGGCGACAGCACCTTTTCGATCGAGCTGGACCTGCTTTCCCTGGACACCCTGTATTATTTTTTCGCCGAGGGAGTGCCTGCCCCCGAAGGCTATGAATCGGTTCCGCCGGCTTGCGGACGCCCGGTTTCCTTCCAGGGAAGCAGCCTGAATGTGCGATACCGGGTCATTCCCTTTGAAAACGAAGAAGCGCCCCTGGTCTGTTTCAGCGGCTGCGAAGACTGCGCTTCCGTGCCCTGCCAGGATCCGGCCGCTCTTCTGTGTGAGCGATTTGAAACTTACGAAACGGGGCCCATAAGCCCGCAGTCTTCCAACTGGTCGGTTCAGGCCGGTGGAGCGGATGCACCGGTTAGCGACGAACGGGCTTCCAGCGGGACCAAAGCCTTGAAAATGGACGCGGCCCAGGCAAGCGGGCAAAGCCTTTTGCTGAACCTCCAGAATCTGACGGCAGACACCTGGGAATTGAGCTTCGCGGTGTACATACCCGAGGGCCAAACTGCGGCCTGCAATGTCCAACACCAGAGCCTCCCGGAGATTTTTGCTTCCTTCCTAGACTTCGGCCCGGACGGCACCGGCCGGCTGGCATTGAGCCCGGGCGAGCCCGTAGCGACTTTTTCCCATCCCGAAGACCAGTGGTTCACGGTACGACACCTCATTGATATGGCCAACGACCAGGCGCGCCTCTTTGTAGACGGGGAGGCGATATTTACCTGGCGCTTCAGCCGAGGCGTACCTTCCGACTTGCTGCAACTCGCGGCCCTGAACTTTACCCTGGCCGACGATCAAAGCCTGTATTTCGTAGACGATATCTTCCTTCGTGCGGTGAATACGCCCCCCGCCAACGACTTGTGCGCATTCGCCACCGACCTGACCGACCTTTTCGGCGGGCCGGAAGGCGTCGGGCTGGTATCCTCCCTGCAAAACAACCTCACGGCTACAGCCGAAGGATTCGACCCGAACACGGGATTTGACTGCTTTGAAGATCAGCCTGCACTCGACAACAGCCTCTGGTTTACCTTTACCGGCGACGGCTTCACCTACGGCCTGGAAACCGTAGCCTGCGCTGCCACCGACTACCTCCGCGACGGCAACACCCAAATGGCCGTCTACACCGGGACCTGTGAAAACCTGCAACCGGTAGCCTGCAATGAAACAAGATCCGGCTTCCCGGGTGAAACTGGTCCTGCCGGGCTCGACCTCGATACAGACCTGGGGCAGACGTACTACATTCTGATCGATGGCTTTTTCGACGAAGCGGCACAGGCTCTTTCGCAAGGAGAATTTTGCCTCAAGGTAACGCGAGGCATGCTTTCCGGCCTGAGCTCGGGCGCTTTGGAGACCGCTGTCCGCCTGTACCCCAACCCCAGTACGGACCGGTCCTGGCTTGACGTTCAGCTCCCTGAGCCGGGCGAGTTGTATGTCGAACTCGTCGACCCTGTGGGGCGGATCCTGTGGGGCAGGCATGCCCAACGGCAGGATCGCCACCGCATCCCGATCGACCTGGCCCATCTGCCCAAGGGTATGTACTGGGTCCGGATCCGGCACGCAGAGGCCGTCCTGACGCGCCCCCTCGTCCATCGCTAGCGAATCGAAAAGAAAGCGGAGAACTGCGCCGTTTTTTCGCCAACTTTGGGTCTGTATTTACGACAAGACTTTGGAATATCGACTCGACTCTTGGGATCCCTTTCAGGTGGCCAGCCTGCGCAGTCGCGACGGGCGCTTCAGCCTGCACCTCAGCCCCGATGCCGGTTGTTGCCTGTTGGGGCTGCGGCTTCACGACGTGGATCTGCTGAGTGGGTATCCGGATGGAAAGGCCCTGGATATGAATCGATGGGCCCGCGGTAATTTCCTCTTTCCCTTTCCCAACCGGCTGCGGGACGGGCAGCTGCCCTGGCAGGGGGAAATCCTGCAGTTTCCCATCAACGACCCCATTACGGGTAATGCCCTGCACGGCTTGCTGATGAAAGCTTCCTATCTGCTCGAAGAAAGGCAGGATTTTGGCTCGCGTGCCCTTTTGCGATACGTTCTCCAGTCCGATCGCGACCTGGAGGCCTACCCCTTTGCCTTCCGCATTCAGCAGGAGTTCCAACTCGATGTGAACGACGGCTTTCAGCTCACTACAACTGCCACGAATCTGGATACCGACCCTATTCCGGTAGCCTGGGGTTGGCATCCGTATTTCCAGTTGGGCGGTTCGTGCGATGCCTGGCAGCTAAAACTCCCCGCCTGCCAGTGGGTGGGTGTAAACGAACGGATGCTGCCCACGGGAAAGCTCTATGATTACGACCACTTTGAAACACTGCGCTCCATTGGTCCTGAGGTGCTGGACAATTGTCTGCAGCTGATCCACCCGGCCGATCCTGCGGAGGTCGTCCTGAAGGGTCCGGCCGGCACCCTTTCGTTTGGGCAGCAGACCGGCCCCGGCAAGTACAACTTTCTCCAGGTTTTTACGCATCCCGACCGGAAATCGCTCTCGCTGGAGCCCATGACCTGTGCTGTGGATGGCCTGCGCACCGGCCTTGGCCAGATCGTACTGCAACCCGGACAAGCCGCCCAGGCCAGGTTCAGCCTTGGCTTCACGCCGGCCCCCTAGGGCCCGCTGCCTCATTCCCGGCGCGTCTCGATCAGGAGCCATTCGGTAGCTACCCGAAATTCTTCGGCCGGGTAGGTGCCCAACTCGGCTTTCTGCCAGGAAGTGCTCCCGTTCAGGCGCCGGTAGTCTCCGGCACGGCCGGCAAACACGGGCATGTCGAAATTGGCCACCGGGGTCTCCCAGTGATAGTACAGGACGAGCTGGCCATCCTGGCGCTCCAGCCTGTATACCCAGACCGGCAATTCGGCGCGATAGAGGTACTGCTCGAAAAAGGCATCCCAGTCCTCGCCGGTGGTTTTTTCCACAAACTCGATAAAAGACCGGGTATCCGTATTGGATAGTGCATAGCGCTGGTAATAATTGTGCAGCAGGGCGAGAAATTCCCCCTGGTTACCCATGAGGTGTCGCAGGGTATGCAACACCCAGGCGCCTTTATAGTAGTGGTCGGACGCCGTCCAGTTGTCGTAATTGACCCCATAAGGACCAATGATGGGCTCTCGGTTATTGATCAGATTCCGCTGGGTTTGCAAATAGCGAACGGCATCCGGGTATCCCGTATCGCACTCTACATACAAGGCTTCGAGATAGGTGGTAAAGGACTCGTGCAGCCAGATATCAGCCATATCCTTGCAGGAAAGACTGTTGCCGAAATACTCGTGCCCCATTTCGTGCACGATGATGTAGTCCCAGTCCATATCCTGGGGGATCATACCTCCCAGGTAACCGCGAAGGAATTTGTTGCCGTAGGCAATGGCCCCCTGGTGTTCCATACCCAGATAGGGGGCTTCCACCAGGGCCGCACCATCTTTCCAAAACGGATACGGCCCCAGGTAGTCTTCATAACAGGCGAGTACGGTTTTTACCTGTTGAAAATGCTCTTTGGCCCGGCGCCGGTTGTAGTTCAATACGTAGTAATCGAGGTCTAGCTGATCGCCCTTGGCATTGGTGTATGCGTCTTCCAGGTGAACGTAGCGGCCGATGTACAACGTGACGTTGTAGGTGTTGATGGGATAGTGGACTTTCCAATTGTACTGCCTGGTTTCGCCTTTTTCTTCCACGCTCTCCAACACCCCATTGCTTACGGCCATCCAGGGTTCTGGTACGATCAGGCTGATGCCCATGCTGTCGGGCTCATCTGACAAATGATCTTTGCAGGGCCACCAAAGGCTGGCCCCGATGCCCTGACAGGCCACGCCCACCCAGGGGCGCTGGTATTTATCCCGCGTCCATACGAAGCCGCCATTCCAGGGAGGAAAGGGCGCTTCCCGGGGATGGCCCCGGTAATAGACCCGAAAAAAAGAGCGGGTGCCTTTCCGGAGCCTTTTGGGAAAATCGACGAAAACGGCATTCGCTTCCCGCTGAAAGGCCAGGGTTTGGCCTTCAAAGCGAATGCTGTCCAGTTGCATATTTTCGAACAGATCGATCTGAAGCCGATCGAAATCGGCCTGGACGGTGAAATACACATCCACATACCCACCGATCCACTTGCGGTCGATATCCACTCGAATGCAGAGATCGTAATAGGTGACGTCGTAGCAGGTGCGTTCCGGCCGAAGGCTCCCGCGCAGGCTGTCGGCCCGGGTAAATGTGCGCCCGGCAAAAAAATCGGGCTGGGCCTGGCCGGGTTGCAGCAGCAGGTTGCCCAATAGCACGAAAACGAGCAGGCGACGGCTCAAAAAGCGTTCATTCGGCAAATGTCTCTGGGAGAACCACATATGTTATTTTTTCGGGCAAAGCAGGCCCCAATCTTTCAAAATCGTCGAAATAGTGGTAATTTCACCTTGGCTATCAATCCAATCCTTTTCCGGCAACCCCCTTGTTGCACGCTCCTGAGCCGACGCATCAGGAGTTCTCAATCGGCTGTCCACATAGAGCTTTTCGGTCTTAGGACCTCGTATACACTTTCAAAAACTAATTTGCGCAAAATTTGCAAGCTGTATGAAACGCATTTCTCTTCTCCTTGGGTTTTTTCTGTTCCTTGGCCTTGGACAAGGATGGGCCCAGTTCGGTCCGTATTTCCCGGAAGGTACCACGATTACCGGTTCGGATGGGGATACCCTCTACACCTTTTGCCCCGACGGCAATTCCGATCTGCTGCGCTTTCGCCTGAGCAACAAGAATGCCTTGTTTGCTTACGTAGTGACCACCCCTGACGGCACTATCCTCAACGTGAGTACAAAAAACTTCTTTGATTTCGATCAGCTGCCCGAAGGCGAGTACCGCGTTTATGCCTTTGTGTATTTCGGCGCCATACTCGCCCAGCCCGGCGGAAATCTATTCACCGACCCGCTGGCTTCGGTATACTACGAATTAACCACCAACTTCGTCACCATTAATATGGTTACCCCCGATGGGGGCGAGGTCACCACCACCGAAGGCGATACCAGTGTTTTCGCCTGCCCGGGCGACGGCGAACCGGATGTGATCTTCTTCGCCACCACCTCTCCCAATACGCCCTATACCTACCTGATCACAGACGAGGACAACATCATTCTGGATCTGGCGCCCACGGGGAATTACGACTTTGAAGACAGCCCTGCCGGGGTGTGCCGGGTATGGGGGCTGGCCTATGCCGGCACCCTGTTGGCCGAGCCCGGCGACACTGCCGATGTGAGCCAACTGGCCAGTGAGTGTTACGGCTTGTCCAACACCTTTCTGGAAGTAGTGAAATCGATTCCGGACGGCGGCCAGGTAAGCCTGACCAACGGCGACACCCTGGCTCTGGTTTGTGCCGGCGACGGCGTGCCCGACTTTTTCGAGTTCAGCAACAACTCCACCTCCCTGGCCAAATACAGCTTCCTGCTGGCCACCGAAGACGACAACCTCTTCATACAACTGGCCGGCAATGCGCTTGATTTTGACGTGCTGCCCGCAGGCATCTGGAAGATGTATGGCGTATCCTTTACCGGCGACTTCCTGGCCGAGAATGGCGACAATCTTTTCACTACCGAACTGGCCGACGGCTGCTTCGAACTCTCCGAAAACTTTGTGGAAATTCAGGTACAGGCCATTCCGGAAAGCAATATCACCCTCAACGACGGATCCCTTTCCCAGGTTTTTTGTGCAAATGACGGCAATCCGGACCTGGTCCAACTGGTTACCGATTTTCCGGACAACCAACACGCCTTCCTGCTTACCGATGCCGACAATGTGATCCTTGAAAATAACTTCCTGGGCAATTTTGACCTCACCAACCTGCCGCCCGGCACCTACCGGGGCTGGGGCGTCGGGTACAGCGGTACCTTCCTGGGCGAACCCGGTCTGGATGCCGACACCGATCCGCTGTCCGACGAGTGCTTCCGCCTGTCCAACAATTTCATAGAGCTCATCATAGAAGACGTCAACGGCGGGACCGTTGAGCTGGAAGGCGGCGGCGACCAGGCTTTCTTCTGCCCCAGCGGCCCGCAGCCCAAGGTGGTCAGCCTGGCCAGCAACGGAGCCTCGGGTTCGGACTTTGCCTATTTGGTGACCAATGCCAACGGGGTCATTATTGAAGTGATCACCAACGGCAATACATCCGATTTTGCCGGCCGTCCTCTGGGCAATTACCAGATCTTCGGCCTGGGCTATACGGGCAACCTGGACGCGGTCGTCGGGCTTCCGATCACGGAGCCCCTATCGGACGAATGCTTCAGCCTGTCCTCCAATGCCGTTTCCGTATCCCTGCAGGAACCGGAAGGGGGAAGCATTTCGACCCCCGATGGCCAGACCGAAGTAATCATCTGCCCGGGTGACAGCCTGCCCGACTTCGTCGATTACGTGCTTTCCGGAGACTCTGCAGGTGCGACGACCTACCTCATTACCGATACCCTCAATGAGATTCTCGCCGTGACCGACTCGACGGCTTTCGACTTCAATACGGCTCCGGTGGGCTACTGCCGCATATGGGGGCTTACCTATACGGGTAACCTTTTGGCCGCCCCCGGACAAGATGCGGGCAGTGCCAACCTTTCGGACGACTGCTTCGATCTGTCCGACAACTTCATCACCGTAGGCCGCTTCCAGCCGGACGGAGGCACCGTATCAACTATCGAGGGCGACACGGTCTTTTCTTTCTGCCCCGGCAACGGCAATGCCAGTGTGATCCAGCTGATCAACACCAGTGCTGCGCCCACCTCCTATGCCTACATTGCCACCGACACCAACAACATCGTGCTGGATGCCACGACGGCCGACACCTTTGATGTGGAGAGCTTCACCGTATCGCCGGTGCGCTTCTGGGGGGTCGCCTACACCGGCAATTTCGCGCCCAACCTGGGAGCTCAGGCCGATACGGCCCTATTCTCGGACGACTGCTTCGATCTGTCCGACAACTTCGTACTCACCAGTGAGGCCACGCCTTTCGGCGGGGATGTAAGTCTGGTAGGCGGCGATACCACCATTGCGCTTTGCACCGGTGACGGCGTGCCCGACAGCCTATTTTTCCTCAACACGGGCAACCCGGATAACAATTACGCCTACGTGATCACCAACGATCAGGATACCGTATTGGCCGTAACGACTTCGGACAATTTCGATTTTGACGGTGCCGGCGGTGGCATCTGCTATGTATACGGTTTATCCTATGCGGGCAATCTTACCGTCATGCCCGGACAGGACATCAATCAGGACGATCTGGCCGATGATTGTTTTGATCTGTCGGCCAATCGCATTGTGGTCAACCGCAACGGCGTCGATGGAGGCCAGATCAACTCCAGCCTCGGCGATGAAACGGTATATGTATGCCGCGGCGACGGCCAGCCAGATCTGGTAACCTTCTTCAACGACAGCAACGAGCCCGGCGCAAACTACGCCTACCTGATCACGGCGACCAACAACCTGGTCTTCGGTCAAATTGTCGGCGACACTCAGGACTTCGAACTGACCGGAGGCACCATTCTTCGCGTTTGGGGCGTCTCTTACACGGGCGACCTGGTGGACTTCAACGCTCCGGGAGCCCCGCCCATCATCGTGGGCGTGGATTCGCTGAGCAATGAGTGCTTCGACCTCTCCGAAAACTTCATCACCGTTGTGCGCGGTGAGCCGGACGGCGGCACCATCGCCACCGAAAGCGGTGAGGACGTTGCCTTTGACCTCTGCCTGGGCGGAGCCAGCGGCGTGGTCAGCATGAGCAATACATCCAACAGCCTGGTAGGGTATCTCTACCTGGTGACCGATGAACAGGGGAATATCCTGGCCACCGGCGACGACGACAAGGTCGACTTTTCCGGTTTCGATCTGGGCACCTATCGCATTTACGGCTTGTCGTATACCGGATCGGTAGCCGATATCGTAGGCAAGAACATTCAGGATGGCGACCTGGCCTCCAGCTGTTTTGAGCTGGCCGCCAACTTCATCACGGTCACCATCCAGGATGTCCTGGACGGCGGCACCCTGGCCAACGGCAATAACGGGCTGGACCCTCTCTACAGCTGCCCGGGCGATGGAGAGCCGGATCTGGTGATCATCGATGTGACCACGACCACGCCTGACGACAACTACCGCGTAGTGATCACAGATACCGCCAACATCGTCACCATACCGAATGTGACCGTAGACGTGCTCGACTTCGACGACGCCCCGCAGGGAATATTCCGCATTTGGGGTGTCGCCTTCACCGGCACGCTCAATGTGTCTACTGGCACGGACCTGTTCAACGATGTACTTTCGGACAGCTGCGCCGTGCTTTCCAACAACTTCCTGACCGTCATCAATCAAGCACCCGATGCCGGCACCGTCAGCCTGGCCGGCTCCATGAATACGGATACGGCTGTGATCGTCGGCGACGGCTTGTCCGACCTGCTGACCTTCAGCAATACCTCACCGGTTGCGCAGCGCTTCCAGTACATACTCACCGACGAGAACGACCTCATCCAATTTGTGCTCCCGCTGGGCAGCAACACCTTCGACTTCGAGTCCAGTCTTCCGGGCATCAGCCGGGTCTACGGCGTGAGCTATACCGGCACCCTTATCGCTCCGATCGGCGGTGTGATCACGCAATTGGATCTGTCCGAAAGCTGCTTTGATCTGTCCGACAACTTCATTACGGTAACGAAAGGAAGCGACTTGCCGCCCGACCCCATTTACATCAACGCCGGCGGACCGGAATACATCGCTCCGGACGGCCGGGTGTTTATCGCGGATGAGGGCGGCGCCGGTAGCGACTTCAGCCAGGGCGGCAGTAGCTTTTCCATTGGCGACAACAACGACGTAGCCTGTACCGAGATGGATCCCCTGTATCGCTCCGAACGCTTCGGCCAATACAGCTGGGACTTCCCGGACCTTCCCGACGGCAACTATGTAGTGGAACTCTTCTTCTGCGAGATCTTCCATGGCGTTCAAGGCAACAGCGTGGGCGAGCCGGGCGACCGGGTATTCTCCCTGGAAGCCGAAGGCAATCCGCTGGAAACGGACTTCGACATCCTTGACCCCTCGGCCGGAGGTACTGAGAACGGTTCCCTTTCGGCCCTGGTCAAAACCTACTCCATCACCGTATCCGACGGAAACGGTCTTCAAATTGAGCTCTTCCGCGGCCCCAACGGTACGGACCAACCTAAAATCAGTGCCCTTGGCGTTCGCCCGGATAACGGCACGACGATCAACTACGGCCCCGTACTTGCTGCCACCGAGGACCTTACGGTTACCGTAGGCGAAACCATTGACCTTGCGTTCGATGCCTGCGATGCCGATCAGGACCTCATCAGCCTGACCCTCGACATTCCCAATGCGACCGGATTCTCCTTTGTGGATAACGGAGATGGTACAGCCAGCCTGACCTGGAATACCTTCCCCTCCGATACGGGCAGCTACACGGCTACCGTTACGGCCAGCGACGGCACGGACGAGGTGCAACAATCCTTTGGCATCACGGTGGAAGCCCTGCCTCCCGGCTTGGCAGCAGGATCCGCCAGCAACGGCCTGAACCCGGATGCCGAATTGAGACTCGCACCGAACCCGGCAACCAACCTGCTGAACGTGTATGTGAACGTGCCCGTGACAACGGACAGAAACGATGCGTCGCAGCTGCTGTTGCTGAACGCCACCGGGCAACTGGTGCGCCAGGAGAACCTGAGCCTCGCAGACGGGGAAAACCTGTTGAATGTGGATGTTTACGATCTGGCCCCCGGAATGTACATCCTCATCATCCAGCGGGGCGAGGAACGCTACCTGTCGCGCTTCCTGAAAAACTAGGGCAGGCGGGACATATGCACGATGCGAAACGGTTCGGGAAATTCCCGAACCGTTTCGCGTCTGTTTATCCCCTGTTCCCATCGGCTGGTTCAGCTCTCAGCCGGGATGAGCCGGCACAAAAAAAGCATCGACCGAAACCGGTCGATGCTTTTTTTTGGAGGGAGCTCCAGTTTGATCCGCAGCCCCATGCGTTCTCCCAAAAGGAGTTATTTGTTCAATTTGCGCTCCTTGATGCGAGCTTTCTTGCCCACGAGGTTGCGCAAGTAGTAGATGCGAGCCCGGCGAACCTTGCCGCGCTTGAGGAGTTTGATCTCGACAATATTGGGGGAGACAAAGGGAAAAATGCGCTCTACACCTATGCCGTTCGATACTTTACGCACCGTAAAAGTTCGGCCGCTGCCTTCGCCTTTGATCTGAATGACATTTCCGCGGAAAGCCTGGATGCGTTCCTTGTCGCCTTCCACAATTTTATAGCTCACCTCAATGTTATCCCCAGCCCGGAAAGCGGGAAATTCCTTCTGGGGCGAGAGTTGCTCGTGTACGTATTTGATCGCATCCATTGGTCCGTAGTTTGTAAAGAGGGTTACTTCTTGATATAGCGGTGCAAAGGTAAATAATTTATTTGGCAAAAAACAGCCTTCGCCTTGCCCGATAGGGCGGGGAAATTTAAGCTAAGCTGCCCGGCCCTAGCGAACGATGGTTGCCGAACCTTTGAACTCGAAAGGTTGTCCTCTGGGCCCGGTGAAACGCACCAGGACCAAATAGGAGTCATTCGGAGCTTCCTGGCCCGAGTTTTGATAGCGCCCGTTCCAGCCTTCGTTGGGGTCTGTCGTTTCAAACACCTTTTCCCCCCAGCGATTCCAAATGCTGAGGTTGAAGTTGGAAATGCCGATCAAAAATCCTTTTCCGAAGTAGGTATCGTTTAGCCCGTCGGCATTAGGCGTAAAGGCATTGGGCAAGAAATAGCGCACATCCGGGCGAATATCGATCCGCTGCACCAGGGAATCCTGACAGCCGCTGGGGTGGGTCACGATCTGGGTGACATCGTAGAAGCCGGTATCCGGAAAGGTAAAGACCGGGTTTTGGGCGCGGCTTTGATCGGAGCCCGTACCGAAATCCCAAAACCAGGCAAAAGCATCTACGGATCGGTCGAAAAAGGAGACCGTCGGATCGATGTTGGTGGGGTCGCCGGGAGTAAAGGCGAAGCCGGCATCCGGTGACGGACGAACGTTGACGAGGCTATTGAAAACGGTATCGATCCGGCAGCCAACCGGAGAGATCACTTCCAACTGTACCGTATACAATCCGGGTTGGGTATAGGTGTGCACCGGGCTGAAAGCGGTATCCCGCCCCCCGTCGCCGAAGTCCCAATTGGTAGTGTAGCGAGCATCCAGCGGATCGGAGAGATTGTCGAACAGCACCTCGGCGGGTTCGCATACATCGTATGGTCCGGGCCCCAGAAGCAGTACTTCGGGAACGGGAAAATAAGGCACCAGCTCTTGGTACGTATCCTGGCAGGCATTGGAGTCGACCACCGTAAGATTTACCGCCTGCTGATCGGGGACACTGTAAACATGGGTAGGGTTTTGCACTGCACTGCCGTTGCCGTCGCCAAAATCCCAGTTCCAGCTGGTAATCCCGCCACTGCCGGAAAACGATTGATCGGTGAACACCACCGGACCGGGCCGGCAAGTATCGTATTCGAATTCGAACCCGGCTTCGATCTCGGGAAAAATATTGACGGTAATCTCGGCAGAGTCGGCACAGACCGTACCCAGGTTGAGCATCAGTTCTCCCGTGTACTGCCCAATGCCCGGGAACGTCACTTCCGGGCTCCATTCGTTAAAGATCACCTGCTCCCCATTGATGTCGAAGCGCCACTCGGTAAACTCGATGAATTGGCGATCCATGCTTTCGTTCAGAAAAGTTACGGTGCTGTCGCCACAGGAATTGATGAGAAAGTTTTGCGGCCCGAGTATAGCATCTGAACTCACTTGTGCAAAAACCGTGGGATCGCAGCGGGCCACGTTAAACTGAAAATCCCGGAAAATCCGGCCGATGAACTGCCCGTTGCGGTATTCTTCAACACACACCCCTACAACAAACTGCCCGATGAGATTGGGCGTACCGGTGATCAGGCCGGTATTGGGATCAATCACCAAAGGGGGGTTGCCGGTCATGGGTTGACCAGCCGTGTAGGTAGGCCCTGCAAAGGCAACGGGATCAAAGGGAGGCGGGCAAGGCGGAGTGGGGCCGGCTCCGCCGCAAAAGGTGAATTCGGGCTCGACCGTTACAGGCCCCCCTCCCAGCAACGGGCTGCAAAAGGAATAGACCAGCGAGTCGCCATCGGGATCCACGGCTCCGTGATCGTATTCCAGAGGCTGGCCCTCGCAGATGACGATGGGCGGGAAATCCCTAAAAACGGGGCTGCTGTTGCATTCGTCTTGCGAGCGGGGAGTGATCTCTACGGTCCAGGTAGCGCCCGATTCGGAGGGAAAAAGCAGGTTGTTGATGGTCACATTGCGACAGCACCGCTGATACACCACGTGATAGGAAACGTTGCCCGCGGGCAGGGAAATCCCGAAATCACTGAGCCGCCAGCGATAAAGACCTTCCCGCACACACACATTAGGTGGGATCAGGCAAGGGTAATCCGGTTCCTCTACCTCGCGATCAAATTGAAGCGGCACAAAAAAAGCAGCATAGGGCGTATTTTGGGAAAGCACCCGGCAATCGTTACCGTTACAGCGATAAATGGCAATGGGGGCCGGATCGTCGAAGTTCATGGCGCAACCGGTGCAAAGGCAATCGCGATACAGACGGAGGGTGAATTCATAATCCCCGCCACCCAGGCATTCGTAAGTCATTTCGCCGCCTACGATGTGGCCGGCCCGTGCAGAATAGGCTCCTCCCAGCAGAACGAAGAGCACGAGGAAGGGTATATGTGTTTTCATTTTCTCTATAGTCTTTGGGCGTTATCGGATCATCATGAACTGACCTTTTTGCCGAACGGGCCCCTGCCGGGGCACTTCATATCGAACGAGATAGACATAAACCCCACTTTGCAACAGGGGGCCTTCATTGTTCCGCCGTCCATTCCAACCCAGGCTGGGATCTTCTGTGTAGAACACTTGTTCACCCCAACGGTTCCACACGGAAAAGCTGAAATTCCGGGCCAGATCCATGCGGCCCACTCCCTGAAAAGTGTCGTTAAGACCATCTTCATTGGGCGTAAAGGCATTGGGCATAAAATAAGTGACCCGGGGGATTACATCAAGAGTCTGTACCGTCGTATCGCTACATCCGCTGCTGTGCGACACAATAAGTTGAATAGCATACTGACCCGTGTCCGGAAAAATGAACGATGGATTCGGCAAGGTGGAAGCCCCCACCTGACCGAAGCGCCAATCCCAGACCTCTGCATTCAGCGATTGGTCGGTGAATTTCACAACGGGATCGAAGTAATCAGGCCGGGAGGGGCTGAAGGAAAAGTCGGCCGTGGGGGTAAGGCCGATATCGGCAAAGTCAGTCAGCAGCGAGTCCCAGGTGCAACCGGTAGGTGAAACCACATCGACAGATACGTCGAACAAGCCGGCCGAATTGTAGGCATGGGCGGGCGCCTGCCCGCTGGCCGCATTCCCGTCGCCAAAGTCCCAGAGGATGGTGTAGGCATCGTTTATCGGCCCGGCCAGCGGCGGAAAGGTCACAGCTACGGGGGAGCAGCCCGCCACCCCGCTTAGGCCGGAAAGGGGATCGTCCGGAATGGGGAAATAAGCCAGGGAAGCCGTTTGCGAATCCGAGCAGCCGTTGGCATCGGTGGCCGTAAAAGCAATGGAGAAATTACCGGCCTGGCCGTAGGTATGCGAGGCATTCGCCGTGGCCGCACCCTGGCCATCACCAAAGGACCAGGCATAGGTGAGCCCTCCGGCCGGAGCGGTTACCGTGCTCGAAAACTGTACCGGATCGAGGCTGCAACTATCCAGGCTGAGATCGATGTCGGCCGCCACTTCGGGGAAAATATTGAAGAGCAGCACAGCGGTATCCTTGCACTCGTCGACGGCCGTGGCCGGATTGACAATCAGAAGTCCGGGATACTGACCGACGCCCGGGAAGGTGAAATCCAGATTTCGGGTGGTTTCCACGGCGGTGTTCCCCCCGCCAAGGTCCAGCTCCCAGCGAAACCCTTCCAGAAAGGCTTCCTGCCCACTTTGATTGGCTACCTGCACTTCCGGATCGCCACAAGAGTTGATGACCAGCTCGCCGTTGGGCCCGACCTCATCGGAGGCAATGTCGGCCACTACGCCTTCGCGACAGGTGACGACATTGAACTGAATTTCCCGCCGCACGGTGCTCAGCAAAACGCCGTTGCGGTATTCCTCCACACATACGGACATCACAAATTGGCCCTGAAAACTAGGAGTGGCCGTAAGCCTGCCGGTACTGGGATCAATAGCCACATTGGCCATGGGCCCCATGGGTTGTTGGGCCGAGAAGGTGGGCTGTATGAACTCCACAGATGCGTAAGGCGGTGGACCGTCCGGGTCGGGATGAATGCCGTTCAGGCCGTTGGCATTCTGGCTATTCGAACCGCCGCCGACCAGAGGGTCGCATAAAAAGTAAACCAGGGAATCTCCATCCGGGTCGGTAGCGGAATGATCGAAGACGAAATCCCGGTTGGAACAGATCACGACCGGAGGAAACTGGTTGAACACAGGCGAGCTGTTGCATTCAACCTGGGCGAAGGGGGTGATCTGTCCGACATAGGTAGCTCCCGTACCCCCGGGGTCGAGAATATTACTGATGGTGTTGTTTCGGCAGCAGCGCTGATAGACGATAGAGAGGGTGTCGGCGGTGAGGGGCAGGGTCTCCGTAAAAATGTAAAGCCCTTCTTCCACACAGATATCCTGTGGAATTTCCACACAGGGATTGTTGAAGTTCAGGTCGATGGAGGTAACCGTAGGAGCAGCCAGCCCCAGGCCGAAGCCGTTATCTGAAACCAGGTCCTGGCCGTTAAAAAAACTTACCGTGGCCGATGTGGCAGCGTTGGGTTGGGAATCAAAGCCGGTTTGCCCTTCGCGACAATCCCGGTAGATGCGCATAAAAAACCGATAGGTAACGCTATCCGCCGTTCCATTCAGCCCCAGGCACTCGTAGGTGATCGTTCCGCCGATAATGTGCTCGGCACGACTCTGCCAAGGCGCTGCCAAACACAGGACCAGACCGAGCCACAATCCCGTTCGGGAGGTCCTGGATGTTGAATTGCGGGCCATACGAGGTATACCGTTCGTTTTCATGCAAATGCGTAATGAGTCCGTCAGGTGCTAATTGTAACGCAGGCGGGAGGAAAAAATTAGGTGATCGACCGCTGAGAAGGCCTGAAAGGCCGTTTGGAAATTGAAAATTACCACCTTCGGACGAAATAGAAAAGATGGGAGGCGAAAAGCCGTGAAATTGCCAGCCAGGTTACCTTTTAACAGGTTTCTTCACCTTGGCCGGAACCCCAGTTCTATCCCGTTCGTTTTCACCATCCAGAAAGCAAATCGAGCATTTGTTGTACAGACGAGATTCGCAAACTCTCGAGACCTTTGCCGCATCATGCTCCAGAATACGAAAAACTATGTTGGCCTCTCCTTATGATTCCTACTCGCCCTGGGTCTCAGCCCAGGACCTGGATGAACTGGTAGCCGCCTTTCAAAACGACGGCTTGCTGCTCGTACCTACGGAAACGACCTGGTGTATCGCCTGTTCGCTGAACCGCCCCGTGGCCATACAGCGGCTTTTCAAGCTGCGCAACGAACTGCATCTGCCCTTTCAGCCCGAAGTTCTGGTGAACGACCTGGACGTGCTGCGCAGCCTCGCCTGCGACTTGCATCCGCGCATCGAAACCCTCCTTGCTTATCATCAGCGGCCCCTTTCCATTTGCTTCCCAAAACACCGGCTGCTTTCTTCATGCCTGACGGATGAGGAGGGCCGCGCCATATTCCGCCTGACCAGCCATCCCTTGTGCAGGCAGTTGATGGATGCCCTTCAGGGACCGCTGGTCACTCTTTTCGCAACCCGGGTATCCGGGCAGGAGCCCACCCATTTCGGTGCTATCAGCTCCAGCATTCTCGAGCGCATGGACTCCGTTGCGCGATGGGAAATGCAGGCCGAATCGGAGGGCATTTCCGTACTTATCCAATTTGATTCGGAAAGGGACGAAATTCGCTTCCTTCGAGAGTGAAAAAGCCGCTATGCCGGCCATGCAGCCCTCGAAGCAAAGATGAACTCGATACTAATACTGGCTGAGGGGCTTGGGATGCCGGATGGCTTGGAGTGCTTCCTGAATAAAAGCATCCTCCTGGTTGAGCACAGCGAAGAACGCCTCATCACCAAATTGCATTTTGCCGAAATGGGCCTTGAGGTGCATGAGTAATTCCTCCCGGTAAGGTTCCACCTCCTTCTCCGTTATCGCCTCGCCTTTTTCCCGGGCAAAAACCACAAAATCCTGCAGAACACTCGCCGGCGGCTGATAGGCAGCCAGAAAATCTTTGAGTGAGCGGTTCTGCAGCCCCAGGCTTTCTCCCAGGTCCTCTTCCGGGCGAATAACGAATTCCGGAATGAGCTGCCGAAGCCTGTAGAAGGTATCGCTAAAGCGATTCGTGTCGAGGGGAACATAAATGTCGGGCTTGATCCCGCCGCCTCCATATACGATCCGGCCCTCATCCGTGTAGTAGCGGGTGGAGTCGTCAATGGGTACGAGATCTGCCGAGCTCAACTCTCCGGACTCCAGGCGTTCCTCCAGATCGTGTGCATAGGCTTCGGGATCGCGATAGGGCTTTTGAATGGAGCGCCCCGAAGGGGTGTAGTACCTGGCGACCGTAAGGCGAAGAGCAGACCCGTCGCGAAGGGTGTACTGCTCTTGCACCAGACCTTTTCCGAAAGACCTGCGGCCTACGATCAGGCCGCGGTCGTGGTCCTGCACAGCACCGGCGAGGATCTCGCTGGCCGAGGCCGAACCCTCATCAATGAGAACGACAATCTGCCCCAGGGGAAAAAAGGAACGGCCCTTGGACCGGTATTCGTTGCGATGCACCGAGCGACCTTCCGTATACACTAATAATTCGCTGCGTTCACTGAAGAGCTGCTCCAGGATCTTGGTAGCCTGTTGAAGGTATCCGCCCGGGTTGTGGCGCAGATCTATGACCAGATTGCGCATGCCCTTTTTTTCGACCATGGGGCCCAGAGCCTGTTTGAACTCATCGTAGGTGGTCGCGCTGAACCGGTTCACTTTGACGTAGCCGGTTTCGTCGTCGAGCATGTAAGCCACATCCACGCTGTGAAGGGGAATTTTATCCCGGGTGATCGTGAAAAAACGGAGCCGGTCTTCCTGTCCGCGCAGCACACCCAGCTCTACCTCGGTGCCTTTATCGCCCCGCAGCAGGTCGATCACGCCTTGATTGGTAATCCCTACACCGGCGATGGTGGAGTCCTCCACCTGCACGATGCGATCGCCGGCCAGGATACCCGCTTCCTCGGAAGGCCCGCCGTGGAGGGGAGCCACGACCAGAACGGTGTCGTCCAGGATCATGAACTCCACGCCTATCCCTTCGAATTTGCCGTCCAGCTGCTCGTTGATCAGGCGAAGCTCGTCGGCGGGAATGTAATTGGAGTGAGGATCCAGCTGGTCGAGAATACTTTCGATGGCTTTGTCGATGAGCTCTTCCCGGTCCACCTCGTCCACGTATTTAGCTTCGATGTAACGAAGGAGCTCTTCGATCTTGCCCTGATCCTTGAGCGAGACCGGGGCCTGGCCACCGGCTTCCATGACCATGGTGGGCAACAAGGACTCCATACGCATGCCCAAAAGGATACCCGTGACCAACACCAGAGAGAAGAGAAAGGGTAGCCAGATCTGCCATTTGGACAGTCGAGATTTGCCCGGTTGCTGTGGGTTTGTGGTCATAGTATTTGCGTTGGGCGGTACAGCCGTATTGGATTTTGCCGGGAGGGGTTAATATCCCGGACTGAGCAGGAAATTCAGGAAATTTGCCTTTCTCAAAGATCTGACGGATATACAATATTTCAGGTTAAATTGTTCGCTCCGTTGCAAGTCAATTTATGGATTGCTCACGGCACAAAGGCTCTCGTTTCATTCAAAGAAAAGAAGAGAAATGCACGAACGCTGTAAATAAACGGGGAAATAATAATAAAAATAGCAATGCCCAGCATTGTTTTTTCACACCAGGCCCGTTATATTAGAACAAATAGGCACGCTTCGCTTATGCCTTGTTATCTCACCCCCTTACCGTCTTATTATGGGCAAACCCGTTGAACTCGACAACCTGGACCTGAAAATTCTGGCCTTGCTGATGCAAAACGCCAAGCGCCCTTACACCGATATCGCCAAGGAGCTCTTCGTATCCGGAGGTACCATACACGTCCGCATGAAGAAAATGGAGGAATCCGGCGTCGTGCAAGGGCAGCATCTGGTCGTGGACCCAAGCCGACTGGGATATGATATTTGCGCATTCCTGGGTATATATCTGGACAAAAGTTCGCTCTACGATCAGGTCGCTCGCGATCTGGCGAAAATCCCGGAGATCGTAGATGCGCACTACACCACCGGGCTGTACAATATTTTCGCCAAAATAATCTGCCGGGACACGGCTCACCTGCGCGAAGTGCTGCACGATAAGATCCAGAAAATATCGGGCATACAACGAACGGAAACCTTCATCTCACTGGAGGAAAGCATAAACCGCCCGCTGGAAGTGCTGAGCAATACAACAACGGAGACTGTCTGAATGAATTAAGCTAAGCGCCCAGGTAGTTTTTCAACAGTTTGCTTCGGTTGGCCGAGCGCAATTTGTTGATGGCCTTGTCTTTAATCTGGCGAACCCGCTCCCGGGTGAGGCCAAACTTTTCGCCTATATCTTCCAGCGACATAGGGTGTTCGACGCCTATCCCGTAGTAGAGTTTGATCACGTCGCACTGCCGGTCGGTGAGCGTGCTAAGCGACCGCTCGATCTCGCGGCGAAGCGATTCGTTGTAGTCGAGCTGCTTGTCGGTATCCGGAGTGCTGGTATTCTCGAGCACGTCCAGCAGGGAGTTGTCTTCTCCTTCGACAAAAGGGGCATCCATGGATACGTGGCGGGCAGCCACCCCCAGAGTGGTTTCCACCTCTTCGGTGGGAATTTCCAGGGTCTCGGCCAGTTCGTCGGCAGAGGGCTCCCGCTCGTACTCTTGCTCGAGTTCCGAGAACGCCTTGTTGATCTTGTTGAGCGAGCCCACCTTATTGAGCGGCAGGCGGACGATGCGGCTTTGTTCGGCCAGTGCCTGGAGAATCGATTGGCGAATCCACCATACGGCATAGGAAATAAACTTAAAACCCCGCGTTTCGTCAAATCGCTGAGCTGCCTTGATGAGGCCTAGATTACCTTCGTTGATCAGATCGCTGAGGGAGAGTCCCTGGTTTTGGTATTGCTTGGCCACGGAAACGACGAAGCGCAGATTGGCTTTGGTCAGTTTTTCCAGGGCGGCCTGGTCGCCTTGCTTGATCCGCTTGGCGAGTTCCACCTCCTCCTCGGGGGTGAGCAAATCCACTTTTCCGATTTCCTGCAAATACTTTTCTAGGGACTGGCTCTCGCGATTGGTAATGGACTTGGTAATCTTCAGCTGTCTCATGTACTAGCTCGTTTTAGAAGTGAACAGGTGGTCATGGCCGATGGCCCGGAAAGAAGGGGCATCCGGCTTCCAGAAAAAGGAATCGATTTCCGATGTAGGGGCTGAGGTGCAATCGTAGATTGGACTCAAGATTTGTTGATTTGGCTTTCCGCTTGTTACAGCCTACAAAAGTAGGCCCTTTTCGAAACCTTGTCAAGCTTTTTTACCCGATTTGCTCCCCGGAGCGTCCTTTTCCGCTTCTCTTTGGGCTATTTGGAAATTTGGGATTTTTATTCTTTATTGTTCGATACTCACCAGCGCTCCATCTGGTTTAAGCGCACAGAGCGTTCTTATGCAACGGGTAAAACTCAATCTTGAATTCCTCTTTCGGGCCTCGCCGGCCATCCTCTACAAGTTCTTCACCACGCCAGCTTGTCTCATCCGCTGGTTTTGTGACGAAGTAGACATCCAAGATGACACCTTTACCTTCTTCTGGAGCGGCTATGACGAAGTTGCCGAACTTGTTGAGTCTGTTGAGAATGAACGGCTAAAATTTCGCTGGGAGGATGCCGACGACGAAGATGAATTCCTGGAGTTCCGCATCACCACCTCCCCGGTCACAGGCGAGACCATTCTGGAAATCACCGATTTCTGCGACGAAGACGAAGTAGAGGATCAGAAGCAATTGTGGGAGAGCCAGATCCTTCAACTCCAGAAAGAAACGGGCGGATAAACGAGCGGTAAAGGAAGCCCCTACCCCCGTTTATCCGAGTTTTCTTTGCCCGATCCGGCGATTCTATCGAACTGCGATCAGGAACTGTATTGTACCGCTCCAACGATCATCAGGATGGCGCCGGCCACAAAGGCCAGCCAGCCCAGCACGCCGATCGGCCAGAAGAGCCAGCTGAAGACGATGCCAACCACCAAGCCGATCCCCCCCAGAATGACACCTATGCGAAAGAGGTCGTTGTTCATCACATTTTCGCCCAGGGCAATGCCCCGCTTTTCCAGCTTTTCTTTCAATCGATCGAAGCGTTTTTCCCAACGCTGCATGCGGCGTTCCATGCGCTTTTGCCTGCGCTCCATTCGGCGCTCCTGACGGGCCTGCTTGCGCTGTTGCTTGAGCAATTTCTTCTGAGATTTGCTCACGTGCTCCACCCGGTCCAGCAGGGAAAAAGGGTTGAGGGCTTGTGCGGGCTGCACCATTGCTCCCAAAAGCAAGATAACGAAGAGGGTTAAAAGACTTTTCATGAGGGTCAGATGCTTTGGTTTGTGGTGAAAGGTACCAGTTCGAAACCAAAAATTCTATTCGACCCGATCTCAGATTTCCCCTGGCTTCCCTTACTTTGGGGTTTTCAGATGGCTCCCGGACGAGATATCCCGGCAAAATTTTCGCGCGGCTTATGCAAACGCTATTCTTCGGTCTTGCCCTCGACGAAACTGCGCCTCACCCGTCAGACACGGGGCAGGCGCAGCCGGTGGGGCCTTCGGGCATGCTGAGGTTTCTGGAAGGCATGCTGGGCTTGACCCTACCCGCCGAAAACCGGGATCACCTCCGGTTGGGTGCCTACCGGGCTGCGCTTGCCGATCGGCTGGCACAACGGCCGGATGCCTTTTTTGCCTCCTCCTTTGCAGCCGATCCGCTGGGCACTGCGGCCGAACTCCTGGCCCGCAGGGATGAATTGCGGGCGGCAGGCTGGGATCTGCTGGCCGAACCCCATGCCCCCGAACGCCTGCTTGAATTGGCACAGTTGGAAACGCGCTTGACCCAGAACCTGTCCAAACTGAGCAAGCCGGCCTATGGAGAGGCCGATCGCCTCCAGCGCATTCTGCGAACCCTGGAACGTCGGTCTCTGCAGCCCTTTTCGCTCGTGGTACTGGAGCCTTTATCCCTATTGCCCGTTCGTTGGAAGCGCCTGATCGATGCCTTGCGCGCCAAGAACGTACCGGTCGTCCACGCACCCTTGCCCGATCCCGCCAAAGGTGCGGACCCCCTCACCGACCTGCAACGACTCCAACGCATCGTGCGGGGGGAAAGCCCGACGGAGCCGGCGCCAGCCAAGGGCGACGGAAGTCTTCTCATCCTGCGGGCCGAGGACGATGCCCAACTGGCTTCTTTTTTTGCACGGCTGATCGCCCAAAATCCCGACCTGCGCCCTCAGGTTTTTCTGCCAGGGCCACTGGCTCAGGCCGATCTGGCACTTATTCAATGCGGATTGCCGGCCCTGGGAGCTGCCCCCGCTTCGCTGGCCCGCCCCAGCCAGCAGGTGCTCAAACTCGTCCCGGCCTTCATCTGGGATCCGGTGGACCCCTATAAAATGCTCGAGTTTGTCACCTTGCCCTACAAGCCCCTGGACGAGAAGTTGGCCCTGGTCATCGCCGAACTGCTGGCCTCCTCCCCCGGCTTGCACAGCGATCGCTGGGAAGCCCGGATCAATCGCTTTTTCGGTAGGCTGCGCGTACCTGACAGCCCAAAGCAAGGGAACGAACCGGCCAAACTGCGACGCCAGTATCGCCGGTGGTTTGAGCGAAACCGCTACCCCGGGCATGAGGCCGCACCGGTGGAGGACGTCATCCCGCTTTTCGACGAATTGTACCAGTGGGCTCGCCGGCAACAGCCCGCACAGGATGGCCAGCCATCGGCTTTTGCCGCCCTGGCTGAACAGGCACAGCGGATCATCGAGCTGTTGCAAACGCAGGCGTCCGGCCTGGTTGGCCAGCGGGAGCTCGAGCAGATCATTCGCACCGTATATGACCCCACCGTTATCCCCTTGCAAAACCGCGAGGCCGGCGCACTGCCGGTATGCTTCGCTCCGGGCAGTGCGATTCGCCCTTGCGAGCAGGGCCTGTGGTGGCACTTCGTGAACAGCGAACGCGATCCTTTTTTTTCGCGCTGGTATCCGGAGGAGCTGGCTTACTTCGAAACCTTGGGAATCTCCCTGGACAGCCCGGCTATGGAGTCGAGTCGAGCGCTGTTCTACGACAAACTCCCCATTTTGAACTGTGGCAGTCAACTCATCCTGGGCATTCCAAAGCTGGTGAACGGAAAGGAAAGCCTCCCCCACCCTTTATTGGCCTTGCTGCAGGCCCGATGGACCAACCTGGCTCCGCTGACCCTGCGGCTGGAACGCGATGGCCCGGCTGCTCCTTCTCCGGCCTGGCAGAGCCTTTCGCTACCGGTTTTCCAGGGCGTTGCCCTGCAGGCTCCCCTACACCCGCCCTGTTTTATCTCTCTGCGAAACCCCGCAAGGCTCGACCCCCGGGAGCCCAAGACCTACACCGGACTCGAGCAGCTGCTGTACTATCCGCATCAGTGGCTGTTTCAGCGGCAACTTCGCCTGTTCGGTTCGCCCCTGTTCCGGGTAGCCGACGATGCTACCTTGCTGGGCAATCTCGCCCATCGCGCTTTTGAACAGTTACTGACCGAGCCCGATGTGCTGAGCCTGGATCGAAACGCATTGCATGATCGCGTCGAAACCATTGGCAATATGCTGCTGGAACGCGAGGGGGCGGTGTTGCTCATGTACGGACGCGAACCCGAGCGGGTGAGTTTCCTCCGGAAGCTGAAGCACGCTGCCTGGACCCTGGTGGATCTGATTCGGCAAAACCGCTGGGAGATCGCCGGGGTGGAAAGCCCGATCCGGGGGTTCTTCGACGGCCAGGAAATCGCAGGTCGACTGGACCTGCTCCTGCAAAGAGGAACCGAAAAAGCAGTGATCGACCTGAAGTGGCGCGGAAAGACCTACCGGCGGACGTTACTGGAAAAACAAAAGGAGCTCCAGCTCGTGCTCTACAGCCGCCTGGTGACCGGCAACGCGCAATGGGCACACACCGCTTACTTCATCCAGCGCGATGCGATCCTACTGGCTCGCAATGCGGATGCTTTCACCCAGGCCCAGGCGATAAGGGAAGATGAGGACCATACCGAGGTCTATCAAAGGATCTGGGAGGCCATGGAAGCCACCTATCGCTGGCGGCGCCAACAACTCGAGGAAGGAAAAGTGGAGGTGCGCTGCACCGAAACCGTAGCCAAGCTGGACGAAGAATACGGCCAGGAGATCCTGGAAGTTCTGGAGCTCCCCCAGAAAACACATGCCTACGATTCCTATCGCACCCTCATCCGGCTGTTTGCCTGAACCGCTCGCAAGCGGCCTTCCGCCTTCTCTAACACTTTGCTTCCGCGAGAACAATTGTCATTTTTTTCAGAGGCTAAAATCATGCTCCCGGTAAAAGTGCCGGTCTATCTTTACCCGAATTCAACCCGGCCCCGGTCGAGGGTGTTGGAAGGACGCAAACTAGACAAAATCCAAATAAACAATACCTTTGCCTGTACAGGCCAGAAGGCTACGAAACTATGAGCCGAAAAAAGGAAGTTCGCCAAGACGTCATCATAAAATTTGCCGGAGATTCCGGCGACGGGATGCAGCTGATCGGTAACCTGTTTACGGGCAATACCGCCCTTACAGGCGTGGACCTGGCTACCTTTCCCGACTTTCCCGCCGAGATCCGGGCTCCCCAGGGCACACTGGCCGGCGTATCGGGTTTTCAGCTCCACTTCGGCAGCCGGGAGATCTATTCACCGGGAGACAATTACGATGTGCTGGTCGCCATGAATGCGGCTGCGCTGAAAACCAATCTGGACCGCCTGCGAAAGGGCGGCACCATCATTGCCAACACCGACGGCTTCGACAAGAAAAACCTGCGCCTGGCCGAGTACCTGGACAGCGAAAACCCGCTGGAAGACGACAGCCTGGCCGGCTACGAACTGCACGCCATCCCCATCACCAAACTCACGCGCGAGACGCTGAAAGAGTCGCCTCTGGGCACCAAAGAGAAGGATCAGGTCAAGAACATGTTCGTCCTGGGGTTCCTGCTGTGGCGCTACAACCGCAAGCTGGATCCCACCCTTGCGTATCTGGAAGCGAAACTGGCCAGTAAGCCCGATCTGCTGGAAGCCGATATTCTCACCTTGCGCGCCGGCTATCACTACGGCGAAACGGTCGAAACTTTTACCACTACTTATGAGGTGCCGGCGGCGCCCCTGGAAAAGGGCAAGTATCGCAATGTCAATGGGAACGAAGCCCTGGTACTGGGGCTGATCGCCGCCAGCTACCGGGCGGGCCTGCCGATGTTTTACGGCAGCTACCCCATCACGCCGGCCTCCGACATCCTCCACAATCTGGCCAAATACAAGCACTACGGCGTAAAGACTTTTCAGGCCGAAGATGAGATCGCCGCCATCGGCTCGGCCATTGGGGCCGCTTTCGGCGGCGACCTGGCCGTGACGGGCACTTCCGGTCCCGGCCTGGCTCTGAAGACCGAAGCCATGGGCCTGGCCATTATGCTGGAGCTTCCGCTCGTGATCGCGAACGTACAGCGCGGCGGCCCGTCTACCGGCCTGCCTACCAAGACCGAGCAGAGCGACCTGCTGCAGGCCCTGTAAGGCCGCAACGGCG
>CAZQSF010000044.1:0-31632 GCA_964595955.1 uncultured Saprospiraceae bacterium
GCCAGACGCTGCCCTGCGGCTGTACCAGCCCGATGAAGACGAGGGTCGGGTGATCGGGATGGAACATGCGCAGGTAGAGGGGCACGCGATCGGCCTCCTCGTAGTTGAGGAAGTCGCGCTCGAAGAAGGGCAGGGCGATCCGGTAACCCGTTGCGGCTATAAGGGTATCGTATTCTTCGGTGGTGCCGTCGGCGAAGGTGATGGCCTTGCCTTCGATCTTCGCGATGCCCTTGCGGGGGTGCACCTTGCCGTGGCGGATCTTGTAGAGCAATTCCGAGTTGAGGGTGGGGTGGTCTTTCGTGACCGGAAAGTCCGGCCGGTCCATGCCGTAGTCGCGGTAGTCGCCCACCTGGATGCGCAGGGTGAGCTTGCGCAAGAATTCGGCCAGAGGACGCGGGAGGTGAACGAGGCCCTTATTGAAGGTGTCTGTGGGGCGGCCCAGGAAAAATTTGGGGATGATGTAGTGCGGCCGCCGCATGCTGATGGCCACGTGTTCGGCTACCCGGCTGATCTCCACGGCGCAGTCGCAGCCCGAGTTGCCGGAGCCGATGACGAGCACGCGCTGGTCCCGGAACGGTTCGGTGGTCTTGTAGTTGTGCGAGTGCAGGTATTCGCCAGTGAACTCGCCGGGCAGGTCGGGATGGCGCGGCGCATTGTGGTGCCCGTTGGCGATAAAGAGGTAGTCGAACACCTGCGTTTCACCATCCGCCAGCTCCACCTGCCAGCGCTCGCCTTCCACCTTGGTTACCTGCTCCACCCGCGTGTTGAACCGGATGTAGGGGTACAGGCCGAAGTGCCGGGCGTAGGAGCGAAAATAGGCCAACACCTGATCGTGGCTGGGGTAATCGGGGTAGTGCTCCGGCATGGGAAAGTCCAGGTATGCACTCAGGTGTTTGGAGCTGATGATGTGCGTGGTCTCACACACGCTGGAGTGTGACTCACTGGCCGTGTAGATCCAGTTGCCGCCCACCTCGCTGTTCTGCTCGAAGCAGACCACGTCCTGGATGCCCGCCTGCAGGCAGTTCTTGATGGCCGTGATGCCGCTGCAGCCGGCGCCGATGATGGCGATTGTTTTTTTGTGCTCCATTTCAAAAGTTTTTGAGTCCTTAGTCTCCAGTCCTAAGTCTTTAGCCCATGATTTAGTCAAGAAGAGACTCCAGACTAAGGACTATTGACTGAGGACTTTTACATCCGAAACACCCCGTACCGGTTGCTACTCCCGATGGGGGCGTTGTTGACCACGGCCAGGCAGAAGCCCAGGTAGTGGCGGGTATCGCGGGGATCGAGCAGGCCGTCGTCCCAGAGCTGGCCGGTACTGTACCAGGCGTCCGATTTTTTGGCGACGTCCTGCATCATGTGTTCGCGCAGGGCTTTCCCTTGCGCTTCGTCGTAGGGGATGCCGGCTTTCCGGGCGGCTTCCCGTTGTATGATCTCCATCACGCCGCTGAGCTGTTCGGGGCCCATCACGGCGATGCGGCTATTGGGGTAGCTGAAGAGGAAGCGCGGCTGGTAGGCCCGCCCCATCATGGCGTAGTTGCCGGCGCCGTAGCTGGCTCCGATCATAAAGGTGATGGCGGGCACCTCGCTGTTGCTCACGGCATTGATGAGTTTGGCGCCGTGCTTGATGATGCCGCCGCGCTCGTATTCCTTGCCCACCATGAAGCCGGTGATGTTCTGAAAAAATACAAGGGGCACTTCCTGGCGGTTGCACAGCTGGATGAAGTGCGCGCCCTTGTTGGCCGACTCGCTGAAGAGTACGCCGTTATTGGCGAGTATGCCCACGGGATAGCCGTGCACATCGGCAAAGCCGGTGACCAGGGTGCTGCCCCAGCCGGGCTTGAACTCGTGAAAACGCGAGCCGTCCACTACCCGGGCGATGAGCTCGCGCACATCGAAGGTCTTACGCACATCGGGCGGGAGGATGCCCAGTAGTTCCTCGGCCGGATAGCGGGGCGGATCGGGCAGGCCCTCCGGCCGAAAGTGGGTGCGCGGCGGCCGCAGGCGGGCCACGATCTCGCGCGCCAGGCGGATGCCCTCGCGCTCGTCGCGGGCCAGGTAGTCGCTCACGCCGCTGACGGTGCTGTGCATTTCGGCCCCGCCCAGGGTTTCGTCGTCCACCACTTCATTGGTGGCCATTTTCACCAGGGGTGGTCCGGCCAGGAAGACCTTGGCCTGATCCTTGACGAAGATGGCGTAGTCGCTCATGCCGGGCACATAGGCCCCACCGGCTGTGCTGTTGCCAAAGACTACGGAGATGGTAGGCATACCGGCCTTGGAGCGGCGGGTGATCTCGCGAAAGCTGGCCCCGCCGTAGTTGAAGATGCGCTCCTGCTCGGGCAGATTGGCACCGGCCGACTCCACCAGGTTGATGCAGGGCAGCTCATTCTCGAAGGCGATCTCGCTCAGCCGGAGACTCTTCTGCAGGGTGGCGTAATCTACCGATCCGCCCTTGTGGGTACCCACATTGCTGATGCACATGCACAGGCGACCGCTCACCAGCCCGATGCCGCCCACGGTGGTGCCGCCCGGCCCGAAGCCCTTGCCGCCCAGCCCGGCCAGGGGCAGCAGTTCCAGAAAGGGGCTGTCGCGATCCAGCAGCAGCTCCAGTCGCTCGCGGGCCAGCATTTTGCCCTGGCTCCGCGCCCTGTCGATGTGCTTGTCCTTGCCCTGAAAGCGGCTCTCTTCCAGTCTGGCTTCCAACTCCTCCACCAAGGCCGTCATGCCCGCCAGGTTTTCCCGGTAGGCCGCCGATTTGGGATTGCTATTTGAAGTCAGTGGCTGCACGCGTTGGGTTCATTTTTTTGTTAATGGACGGGGAATCGGGCGTAAACGCCTTTGATCTGCTTTTTCCCTTTTTCTGTGAGGTTCGGCAGCACCAGGTCCCAGATCGTCTGCCGGACGGACTCCACATCGAGCTGTTTCCGGCCGCGCACTGCCTGTTGCTCCAGCCAGAAGGTCATGAGCATCCAGACGGTATGGGCCAGCCGCTGGTATTGACCGGCTCTCGGCTCCGGCCGGAAGGTGCCTGCTCCTACCGAATGATCGATCACGGCCCGCACATAGGCAATGGAATTCTCGAAATAGCTGCGTTGAAGCTCGGCGATCTCCGGGTAGGTGCGAAACAGATGGACCGTATCCAGATGCAGGAAGCGGTAGCGCTGAGCGATGTCCAGCAGGGGAGGGATCTGCTCGTTGATGTTCTCAAAGGAAGGGATCTGCTGCACCCCGCTGAGGATGGCGTCCCGCTCCGCCTGCATGCGGTGGAAGGCCTCCTCGATCAGGGCATCCTGATTTTTGAAGTGATAAGCCAGGTTGCCCGGGCTGATGCCCACCTCCGCAGCGATGTCGCGAAGGCTCACGGCAGCCATGCCCCGCTCATTGAAGAGGCGAATGGCCGTGTTCAGAATGCGATCTTTGGTGAAGTTTGACAAGTGTGTTCTAATAATTTGCTGCTAAATTAGAACAACTGACCTAATTTGTCAAGGGGTCAAGAAAAGAAAATTCGGTAGATTGGCCGGAATTCCGGACGGGGATTGGCTTTTGAAGGAAAAACTGTATTTTGGAAGCAAGCAAGAAACAGCTGTTTGGGGCCAATGGACTTTGTTTTCCTGGCCCTCCTTTTTTTATGACGGAGAATATTCTGACCCTGGTCTTTCCCATCGGGGACATTCGAGCTTTTCTGCCGCAGGACCACCATCGCTTGTCCCGGCCGGCCTGGCCCAACCCTTCGGCCCTGGACGGGGACTATGTGCGCTATTTCGGCCCCATCTGCGACCGCACCACCGACTACTGGGGCGAATGGGTGGGGGAGAACACCTACTGCGATGCGCATCACGCCTTTACCTTTGACGGTTCGCTCTCGGCGCTGTCCGACCGGTCGCGAAAGTTTCTGGCCGAGGACATTACGGTACTCCGGCGCTTTTTCGGCGGTACCGGCGTCGCAACCCGGCTGGAGGTTACCTTTCTCTTTGACATCAACCTCCAGGGCATTCCCCGCACGAAAGAGGTGCAGCAATACTACTGGGAGCTGATCCGCCAGCTGGCGGGCTATCCGGTGCAGGCCAGCGAACGGGCCTCGGCCGATGGAGAAGCTCCCCTTCCCCTGGCCGGTATCGGACCGGTCATGGCTACGCGCTACCTGAATGGCACGACGGCATCCGAATACCTTGGGGAGGCTAACCGCCTCTGGACCGGCTCCGGTGCCCCCTTGATGTACATCGGCACTACGGATGAAAGCCTGCCGAGCTTTGAAAATCCCGAGGCACAGCGCATAGACGACTGGGCGGCCGACGGGTTACATCTATATTATGGCAAGCGTCGGATCGGGAGTTCGCCCACCCATTTTTGGTTTGCCCGGCACGGGGAATCGGCTTACGAGAACGACCTGATGCGGGACCTGCGGATCAACCTCATCCGCATGCACGCGGAAAAAGAGGGGCTCAAGCTGGTGCTGGAACGGCTGCGCAGCGGTCTGATCCCCCTTCAGGAAGGCCATCCCGCCACCCGGCGGCTTACCGACTACCTGGTGGATATGACGGGTAAATTGCTCCGGCCACAAACCGGGGAAGAATCGACGACGGAGCAGTCCCTTCTGGCTTATGCTTTCGCTCAGGATCACCTTTTGCACCCGGGCGAAGTGCGGGAGTTGGAGCATCAACTGCGGCAAGTATCGGGTAGTCATACCCTGCTCCAGCAGCTAAATCAATTGGTTGAGCAACAGGAATCGCTCCATCGGGAGCGCCGGCAAGAGGCAGAAGACGCCCTTTCGCTCTTGCGCCGGCGGATGAAGGAGTTGGTTGCGGAGGGCAAGGCGGAGAGGCTACTGGAAAAGGAGGTCTATCTGGCGGCGGCCGATTCACAGACGCAGAACGACCTGATCCTGTTGTCGGGCCAGTTCAAATCCGAATACCGGCAATTTCTCCTGCGCCGGGGGCTGGAGTCCGATCGCTGCTATCATCAGATCCAGGGCCAGATCTCGCAGGCGCTGATGTTTCTCATCGACGAATTCGAGCCGTGCATTCCGCCGGAAGAGGTGCTGGAACGATTGGGGTAGGGGGATTTCAGGGCTTCATACTTGCCTCGCCATTTAGTTCCCGGCTTCTTCCATGCGCTTACTGCCTTTCAGCAGGCATCGAACGGCCCAGTTGATGACGGCTTTTCCCTCCTGGCCATCGAGCCGGCAAACGTCTTTCATTACCAGCAACGCTTCGATGCTGAAGACGAACACACAGAGGCTGAGCTCCAGGTTTCGATAGGTTTCGGCTTTATAGTTTTCTTTTATCGGCTCCAAGATCCGGGCGATCAGTTCCTGGCGGCGATTGCCGCGCAGTTCCTGACTGGAGGCGGGATTGATGTTTTTCAGTACGGCCAGGCTCAGGAACTTGCGAAACTCGGGTTCCATCCGCTCGTTGAGGTCCCAGGTCAGTTCCTGACATCTGGCCAGGCGTTCGGCCGGGCTGCCCGGCGGGAGCTGGTTCAGAATGTGTTCTACTTCCGGCAGACCCGTGGAGATGACGGCCTCCTGCGCCAACACATCCACATCCGAGAAGTAGCGATAGGCCGTCGCCCGGGACACCAAAGCCTCCTGGGCTACCGCCTCAATCGTCAGGGACTTTTGCTGCTGCAGCAACCGCCGGGCTGCTTTTAATAAGGCTTCCCGGGTTCGCTTTTTTTGATTGATTCGACCGGTCGAAAAATCTGGATTCGCCATGCGAGTTTTTTTCTGTCCATGGAAGGTACAAAAGTTTGATATTTTTGTTTCATTATGATACATTTGTCTCATAAAACATCTAATACCGTTTCAAGTATGAAATGACCTAGAAGTTATTTCATACTTGAAGCGGTATTCACGGTTTTCAGGATAAAATAGGTCTTGGTAAAAAGGTCATTTTATCCTGAAAACTGTGTAATGCTTATCTTATGAAGATCTACGACCAGTCGATGTGGGTGACCGGCCATTTGATGACTCCGATTGCCGTGACCCCTGCCTTTGCCCTAATGATGGGAGAAACCCCTGCAGGCATGGACGGCCCTCCGCCGAATTCCCATGCGGAATGTGACGAAACCTTCGGCATATTAGAAGGGGAACTTGAGTTTATGGTAGACGGAAAGTCGAAAATTCTTCGAGCCGGAGAGAACATCACGCTGCCGAGAAACGTCGTACACACTTTTCGAAACGCATCCGACCAGCCCGCCAAGTGGCTCAACATTCACGCGCCCAGCGGATTCGAGACTTTTTTCGAGCAGCTCGGTATTCCGGCCGGCGAGGAGCAGGCCCGGGAGCGGTCTCTTGCACCGGAGGTCTTTGAACGGTTCCAGAAGCTGATCGCCCGGCCGGAAATCGACTTCGTAATGGCGGTGCCCCAAGACTAGGGTTGGGCGGCCCGTATGCTGCCCCAGGAGCTGTTTTATCAAGTGTAGTGAAAACAAGGCCCTGCTGCATGCTTGTTTGGACTTCACCCTTTGGGCTGTTCTTGCCAAAAGCGAAATCCCCACAAGCGCTGATTGAAGCGGGCCTTGTTCTTTCAGTCTTGCTTGGCATCGCGAAAGGCCTGGTTGAGTTCTTTGAAGTCGAGCTTTCCCAGGCTGCACTTGAGGTAGTCAACAATCACCAGGGCTTTTTTCAAGCGCGTATCCGAGGTTTTGGGTTTGCCGACCAGGTGAATGAGGGCGCGCTGTTTGCCCGGTGTAAGCTCGTGAAAATAGCGGCTGCCCTCGTCGTCCATTTCCAGCAGGGCTCCCAATTCTTCGGGCATGGGCATGCCGTATTTACTATGGTCCCGAACCAAGTCGACCTGCACTTCATCTCCAATGCGCAGCTTCAACTTTTTGCGCAGCTCCTTATTGACGAGAATATAATAGGTGCCATCCCCTTTAGGCATGAGTGCGCAGTGGAAGCTCGCTTGTCCGTTGAGCGTACAGATTACGCGCCGATTGCCATCCGCCAGGAATACCTGGGCCGCATCGTCCGGTACGTCGATGTGATAGCCCCAGAGGTTGGAGCGAAAGTCGTCCAGGTAAGCCGTGAATCGCACCTCCTCCTTCATTGGGTCTCCGTCAGTTTTGCGCTTCCATTTGCACGGCCTGGTTGAGGTAATCCCGGAAGGGTTTCATGTATTCGTAGGTGCGAACGAGTTCGTCCATAAGCCCTTTGGATTTGACATCGCGGCGGGAGAAGGCCCTGGCGGCTGCAAAGCTTTTTAACCTGAGCAGATCGATGTGGCGGTGATCCTGGCTGTAGCCTTGCGGGGCGGTCTTGAGGCGCTCGCCTTCCATGAGTCCGCCGAATGCCCTTTTGAAATCCGGCGCATCCAGGATCTCGCGAAAACGTTCACCATCGTAATCGATGGCAGCCCGGATTTTTTTGAGGACGGGATTTGGGGGGCGATAAAACCCTCCGCCCGCAAAACTGCCGCTCAGGCCCAGGTGCACGTAAAAGGCGCTGGCGTTTTTTTCGCCTTCCAGGTCGGCGGAAAAATGGTCTTTATAGGTGGGTTTATCCGGATGGTAGAGCAGGTTGTTGTTGATGCGGTTCATGGCTTCCCGGCCGGGCATGCCCAGGTAGTCGGGATCCACAGCTTTTATGTGCTGATTGAGCTGATCCAAAAAGCTGATGAAATCTTCGCGAAGCTGTTTGTAGCGGTCCCGGTTCTCATCCATCCATGCTTTGTGGTTATTCTGCTGGAGATCTTCCAAAAAGGAGAAGAGGGCGGCCATATCCATAGGTGCAGCTATTTTGCAAGTAAACTTGCCGGTGACCAAATGGTTGTCCCGGGATGGCGCATTCGGATCGCTTGAAGGGGGAGATCACGAAAACTATACAACCATTCCGCCTTCGGGGGTTTTCTTTAGTATGTTGTAAATTGCGAATTTTCGCAGGATAAATTCTCAAAAGTCATGAAAAGAGTATCATTTTTCCTTGTAACCATCATGTTTTTCGGATTTTCACTAGGGGTGATGGCCCAGGAGGATACCCCCTCGGCAGCCTCCCTCTACAACGATGGGTTGAGCAATCTGAAAGGTAAAGATTACGAATCTGCACTGGGGCTGTTTGAGCAGGCCTTGGAGGTGGCTGATCCCGAAGCCGACGAGCAGGTGGTCAAGCTGGCCAAGAAAAACGGCGCTATTGCCGCCTACTACGTTGCCACGGAGCAGCGCAAGGGCGAATCCTTCGAGGCGGCTGCCGAAACCTATCAAAAGGGCATCGACATGGCGCCCAACTTCTACGCCAACCACATGGGCCTCGGCCAGGCACTCGAGGGGGCTGATCAGCCCGAAGAAGCACTGGTCGCTTTTTTGAAAGCTGCCGATCTGGCCGAGAAAACCCAGAAGGAAGACAAGGCCGAAAAAGTGTACAGCAAATCCGAGGCGATGATCGCCAAGGCATACGTGGCCAAAGATTGGGATCGCACCCAGCGCATGGCCAATGCGTTTCTGGAGCAAAAAGAATCGGCTGATGTGCACTACTACCTTTCCGGTGCGCTGCGCAAGAGCAATGTGACGGATAAGGCCATCGAGCACGCTCAGAAGGCGCTCGAACTGGCCACTGAAGACCAGGACAAATATCAGTACGGGCTGGGGCAAGCCTATGAAGCAGCCGGCCAGACGTCCAATGCTATTGCTGCTTACGAAAAGATCACCAGCGGCAAGTATGCTGAACGGGCCCAATATCAGGCCAAGCAACTGAGCGGCAACTAATCTCGGGTTGGCTTTGCTCAAAAGCCGGTTTCCCAGGGCGGGAACCGGCTTTTTCGTCGGGCAAAAAAAAGGAAGCCTTCTCCCCGAAGGCTTCCTCATTACCCATTAAAAGTCGTACAGGCTGTCGAGCAAAAGGCGGAAAAAAAGCAGCCTTCCGCTTAGCCTGTGTTACATCATGCCGTCGTAATCCATACCGGCGCCGGCCATGGAGTTGTCTTTCTTCGGCTCCGGCTTATCGTTAATGGCGCATTCGGTGAGCAGTACCATGCTGGCGATGCTGGCGGCGTTCTCGAGAGCTACACGCGCCACCTTGGCCGGATCGATCACCCCGGCTTTTTTCAGGTCTTCGTACACTCCCGTGCGGGCATTATAGCCGAAGGCATCCTTGCCGTCCAGCACTTTTTGCAGCACCACGCTGCCCTCCACGCCGGCGTTCTCGGCTATGGTGCGCAGGGGCGATTCCATGGCCTTGCGCACGATGTCCACGCCGATGAACTCGTCCTCGTTGTCGCAATCCACTTTCTTGAGTGCGTCGATGGTGCGCACGAAGGCCACGCCGCCGCCGGGCACGATGCCCTCTTCGATGGCGGCCCGGGTGGCGTGCAGGGCATCGTCCACGCGGTCCTTCTTCTCTTTCATTTCCACCTCGGTGGCGGCGCCCACATACAGCACGGCTACTCCGCCCGAGAGCTTGGCAAGGCGTTCCTGCAGCTTCTCGCGATCGTAGTCGCTGGTGGTGTTCTCGATTTGCGCCTTGATCTGATTGACGCGGGCTTCGATCCGGTCTTCAATGCCTTTGCCGTTGACGATGGTGGTGTTGTCTTTGTCCACCTTCACCTTTTCGGCCTGGCCGAAGTATTCCATCGTCACGTTCTCCAGCTTGTAGCCTTGCTCTTCGCTCACTACCGTACCGCCGGTGAGGATGGCAATGTCCTCCAGCATGGCTTTGCGGCGATCGCCGAAAGCGGGTGCTTTCACAGCTACGACCTGCAGGGTACCGCGCAGGCGGTTCACCACCAGGGTACCCAGGGCAGAGCCATCAATATCCTCGGCGATGATCAACAGGGGACGGTTCTGGCTGTTGGCCAGTTCCAGGGCAGGCAGCAGGTCCTTGATGTTGGAGACCTTCTTGTCGTGCAGCAGAATGAGCGGGTTGTCGTATTCGACCACCATATTCTCGCTGTCGGTGACGAAGTAGGGCGAGAGGTAACCGCGGTCGAACTGCATGCCACTCACCTCCTCTACGTAGGTATCCAGGCCTTTGGCTTCCTCCACCGTGATGACCCCGTCGGTGGTCACGCGCTTCATGGCGTCGGCGATGAGGCCGCCGATCTCCTCGTCGCTATTGGCCGAGATGGTGGCCACCTGGCGGATCTTGTCGAAGTTGCCTTTCACTTCCTCGGAAAGGTCTTTGAGGTAACCTACGGCGAGTTGAACGGCTTTGTCCATGCCCCGCTTGAGATCGATGGGGTTGGCACCCGCGGTAACGTTCTTCAGGCCGGCATTCACCATGGCCTGGGCAAGGACGGTAGCCGTGGTGGTGCCGTCACCGGCCACATCGGCCGTCTTGCTGGCCACTTCCTTGGCCATCTGGGCGCCCATGTTCTCGAGCGGGTGTTCCAGTTCGATATCCTTGGCGACCGTTACGCCGTCCTTAGTCACTTTCGGTGCGCCAAAACTCTTTTCGAGTACGACGTTGCGGCCTTTGGGGCCCAGGGTCACTTTCACGGCATTGGCCAGTTTGTCGACGCCTTTCTTCAGGCTTTCCTGAGCGCGGCTATTGAGTGTGATTTCTTTAGCTGCCATAATGTCAATGGAATTTTTTGTGTTAACAGATTTGGGTGGGAGACCCTCAGCCGATGACGGCCAGAATGTCATCCTCGCGCATGATGAGGAGTTCTTCGCCTTCCAGTTGGAATTCCTGCCCGGCATACTTGCCGTACAGGACCTGGTCGCCGGCTTTTACCGTCATGCTGTGGTCCTTCTTGCCGGGACCCACGGCGATGACCTCACCGCGCTGCGGCTTTTCCTTGGCCGTATCGGGGATGATGATCCCGCCTTTGGTCTTTTCCTCCGCGGGAAGCGGACGCACCACTACCCGATCATTGATCGGCTTCAGCGTAGCGATGGGATGTTCTGCGGTTGCTACACTCATGGTTTTCGGATTTTAAATGGTTTAAAAGAGACGTTTTGCATGGTTGACAGGTTTTTCGCACCTGTACATCCTGTAAGAACGTTTACCAAATTTTGTGCCAGTTCGCATGCAGCCGGAAGGGCTTCCTGGGGAGCTGTCAGTTTGACACCCGGCGGGCTGAACCTTGGGGGAGGATGCGGGGTTTGGACGTTGATAACCGGACATAATTCTGAATGGATGGCATCAAATAAATGGACAGCCGGGCAACTGCCGGATCTCAGCGGCCAGATCGTGATCGTCACCGGAGCGAACAGCGGCCTGGGCTTCGAATCTACGAAGGCCCTGGCCGAAGCAGGTGCCCACGTGGTCATGGCTTGCCGAAATCCGGAAAAGGGCGAAGCGGCGGTGCGCGAGCTTCGCAAGGCCGTTCCGCGGGCCGATTTCGAATTGATGGAGCTGGATCTCGCCAGCCTGGAATCGGTCCGCCGCTTTGCGGAGTCCTTTCTGCACCGGTACGATCAGCTGCACGTTCTCATGAACAATGCCGGCGTCATGGCCACCCCCTTTACCCGCACCGAAGAAGGTTTTGAGCAGCAGTTTGGCATCAACCATCTGGGGCATTTTCTGCTCACCAAGTTGCTCTGGGAACGCCTGGCCACTACGCCGGGCAGCCGCACGGTACAGGTGTCCAGCCTGGCAGCGGAGAATGGGGTCATTGACTTCGACGATCTCATGGGAGAGAAAGCCTACAAGCCCTGGAAGGCGTACAACCAGAGCAAACTGGCCGTTCTGATGTTTGCCCTGGAGCTACATCGCCGCCTACAAGGACAGAACAGGGCGCCCTTGAGCGTGGCTGCCCATCCGGGCGGAGCGTCCACCAACCTGGGCAATAACGTGCAGGCCGGACCGCTCTTTCGCTTCTTCGGCAAATACATCTTATTGCCCCTGCTGCCCAGCGCGGAAAAAGGAGCCTGGTCGCAGCAATACGCCGCCACCATGCCCGATGTGAACGGAGGCGAGTACTACGGTCCGGACGGCTACGGGCAGTACTTTGGCTACCCCAGGAAAATTTCCCTTCCCCAAGCGGCTCAGCAGCCCGGGGTTTGGAAAAAACTCTGGGAGGTGAGCGAAGAATTGGTGGGCCAGCGCTTTGATCCCTCGTAAACCATGTGCCGGTCCACTCGTTTTTTAGGTGCACTGCAAACTACCATCTGATGAAAAAGCACCTCTTCGGCCTGGTTTTTTCCCTTTGTTCTTTTTTGCTGACCGCCCAGTCGCTCAACTACTACCTGCCTGAGATCGACTATGATCCGGATATTCCCAGCCCGGAGGAAGTGTTGGGTTTTCCCATCGGCGCGCAGCACCTCACTCACGATCAGCTTTATTTTTACCTGCGCCGGCTAGCTGAGGCTTCCGATCGGCTGGTGCTTACGGAATACGGCCGCACCTATGAGAATCGCCCGCTGGTATACCTCACCATTACGGCTCCGTCCAATCACGCCCGGCTGGAGTCCATCCGGCAGCAGCATCTGGCGCTCAGTGATCCGGAGCAATCGGGTAGTGTGAATCTGGCCGAACAGCCCGTGGTGCTCTACCAGGGGTACAGCGTGCATGGCAACGAGGCCAGCGGCGGCAATGCCGCTACGCTGGTAGCCTACTATCTGGCAGCCGGCCAAAGTGAGGCGGTGGAAAAGATCTTTCGGGAAACCGTCATTCTTTTGGATCCCTGCCTCAATCCCGACGGCTTCCACCGCTTTTCCACCTGGGTGAACATGCACAAAAACGAACACCTCACAGCCGATCCGCAAGATCGCGAGTACGATGAACCCTGGCCGGGCGGGCGCACCAATCACTATTGGTTCGACCTGAATCGCGATTGGTTGCTGGCCCAGCATCCGGAGAGCCGGGGCCGACTGGAGCTCTTCCACCGCTGGATGCCCAATGTGCTCACCGATCACCACGAGATGGGCACCAACAGCACCTTTTTCTTCATGCCGGGCATTCCCTCCCGCACCCATCCCCTTACCCCGGCGGAGAATCAGGGCCTCACTGCCGAAATGGCCCGGTACCATGCCCGGGCCCTGGACGGCATCGGCAGCCTGTACTACACCCAGGAGAGCTTCGACGATTTTTACTACGGCAAGGGTTCCACCTATCCCGATGTGAACGGCGCGGTGGGCATCCTCTTTGAGCAGGCCAGCGCCCGCGGCCATGTGCAGGAGAGCCGCAACGGCCAGCTCACCTTCCCCTTTGCCATTCGCAACCAGGTGCGCACCAGCCTGAGCACCCAACGCGGCGCCCTGGAACTGCGCGAAAAGCTGCTGGCCTACCAGCGCGATTTTTACCGCGACAATTTGGCGGAAGCCCGAAGGCGGAGCGTTCAGGCTTATGTGTTCGGTACGGATGGTGATGAAGTACGCAGCGGGCATCTGATCGACATCCTGCTGCGCCACCGCATCGAGGTGTATCGCCTGGCCAAAGATGTGAAAGCGGCCGGGCAGGACTTCACGGCCGGTTCGGCCTACGTCGTGCCGGGGGCGCAGCGCCAGAGCCGCTTGGTGCAGGCCCTGTTCGATACCCTGACGGTATTTCAGGACAGCCTGTTCTACGACGTGTCCAGTTGGACCCTGCCCCTGGCTTTCAACCTGCCCTACGCCGCCCTGGGCCAAAAAGATTTCCAGCCCAGGCTGCTGGGCGAAGCCGTGCGGGATGTTCCGCAGAACCCCCTTGCGGAAGGTATTCCGGCGGCGGATTACGCCTACCTGCTACCCTGGAGCCGTTACGACGCGCCGGCGATGCTCAGCCGCATCCTGGACGGCGGCCTGAAGGCCCGGGTGGCCGAGCGGCCTTTTACGCTGGAGGGGCAGCGCTACGAGCGCGGCACCGTCGTGATCCCCGTGCAGCAGGAAGGCTATACTCCGCCAGAGGTGGCCGGGAAAATGCAGGCCCTGCACCGGGCGCAGCCCGGTCTGCTGGAGGTGGCCGGCACGGGGTACACCCCTGAGGGCATCGATCTGGGCAGCCCGTCCTTCAGCAACCTCAGGGCGCCCAAGGTGGCCCTGCTCGTGGGCGAGGGCGTTTCGGCCTATGAGGCGGGGGAAGTCTGGCACCTGCTGGATCAGCGCTACGGTATGACCGTCACCAAGCTGGACGTGAACAGCCTGAACCGCGCCGATCTGAGTCGCTACCAGACCCTCGTCATGGTGGATGGCTCCTACTACAGCCTGGACCAGAACAGTGCAGCCAAGCTCAAGCGCTGGGTGCAGCGGGGCGGCACCCTTATTGCCTTCAAGCGGGCGGCCCGCTGGCTAACGCAAAAAGGCATGGGCTACCTCGCCGTCAAAAAGGAGCGTACGGAAAAAACAGAGGAAGGGCCAAAGCCCTACCTCCAGCTGGGCAGCGATCGGGGCGCCCGGATCATCGGCGGGGCCATCGTAGAAGCCCGGGCCGATCTCAGCCACCCCTTGCTGTATGGCTACACGCGCGAGCGCATTCCGCTGTTCCGGCGGGGCACCCTCTTTTTTGAGCCCACGGAAAATGCCTACGCCATGCCCTTGCAGTACACCGGTTCACCCCTGCTGAGCGGCTATGTGCATCCCGATCAGGTGGCGCGCATGAAAAAGGCAGCGGCCGTGGTGGTGACCGGCACGGGCAGTGGCAAGATCATCTGCTTTGCCGACAACCCCAACTTCCGGGCCTTCTGGTACGGCACCAACAAGCTCTTTGCCAATGCCGTCTTCTTCGGCCACACCATCGACAACCGGGCTCGCGAAACGGCACCCAGGCGCAAACAGGTGGAGGATTGAGGAGCTCCGGATCGTACCCGCACAAAGCCGGCGAGAGGGGAATCGCTTTCTCCACATCCAGTGCCGAAGGGACTGCGGGCTTTTTCTATATTTCCTTCCAATAATTCCTTTAGCATGACCCGGGCCGAGCTACAAGCCCTGATCGCCGACGGCAAACTGGACAAAGCGGTGCGTGAGGTCATTCGCCAGGCGGAGCGATCGGGCGAAGCAGACTGGCTCCATCGGGCCCTGCACCTCTCGGGGCGGTTCCGGGAGCTGCAGCAACGGGAGCATGCCAATCTGATCTCCTTCGAGGAGGCCAGCCGCAGCCGGGCCCAGATTGCGCATGCCTTACTGGCGCTGGTGCAGGAACTGCCGGAGCCCGACGCCACCTCCCCAAAGGCACTTTTTCAAGGCCCCTGGCGCTGGCCGAAGATGTATATGATCAACTGGCCTGGGAGCTGTTGCTGGCGCGGCGATTCCAGGATGCCGGCGAAGCCGCTCAAAAAGGATTAGCCACATCGGCCGGTAAGGGTGCTCTGGAAGGCAAATGCGCACACGCCTACTTGTATCAAGGAAACTGGAGAAAAGCCAAGGCCATATATAAGACCTGGAAAAACGTGCCCAAAGAGGAGGGGCAGCCCTGGAGCCGTACCTACCTGGCCGAGCTGAACAAATTGGAGGCTGCCGGCCTGGTGCATCCGGATGCGGCGAAAGCCCGGAAACTCCTGCTGGAGTGAGCAGGGTATAGAAGAGGGAATTCCCGCCCGGGGCGCGATCACAAAGCCGCTTTCACCAGCTCCACGCCTTTGGCAATGGCCTGGTCGAGGCCGCCGGCGTCCTTGCCCCCGGCGGAGGCGAAGAAAGGCTGACCGCCCCCGCCGCCGCCGATCTCCTTGGCCAGTTCGCGCACCAGGTTGCCGGCGTGCAGTTTGCCGCCTTCGGTGAGGGGCTTGCTGATGGCCAGCATGAGCTGGGGCTTGCCGTTGATCTCGGCGCCGAACAGGACCACGGCATTTTCCAGCTCGCGCTCCAGTTCGAAGGCCAGGGTCTTCATGGCATTGCTGTCGTCCAGCGGCAGAACGGCGGCGATGAGCTGGGCCCCGTTGAGGCGCTGGGCCCCTTTGATCAGGTCGCCTTTGAGGGCGCCGGCCTGGGCGGCCTGCAGCTTTTCGAGCTCTTTTTTGAGCTGCTTGTTCTCTTCCTGCAGTTTGGCTACCAGAGCCGCCGTATTGCTCTGGGTCTTGAGCAGCTCGCGGATGGCCTGCAGTTCGTCCAGTTGCGCCTGTATGTATTCTTCGGCTCCTTCGGCAGTGACGGCCTCGATGCGGCGGATGCCGGCCGCTACGGCCCCCTCGCTCAGGATCTTGAACTGGCCGATCTCGCCCGTGGCGGCCACGTGAGTACCGCCGCAAAGCTCGCGGGAGTAGCCGGGGTCGAAGGTGATGACGCGCACCCGGTCGCCGTACTTCTCGCCAAACAGCATGAGGGCACCGGAGGCTTTGGCTTCCTCCAGCGGCATATCGCGGACTTCTTCGCGGGGAATGTTGGCCCGGATCTTTTCGTTGACCATGCTTTCGATCTGTTCCAGTTCCTCCTCGCTCACCTTCTGAAAGTGGCTGAAGTCGAAGCGAAGCCGATCGGGGTCCACGTCCTGGCCTTTTTGCAGAGCGTGCTCGCCCAGCACGCGATGCAGGGCGGCGTGCATGAGGTGCACGGCCGAGTGATTGCTGCTGGTTGCCTGCCGCTTGCCGGCATCGACCTCGGCCCGCACCGGAGCTTCCAACTGTTTGGGCAAGCGGTCTACGACATGGATGGTGAGCTCGTTTTCTTTCAGGGTGTCCAATACCTTCACCTTGTCCTCGCCAAACCACAGCCAACCCGTATCGCCGCGCTGACCGCCGCTTTCGCCGTAAAAGGGCGTGTAGTTGAGCACGATCTGGTATTGGTCCCGTTTCTTCTCCTTCACCGTGCGGTACTTGATCACGTGGGCGTTTTCCACGACCAGCTCATCGTAACCGACGAACTGCACTTCTTCGCCGGGATGCAGTTGGGTCCAGTCGCCCACCTCTTTGGCGGCGTCGGCCTTGGAGCGGCTTTTTTGCTCGGCCAAGGCTTGGTCGAAGCCTTTTTCGTCAATAGACAGGCCCTTTTCTTCGGCCAGCAGGCGGGTGAGGTCGATGGGGAAACCGTAAGTGTCGTAAAGTTCGAAGGCATCCTGGCCGCTGATCGTTCTTCCCGGTGTTTCGAGCTGGGCAAAGCGCTTGAGGCCGTTTTCCAGCGTATGGAGGAAGGCCGCTTCTTCGCCTTCGATCACCTTGGCCACCTGGCTCTCCTGCGCCTTCAGCTCGGGGAACACCTCGGCAAAGCGATCGGCCAGGAGGGGAATAAGGGTGTGCAGGAAGGGCCGGCGAATGTCCAAAAAGGAATAGTAATAGCGCACGGCCCGCCGCAGGATGCGCCGGATCACATAGCCCGCCCCCGTATTGCCGGGCAATTGGCCGTCGGCAATAGCAAAGGCCACGGCGCGAATGTGATCGGCCACCACCCGCATGGCGATATCTGCCTTGGCATCGTCCGCATAGCGGTTGGTGTAGGTCTTACCCGAGGCTTTTTCAATGGCTGCGATAAAGGGGGTGAAGATGTCGGTCTCGTAATTGGATCGTTTCCCCTGTAAGGCCATGGTGAGGCGCTCAAAGCCCATGCCGGTATCCACGTGTTTGGCGGGCAGGTCTTCCAGGCTGCCGTCGGCCTTGCGGTTGAACTGGATGAACACCAGGTTCCAGATCTCCACCACCAGCGGATGATCGGCATTCACGAGTGTTTTGCCATCGACGGCTTTGCGCTCAGCTTCGCTGCGCAGGTCGATGTGGATTTCCGAGCAGGGGCCGCAGGGGCCCGTATCGCCCATCTCCCAGAAGTTGTCCTTTTTGCCGAATCGGAGAATGCGGTCTTCCGGCAGATGCCTGCGCCAAAGCCCGGCAGCTTCTTCATCGGCTTCCAGGTTTTCGGCCGGCTCCCCTTCAAATATGGTGGCATACAGGCGGTCGGCCGGCAGGCCATACACTTGTACCAGCAATTCCCAGGCCCAGTTGATGGCCTCCTTTTTGAAATAGTCGCCGAATGACCAGTTGCCCAGCATCTCGAACATGGTGTGGTGGTAGCTGTCGCGCCCCACCTCTTCCAGGTCGTTGTGCTTGCCGGAAACGCGAAGGCACTTTTGGGTGTCGGCTATGCGCGGTGCTTCGGGCTCCCGGTTGCCCAGGAAGTAATCCTTGAAGGGGTTCATGCCGGCATTGATGAACATGAGCGTGGGATCTTGCTTGTTCACAATGGGCGCAGAGGGAACGATCTTGTGGTCTTTGGATCGAAAAAAATCCAGGAATTGTTGTCGGATTTCCCGTGCCGTCATAGCTGAGCTTTCCTTTTATTCGTTAGCCGGAAGCAAAACGCGTGTTAAACTATTCTTAAACAGGTATGTTAATCCACAAGCAAAAGTAGGGCAAATTGCCTGAAAGCTTGATATTTGCCCAAACCCCCCTGAAAACGAGTTAAAACACACGCATTTTGGTGATAATGATTCGAAATTACACCATTTAAGTGATGGAACTTGTTCTTTTTTTCCACAATATTTTGGAAAAGTGTGTCTGGCTCGTACTTTTAGCAAGCTCAAGCAACACTAGAAACGCTATAAAGGGGAGGGAGCTTCTAAATTTTTCATCCTTGGCTTAATGCCAAAGGAATGAATCATTTAGAGAGAGGTAACACAAGTAAACACTCATGAGGAGAGACAAATTTATCTACAACACCCACACCCTTAGGTACGAAAAAGTCAAAGAATCATTAGGGACTCGGGTATTAAGGGTCTTTGGGTTCATTTCTGCCGCCCTCGTTACGGCCTTCATCATTTCACTACTCACGCATCGCTTTTTCCCGTCGCCCAGCGAACTTGCACTCCAGCAGGAGAATGAAAAACTCCGGCAGGAACTCCAGGGTGCCTCTCAGAGCCTGGACAAATTCAGCAGTGCTCTGGCCTATTTGAAGGAAAAGGATGACTACGCCTATCGAATGGTCTTCGGAATGGAGCCCATAGACGAAGATGTGTGGGAAGGCGGTATTGGCGGCCACGAGGATCATCAGGAGTTGGAGCAATACCGAAGCGGCGACCTGATGGCATCGGTGCGGCAAAAAGTGCGCAAGCTCACTCACCAGTATGCCTTGCAAACCGAATCGCTGGACGAGGTAATGGACCAGGCCAAGCGCAAGGAAGATATGCTGGCGTCCATACCCTCCATCAAGCCCGTTCGCTCCGATAAATTGGCGCGGCGCGTCCAATTGCTCTCGGGCTTTGGATATCGCGTACACCCCATCTACAAGCGCATGAAGTTTCATGCCGGCATCGATTTCACAGCGCCCAAGGGCACGCCTATCTACGCTACCGGTGCGGGTCGGGTCGTGGAGGTGGAACGAAAGAGCACGGGCTACGGCCTGCACATCACCATCGATCACGGCTACGGATATCGCACCCTGTACGCGCACATGAGCAGCATCGACGTCAAGGTTGGCGATCGGGTAACCCGCGGCCAGCAGATCGGTCTGGTCGGCAATTCCGGAACGTCAACGGCTCCGCATTGCCACTACGAGGTACACCTCCATGGCGAGAAAGTGAACCCGATTCAGTACGTACTGGACGGCCTTTCGCCCGAAGAATATCAAAAGCTGGTAGAAGCCTCGCACGTCGTCAACCAATCCTTTGATTAGAAGACTAATGGTGTTATGAAATACGCCCTCGGAAAAGACTCTCGCTTCGGGAGTCTTTTTTTCTTGAGCTTTTTTGCGTTGGGACTGCTCTTTGGACAGAGCCGGCAGGCGGGCTGGTCGCCCTGGGTGCAACCCCAACAAGCCTGGGATCCTTTTTTCAATCCGTCGTCGGACAGCAGTTGGACCATCGTCGGGGTTGGAGATATCATGCTGGGGACCAATTACCCCAGTGCCGGCTACCTGCCGCCCAACGACGGCCGGGATCTGCTCGAAGAAGTAGCTCCGCTGCTCAGGGCGGCCGATGTTACCTTCGGCAATCTCGAAGGAACCATCCTGGATAAGGGCGGCACGCCCAAGCGTTGTAACAACCCCTCAGCATGCTATGTATTCCGCTCGCCGGAGCGTTACGGCATCCACCTGGCAGAGGCCGGCTTCGATCTGATGAGTCTGGCCAACAACCACAGCGGTGACTTCGGAGCTGAAGGCCGCCGCCGCACCAAGGCCGTTCTTCGCGACAACGGCATCGCCTTTGCAGGCCTGGCCGGAACCGACGAATACGCCATTGTGGAGCGCAATGGGCTCCGGGTGGGCATGTGCGCGTTTTCTCCCAACAATGGCACCTGCAGTATTCACGACCTGGCGGGCGCCAGGCGCCTGGTGCAGGAGCTGGAGAATAGCTGCGACCTGGTGATCGTCTCGTTTCACGGCGGAGCCGAAGGCGCGAAACACCAGCACGTACCTCGAAAAACCGAGACCTATTACGGTGAAAACCGAGGAGATGTGCATCGCTTCGCCCATGCGGTGGTAGACGCCGGTGCCGATATCGTCTTTGGCCATGGCCCACACGTTACCCGTGCGGCCGAAGTGTATAAAGACCGCTTTATCATTTACAGCCTTGGGAATTTCTGTACCTACGGCCGCTTTAATCTGCGCGGCGTGTCGGGCATCGCGCCCCTGGTCGCGGTGGAGGTGGATCGAAAGGGCCGCTTTGTTGGCGGAACGGTCACCTCGGTATACCAGGCCAAAACCCACGGGCCGAAACTGGACGAGCAGAACCGGGCACTGGAGGTTCTTCGCGACCTGTCACGGGCCGACTTTCCGGAATCCCCCCTCCGGATTGCCGATGACGGAAGTCTTTCGGTCGAAAGACCGTAGTCCGAGTCGCCCTTTTATCGTAGTTTCGAAATCCTATGACCGGCGCCGAGGAAAACCAGGAGATATGCCAAAACTGCGGAACTCCCATTCGGGAAGGAGCGGCTTATTGCAGCTCCTGCGGTCAGGCTAATAAACCTTCTCGCATTCCCCTCTGGAGTGCCCTGCGCGACATTTTCGAGCAGGTCTTCGACTTGGACTCAAAGCTGTTGCGCACCCTGCGCGGGCTGTTGCTTCCCGGACAACTCACCCGGTACTATTTCGCGGGCCGGCGCAAGAGCTTCCTCCACCCGGCGCGGCTGTTTCTGATCTCGGCCGTAGTCTTTCTGGCCCTGTTCAGCTTTCGCACGCTCCAACTCGTACAGAACGACATTGAGCGCAATTTCGAAGTGATCCGCGCCCGGGGATACCACCAAAAGGAGCTGGCTAAACTGTATGTCGATATCGACAGCCTTCGGGACCAGCGTCCGCAGGATGCCTCCTGGCAGATGGCCCTGGACAGCCTCTCGAAATCTATAGGCGAACCGGATTCGAGCTCTATTACGCTGGGGCTTTTTTCCTTTTCGTGGAAGACCGGGATCCAGACTTCCAGCCGGGAGGTGCGCTGGAAAGACCTGCTCACGCTACCCATGGAGGAGCTTTTAAAAAAATACGAGATCGAAAACTACTGGGAGCGCCTTTTCCTGGGGCAAATAGCGAGGGTGGCCCGGGATGGCAAGGGGTTTTACCAATTTGTTTTGGGGCAACTCAGCTGGATGCTCCTGTTGATGATGCCGGCCATCGCTCTGGTGCTCAAGCTGTTCTACATCCGGCGGGGGCGCTATTTCGTAGAGCACCTCTATTTCACCTTTCACACCCACAGTTTCGTGTTTTTGCTGTTCGGGCTGGCGGTGCTGATCAATCCCCGCTTCGGCATCTGGGGCGGATTGGCTCTGGTGGGTAGTGCCGTATACGTTTACCTGGCCTTTCTTCGGTATTACAGCCAATCCTGGTTCAAAACCCTGGTAAAAGTGTTCCTGATCTCCAATGTATATCTTTTCATCGTGTCCATATTCTTCGCCTTCACCATTTTGCTCAGCGGGCTGTTCTACAGCTAGGTTTCGGCCGTTTGCCGGCCAAAGCGTATTTTTAGGGGCATGACCCCATTTCCATATGAAATTGTGATCGGCCTGGAGGTGCACGTGCAGCTCAATACGGATTCGAAAGCGTTCTGCTCCGATCCGATCGCTTTCGGGGGGCTTCCCAATACGCAGGTGAGCGCGATTTCGCTGGCCCATCCGGGCACACTGCCCAGGATCAATGAAGCTCACGTTCGCAGTGCGGTTCGCCTGGGGCTTGCCCTCGGCGGGGAGGTCAACCACCGCAGCACCTTCGATCGCAAGCACTATTTCTATCCCGATCTGCCCAAAGGCTATCAGATCACCCAGGACGATGCACCCATTGTCCGAGGAGGTGAACTGCCCATTCGCATGAAGGACGGGAGCCTGCGGTGCGTGGCCATTCATCACATTCACATGGAGGAGGATGCAGGGAAGAGCCTGCACGAAGTGATTCCCGGCCAATCGCTCATTGACCTCAACCGGGCCGGAGTTCCCCTGCTCGAAGTGGTGACCCAGCCCGATTTGCGCTCGGCAGAAGAAGTGGATGCGCTCATGAGCAGCATGCGCCGGCTGGTCCGTTGGCTCGGCATTTCCGACGGCAATATGGAGCAGGGGTCGCTTCGCTGCGACTGCAACATTTCGCTTCGTCCCTGGGGGGCGGATACTTTCGGCGAGCGTTGCGAGGTGAAAAACCTCAATTCCATGCGCTATGCCCGCCAGGCCATCGCCTATGAGGTGGAGCGACAGCGAAGGATCCTGGACGCAGGCGGGCAGGTGCAGCGACAAACCCTGCTGTTTGATCCGGAGCGCGGCACCACCCGGCCCATGCGCAGCAAGGAATCGGCTACGGATTACCGCTACTTCCCGGAGCCCGATCTGCCCCCGGTCAGCTTGGAGGCTAAGTGGGTCGAAGATCAGCGGCGGGCACTGCCCGAGCTGCCCGAAGCGCTTTACCAGCGGCTTCAGGAGCAGTTGGAGCTGCCGGCTTATGCATCCAACCTGCTCAGCGAAGACCGGGAGACGGCGGCTTATTTTCTGGAGCTGCTCACCCGGCCCACCCTGGCCAAGCCGATCGCCAATTTCCTGATCAACCAGGTGCTGCCCTGGTGCAAGGGGCAAGGAGGGGTTTCCCCGGCCCATTATCCCGTGCCGCAATCGCAGATCCTGAATCTGTTACACCTGATCGAGGAGGGCAGCGTGAGCCACTCCGCGGCCATGCAAAAGCTGCTGCCGGCCCTCCTGGAAGCCCCTGAGCGCAAGCCCTCCGATCTGGCGGATGAGCTCGGGCTGTTCCAAACGCGCGCGGAAGCGGATATTCTGCCCATTATCCGGGACCTCCTGGAAGCGCATCCCGAGAAAGTGGTTGCTTATCAGAAGGGGAAAACCGGCCTGTTGGGGTTTTTCATGGGGCAGCTTATGAAACGCACCCGCGGAAAGGCAGACCCCCAACGGGCGAATGCGCTGTTGCGCGAGCAACTGGAAGTCCAGGCCTGACCAAACCAAAAGAAAACACTATGCCCAACATTCCCAAGGAAAACCTGAAGCGCTATTACACCATCGGCGAGGTGGCCAAAATGTTTGATGTGTCCAAGTCGCTGCTCCGCTTTTGGGAGTCGGAATTCGATCTGTTGCGCCCGCACAAGAACAGCAAGGGAGATCGCCGCTTCACCCCCCAGAACCTCGAGCAGTTGCAGGTGATCTACAATCTGGTCAAGGAGCGCGGCTTTACGATCAGTGGGGCCCGGGATGAGATTGCGCGCCAGCGGCGGTACGAAAAAGAAAAGACCGAAATGCTGCAACGCCTGAAACGACTGCGCGACCGCTTGGAAGGCTGGCGCGACCGTCTATGAGCGGCCGGATTTACCTTTGTAATCCAGCACGTGAAGGGTTTGGTCACAGAATGCAAAATCCTTTTGTACGTTGGAGGCGACCACAACCGTCTGCTTGTTCAGGAAGCGTTCGGCCAGTTGCAAATACCAGGCGCTACCCTGCTCGTCGAGATTGGTCGTGGGTTCATCCAGCAGCAGCAGGTCGGCCCGGGTGCAAAAGCCCAGCACCAGTTTCAGCCTTTGTTTCATTCCGGAGGAAAAATAGCGGATCTCTTGCCGGGCATTCTTTTGGAAGCCCAGCAGGTCGACGAGATCACTTGGGGAAAGACCGGGCAGTAGGGGGTTGAATTTCCGGTGAAAAAGCAGGGCTTCGGACAGGGTGAATTCCTCGATCAGTTCGATGTAGGGGGCTACAAAAGTCACGTAGCGATACACCTCCAGGGGCGATACGGGCTCATCTTTCCGGAAAAACCGGATTTGGCCGGCGCTGGGGCTGAGGTGACCGCTCAGCATTTTGAGCAGGGTGGATTTACCCGATCCATTGGGGCCACCGACCGCCCAGCGGCTGCCGGCGGGAAGGCTCAGGTTGATGTCTCGAAGGATCCAGTTCCACTGAAAGCGTTTGCCGGTTCCGTTCAGCTCAACCCTCATTGACATTGGTGCCGTTGATTTGGCGGAACCCTTTCATAATGCCCAGGTCGGCATTGCGGATGAACTCCAGGATGTGTTCTCGTTCGGGGGTGGGGATCACTTCCTCCTCGATGAGTTCCACCGCTCGGGTGAGGTTGTATCCGCGAACGTACAGAATGCGGTAAATGTCCTGGATGTGCTGGATCTGCTCGGCAGAGAATTCGCGCCGCTGCAGGCCGATGGAGTTGACTCCGGCATAGGAGAGAGGTTCGCGGGCGGCTTTCACGTAGGGCGGCACATTCTTGCGCACCAGAGAAGCCCCGGCAATGAAGCTGTGCATGCCGATCTTGATAAACTGCTGCACACCGACTTTGCCTTCGAGGATGGCCCAGTCGCCGATCTCCACGTGGCCAGAAAGGCCGACATCGTTGGCCAGTATGACGTGGTCGCCCAGGATGCAATCGTGCGCAATGTGCACGTAGGCCATGATGAGGCAGTGACGGCCTACGACGGTCTTTCGGGCGTAGCTGGTACCCCGGTTGATCGTGACGTATTCGCGAATGGTCGTGTGATCGCCGATCTCGGCTGTAGTTTCTTCGCCCTGAAATTTGAGGTCTTGAGGAATGCCTGAAATGACTGCTCCCGGAAAGATCTTTACGTTTTTGCCGATGCGCGCTCCTTCGAATATGGTAACGTTGGGGCCGATCCAGGTATCGTCCCCGATAACTACGTTCTTGTCGATGAAGGTATAGGGGCCGATTTCCACATTTTCCCCGATGTGGGCATCCGGGTGAATGTGAGTAAAATGCTGGTGGTAATTCATTGTTCGGTGCGCTTAACGATTTGAGCGGTTAATTCTGCTTCGGATACAATCTTGTTGCCCACATAGGCTGTAGCTTGCATCTGCACGATGCCCCTTCTGATCGGGGCAATCAAATCCAGTTTGAAGAGAACAGTATCTCCAGGTATGATTTTGTGCTTGAATTTGGCATTTTCAATCTTCAGAAAGTAGGTGTCCCAGTTTCCGGGGTCTTCCACCGTTGATAAGGCCAGTATTCCACCCGTCTGCGCCATGGCTTCAATCTGCAACACGCCCGGCATGACGGGATTGTTGGGAAAGTGACCTTGGAAGTAATACTCGTTAAAGGTAACATTTTTGACGCCAACCACATGCTCTTCAGACAGTTCGATGATTTTGTCGATGAGCAGGAACGGGTAGCGATGGGGTAGCCATTTGGCGATTTGAACCGAATCGAACAGCGGCTCTTGTTCGGGATCGTACCTGGGCTTACCTTTTAATTTCCGGCGGTCCTGGTAGTGCTTCTTGAGGATGCGGGTGAAGTCCACATTTGCCTTGTGGCCGGGTTTGGTCGCCACGATTTTCCCCTTGATGGGCTTGCCCAGGAGGGCCATATCGCCGATGACATCCAGGAGTTTATGGCGGGCCGGCTCGTTTTTGAAGTGCAGCTCAATGGTGTTGAGGATGCCTTCCTTTTCAACTTTTACCGTCGGTCGCCCCAGTTTTTTCGCCAGGTCGGCCAGCTCCTCCTCGGACATTACCCGGTCGACGATCACGATCGCATTGTCCAGGTCGCCGCCCCGTATGAGGTTTTGGTCGAACAATTCTTCCAGCTCGTGCAGAAAAACGAAGGTGCGGCAGGGGGCTACTTCTTCGGCGTAGTTGTTGGTCTTCTGATGATAGGAGGCATACTGCTGGCCGAGCACCGGCGAATTGAAGTCGATCATGGTGGTCACTTCAAATTCTTCCGCGGGCAGGGCCAGGAGTTCGGTCCCCGTTTCTTCGTCCCGGTAGCTGATGGGTTCCACGATCTCGAAATACTCTCGCTCGGCCTCTTGTTCCTCCAGGCCTGCCTCCAGCAAGGCCTCGGTAAAATGGCGGGCACTGCCGTCCATGATAGGCAGTTCGGGACCGTTCAGCTGCATGAGCACATTGTCTATCTGGAGCCCGGCCAAGGCCGAAAGCACGTGCTCTACCGTATGCACCTGGGCATCGCCGGTGCGCAATGTCGTGCCGCGCTTGGTCGTAACGACCCGGCCCACATCGGCATTGATCACGGGCTGATCCTCCAGGTCGGTCCGCTGGAATTTGTATCCGTGGTTGGGAGATGCCGGATGAATCGTAAGGGTCACTTCCTTTCCCGTATGCAATCCTTTGCCTTTGATGCTTACCGGATGGCGTACCGTGCGTTGTTTCATGCTGGTGAAAGGCTTCGTCGAAATTTTGGCAAAAATACAATTTTAGCGCAGATCAACTGATGAGCGCTCTGACCGCTTGCCCGCCCAAACGCACCGCTGATCTGGAATCCCGGGCTAGTTGCTGGTTTCGTCTGGTTTTTTCAGGGCTTCGAGCTCCCGTTCCAGACGGGCGATGGTGCGGTAAAGTTCAGGCAGCTTTTTGAAAACGCCATACGAGCGCACGTAATCGTTGTAGGGCATGGCGGGGTAGCCAAAGTAGGCACCGTCGGGCTTTTTAATGGAGGATCCAATGCCGGTTTGGGCCTGGAATTTGGAGCCTTTCGCGATGTCCAGGTGGCCCACAAAGCCCACCTGGCCGCCGATCTGGCAATGCGGGCCGATCTGGGTGCTGCCGGCTACGCCGCTTTGGGCCGCCATCACGGTGTGGGCCCCGATCTCTACATTGTGCGCGATCTGTATGAGGTTGTCGAGCTTAGCGCCCCGGCGTATGATGGTGGAGCCGATGGATGCCCGGTCTATAGTCGTATTGGCGCCGATCTCTACATCGTCTTCAATGATGACGTTGCCGATCTGTGAGATCTTGCGGTAGGATCCGTCGGGTTGGGGAGCAAAGCCGAAGCCGTCGGCTCCGATCACGGCGTTGGGATGAATGGTCACCCGGTCGCCGATGCGGCTATCATCCAGGATGCGAACCCCGGGAAAGAGAGTGACCTCGTGACCGATGTGTACATTCTGGCCGATATATACCTGCGGGCCGATGCGGCATTGGTCTCCGATGCGGGAATGCGCTTCGATGACGGTCCAGCGTCCGACGGAAGGGGATTTACCCAACCGGGCCTTTTCGTGTACGAAAGCTTCCTTGGAGATGCCTTCATCCCAGTGGTAGGCCGTTTCGAAATGCTGCAAGAGCGATGCGACGGCTTCATATACGTCATCCACCCGGATCAGGGTTGCCTGAACCGGCTGGCGGGGCTCGAATTTTCGATCGACCAGCAGTACGGAGGCTGTGGTGGTATAGGCGTATTTCTCGTACTTGAGATTCCCCAGAAAGGAAATGCTGCCCGCGCCCCCTTCCTCGATCTTGCTGGGCCGGTTTATCAGTACGTCCGGGTTGCCTTCCACCTCTCCCTGGACGAGCTGCGCAATGGCTTTGGCTGATATTTGCATGCGGCTAAGGTACCAAAAAAGCCGGGCTGAATGCCCCGATAAGGGGATTCCGGCCGGGGGTGCATTTTCCTATATTTGCCCTTCAATAAATACGGCTGATTTGAGCAGAACGATTCGCATTGGCACCCGCGGCAGCGAACTGGCCCTCTGGCAGGCTCGCTACACGCAGGCCCAGCTCGCCGGACTGGGCGTGGATTCTGAATTGCACATCATCAAGACCCAGGGCGACCGCATTCAACATCTGAGCTTCGACAAGATGGAGGGCAAGGGCTTTTTCACAAAAGAGATCGAAGAGGCTCTGCTGCGCGAGGAGGTCGATCTGGCCGTGCACAGCCTCAAGGACCTGCCGACTCAACATCCCGAGGGCTTGGTGCTGGCCGGGCTTTCCGAACGGGCCGATCCGGCAGACTGGCTGGTGAGGCGCAAGGAACGCCTGGTGGAAGGCGCCCTGTTCGGGTTGCCGGAGGGAGCCGTAGTGGGTACTTCTTCGGCTCGGCGCAAGGCCCAGATGCTGGCATTCCGGCCCGATATCCGGATCCGGGATATCCGGGGCAATGTGCCTACCCGCCTGGGCAAGTTGCGCGACGGGCAGTTCGATGCCATTCTCCTGGCGGCTGCCGGAGTGACGCGCATCGAGGCCGACCTGTCTGATCTCGATGTGCTCCGGTTTCATCCCAAAGAGTTCGTGCCCGCACCCGGCCAGGGCGTTTTGGGCTGGCAGGTTCGAACGCAAGACCTGGACCTTCGCCGCCAGATCCAGCAGATCCACCATGTCGATACGTCCGACCGCACCAATATCGAACGCTCGGTCCTGCGCCTGTTCGGCGGCGGCTGCCACATGCCCCTGGGCGTATACTGCGAGCGCGATGCTCAGGGTTATTACCACGTCTGGGCGGCCATGGCCGACGCTTGGGATGCCCCTCTTCGCCGCACCCGCCAGAGCAGCAGTACTCAGTACGAACTGGCAGCGCAGGTTGTGGAGGCGCTCAAACAACCGGCATGAGCCGGGTTTTCGTAAGTCGACACCTGCCGTCCGAAAGCTTGCTGCGGCAAGGCCTGGAAGCAAAAGGACAGGAGGTTGTCGCATTTTCTCTGCTCGAATTTGAGCCCCTGGCTTTCGCGTGGCCCCAGGCCGCCGACTGGCTCTTTTTCTACAGTCGAAGGGGCGTTCGCTATTTTATGGATGCTGCTCGCCCCGCAACCGGCCAGCGCCTGGCGGCAATGGGGCCCGGGACGGCCGCCGAACTGGCCGGCTTCGGCCTGGCTGCAGACTTCATCGGCTCCGGGCACACCGGGGAGGTGGCCCAGGAATTTCTGCCGCGGGCTGAAGGACGGCTGGTTCTCTTCGTGCAGGCCCGCCGATCGCGTCAATCGGTTCAGCAGGCTCTGGGGGCTCTCGTCGAAACGAGGGATCTGGTTGTGTACGACAACCGGCCCCGCCGCCATTGGTCCGACCCCCGGGCGGATATTCTCGTTTTTACCAGCCCCCTTAGCGCACAAACCTACCTGGATGCGCTGCCGGTTCGATCCGGTCAGTACCTGGTGGCCTGGGGGAGCAGCACGGCCCGTGCCCTGAGCGATTCCGGCCACAGCGATGTTTTCGAGCCCGAAGCACCTACGGAGTCCGCTCTGCTTCATTTGCTAGAGCAGCAAGTGCTACCTTTGTGCAAAACGGACTCATGAATCGCCTGTTCCTAATTGGCCTTTTAGGGTTGAGCTGCCTCTGGTGTCAGCCCAATAACCAGGCCGCCAACCAAGACGAGATTGACGGAGCTTCCTTTGATGCTTTTATGAGCTTTTACAATCGCTTTCACCAAGACAGTGCTTTTCAGATGGAGCATATCCTTTTTCCCCTTGAAGGGCTGCCTTCCTATGCCGACAGTAGCCAACTCCAAAGCCGCGAATTCCGCTGGCGACGCGAAAACTGGAAGGTCCAGCGCGGCTTCGACGTAACCAGCGGCTTTGAGCGGCAATTTACCCCGGTAACCGACAAGATCATCGTGGAGCACATGTTGCACGAGTCCGGCGACTTTGCCATGGAGAGGCGTTGGGCTTTTCTGGACAACAGCTGGTACCTGATCTATTACGCCGGGATCAACAAAGTGGGGGAGTGAAACCCTACCAGATCCGCTCTTCCAGCAGGTAGTTCTGCACGTAATCTTCGATCCCCTCTTCCAGCGAGTGAAAGGGGGCCTCATAGCCGGCAGCCCGCAGCTTGTGCATATCCGCTTCGGTGAAGTATTGGTAGGTGTCGCGGATGTCTTCCGGCGTATCGATAAAGGATATGTCGGGCTCGCTGCCCATGGCCCGGAAGGTGTTGGTCGCCAGGTCGAGAAAGGAACGCGCCTGACCGGTACCCAGGTTGTACAGGCCATTGGCCGGGCGGTGCTCCCACAGCCAGTGAATGACGCGCACTACATCCTTGACGTAGATGAAGTCGCGGCTCTGCTGGCCGTCGGCAATATCTGGGCGATGCGAGCGGAAGAGCTTCATGCCGCCGGTGGCTTTGATCTGGCGGGCCGTGTGGAAGATGACGGAAGCCATGCGCCCCTTGTGGTATTCGTTGGGTCCGTACACATTGAAGAACTTCAGCCCGACCCAGAAGGGCGGCGCCTCTTCCTGGCCCAGCGCCCATTGGTCGAAGTCGTTCTTGGATACGCCATAGGGGTTCAGTGGATGAAGATCACTCACCAACTCGTGGCTGTCCTGGTAGCCGTGCTCACCCAGGCCGTAGGTGGCGGCGCTGGAGGCGTATATCAGCGGAATGTCGTAGTGGGCACACTGCTGCCATAGCCGCTGACTGAAGTGCAGGTTGAGCTCGTCGAAGATGGCCGTGTCCTTCTCGGTGGTATCGGTGCGGGCGCCCATGTGCAGGATGCCGTCCACCGATGCGTAGTGCCGGTCCAGCCAGTCGTGCAGTTCGCTGCGGTGGATGCGCTCGCGGAAGGCCTTGCCCTCCAGGTTTCGGTTCTTGTCGGCCCGGCTGAAATCGTCCGATACGAGGAGGTCGTTCCGGCCCCGGTCGTTGAAGTAGCGGACCAGGCAGGAGCCGATGAAGCCGGCCGCTCCGGTGATGATGAGCATAAGGGCTGGATTTGTTCAGGGGGCAAAGATAGGAGGGAATGGTGAATGCTTGGAATAGGAGAGGAAATGAGCTTTTCCTGGTATGATTAAGGCCGGGGTGATCCGGTTTGGCCCGTTCCGGAGGGTTTGCAGCCTGGAATTCTCCCACTATTCCTTGACCTAACAGATGTGCGTCAGAACTCCCTTATTGAATTTCATCCTGTGGGGTGTGGTGGAGGCCAGTCAAAAAAAGTGAAAAGCTCCTACTGGAAAACTGCAGAGTATTTAAAATGGGTAAATTTGGGTAATTATGGGTAAATTTGAGTAAAGCGCTTGATCGATTTGTATCCAATCCTTAATTTTCAAGTATTCTTTTAAGCCGGGTTGTTCACGGATTCCCGTGAATATGGATGCTAAGAGGCTGAAAACATGTTTGTTTTCAACCATTTATGTCAGTGTTAACCCTGACAATTACAGAGTTTTGTGCACCCAAATGTGGCTAGGGCAATTACAATAAGAATGAGACTGGCCCATTCGCAATAATTTGATTTTAAAAATTTTGCAATTCGTAAGTCCTTTTGGCGGAAAATTCACCGAATTTTCCGGGCTAAGCTTTTATTGAACCTAAAAACAAAGCGCCATGAAGTTCAGATTTCTTTTTTTAGTACTCACATTGATTATTGTTTCTTCCTGTGAAGATAACTATTTCACTGAGAGCGATAAGCCATTAGGTATTGAAAAGCGCTCCAGCCCAGATGAACTCATCGACCAGTTGGTCAAGGATGCTTCCTTTGTGCGGCTGTTTGAATTATCGACAGTGGACAATTATCTGGTCCAAGCCTATATGGATGAAGTTATCGATACGAATGATGTTTGGTTGATATTCGATGCAATCGGAATAGATTATTCTGATTATCCGTTAGCGGTGGTTGATCCAGAAAGGTATTCATTTGATACCTATGATGACTTCATCCATTTCATTGAAAATGAGTTTTCCGATCCGTCCATGGTTAGCTATTTCGATGAAATATATCGTAATTTCAATAGAGTTGTGGTCGCGTAAGTGATTGATAATCAAGTTTTGTATTTTTGGTCAA
>CAZQSF010000045.1:0-30690 GCA_964595955.1 uncultured Saprospiraceae bacterium
GGCCAGCATGGCGCTGGACACGCTGTACACCACATCCCACAGCTGGCGCCACCACTTCATGGGTTCCTTGCTGCGAAACTCGATCCCCACGGCCCGGAAGATGAGGAAGGCCAGAAAGAGCATAAAGGGGATGTACATGGCCGAAAGGAGCGAGGCGTACACGTCCGGGAAGCCGGCAAAGAGCGCCCCGCCGCCGATCACCAGCCACACCTCGTTGCCGTCCCATACGGGCCCCACGGCGTTGAGGGCGATGCGCCGGCTCTTCTCTTTGTTCAGGAACAAATGCCAGGCCCCGGCCCCCAGGTCGAAGCCGTCGAGGATGGCGTAGCCGCTGAACAGGCCGCCCACCACCAGAAACCAGAGTGTGGGATAGTCGATACCGAGTAGAGTTGCTTGCAGTAGCATAGTAGTATTTTTTAGTTGGCAGTCGGCAGTTTGCAGTTTGCAGTTTTACCCGGTGAAGCCAAAGCCACTTTGGCGACGGTGGGTGCCAGTCGCCAGTTCGTGTTTATCCGGCTTCCGGCCGGTATCAGATTTTCACTCCAACGCCTCCGCCATCTCCTCGTGCCGGGGGCTGTGCTGCACCTTCACGGCCGACTCCGGCCCGGCCTGTATCTTTTTGTTGAGCAGGTAGAGGAAGAGGGCAAAGAGCAGGGCGTAGATCACAAAGAACATGATGAGGGAAAACAACACCTGATTGGCCGTCACCACCTTGCTGAGGGCATCGCTGGTGCGCAGCAGGCCGTACACCACCCAGGGTTGTCGGCCCATTTCGGCCGAGAACCAGCCCACCTGGTTGGCAATATTGGGCAGCAACACGGCAAAGACGAACACCCACAACAGCCAGCGCTGGTCGAACAGCTTGCCGCGCCACCACTGGAAGCCCGCAAAAAGCGTGAGGGCGATCAGCGCCATGCCGATGGCCACCATGAGGTGGTAAAACTGGAAGATGGCGTTGAGCGCGGTGGGGCGATCTTCCTCGGGGAAGTAGTTGAGCCCCTTGACCGGGGTGTCGAAATCCCAGTCTACCAGAAAGGATAGCCCACCCGGCACCTTCAGGCCGGTCACCTTTTGTTCTTCCTTATCCACCCAGCCGAACAGGTAGAGGTCGGCGGCGGCCAGGCTGTCGAAGTGCCCTTCGAAAGCGGCCAGCTTGGCCGGTTGATTTTCGGCTACGCCCTCGGCGCTTTTGTGGCCGGTAGCCAACTGGGCCAGCGAAAAGACGATGGCTATACCCAGGGCGATCTTGAAGGCCTTCTTGGACAGCTCCACCGAGCGGCCCTTCAGAATGTAATAGGCGTGCACGCTCAGTACCAGGAAGGCGCCGGCCAGGAACGCGCCGATCCACACGTGCATCAGGCGGTCCATGCTGGAGGGGTTGAATACCATGGCCCAGAAGTCGGTGATCTCAGCCCGGGCTTCTATGCCTTCCCCCACGATGTGGTAGCCGGCCGGTGTCTGTTGCCAGCTGTTGGCCACCACGATCCAGACGGCGCTGAAAAGGCTGCCCAGAAAGACGCCTATGGTGGAGATGAAGTGCACCACCGGTTTTACCCGGTTCCAGCCGAAGAGCAGCACACCCAGGAAGCCGCTTTCCAGGGCAAAGGCGAAGATCCCCTCGGCTGCCAGGGCCGAGCCGAACACATCGCCCACGTAGCGGGAGTAGGTCGCCCAGTTGGTGCCGAACTCAAATTCCATTACAATGCCCGTAGCTACCCCGATGCCGAAAGTGAGGGCAAAGATCTTGATCCAGAAGCGGGTCATCTGCTCATACTGCTTGTCGCGCGTACGCAGGTACATGCCTTCCATGATGACGAGCAGCAGCCCCAGGCCGATGCTCAGGGGCGGGTAGATGTAGTGGAAAGCGACGGTAAAGGCAAACTGAATCCGGGCGAGGATCTCTACATCCATAGTCGACGGTGATTTTGAGGGAATTTGGTAGAAGATACAAAATCCCTATGTGATCCGGATCACAGCACCGGGCCTCCCAGCCTTGTTAAAATCCGTTCTAAATAAATGGAAAATGACCGTAAAAGGAGCGTCGTGCGCCGGAATGCAAGCCTTGCTAAAACCCCAGGTTGCGCTTTTCCCGCTTTCGCTTTTGCAGTTCGCCGGCAATGAGCTCGCCCACCCGGTCCAGATGGCCCTTGCCCCGGAAGAACCGGTGCATGAACAGCAGGCCGGCAAAGAAGAGCAGAAAGGACACGGGAAACATGGCCAGCATGGCCAGGGCCAGCCAACTCCACTCCAGCCACTGGAACAATCCCCAAAGCACCAACCAGAAGGGCGCCGTACTCACGATGCGCAGCACCAGGTTCTGGAAGAAGGAGAATAGCTGATTGCGCACCTCCCATTGCCCGCGCAGGCGCAGCAGTTGCTCTGTCGTAAAAAACTCTGCGCCGGTCTCTTCGAGCAGGGACAGTTCATCCGCGGCATCGCGTTCCAGGCTGGACAGGAGTTGATCGGAGTTTTGGCGTGGCATGGGGGTGAGCTGATTTTACGAATAAAATAAGGGATTCAATGTAGATGAACAAGGAGCGGCATTTGTTCAACGGATATATTACAAACCGGTTATCGGCCGGCTGTCCTTTGGCTGTTGGGGCCGAACCGCCTTTAAGGCATACATCAGCGGAACCTTGCCCTCCAGGTTCCGGATCTGGTACCCGCCTTTTACCGGGGTGGTTTCCGGAAAGATGTCGAAAGGGGAATAATCGTACTCCTGAAAGCAGGTGAGCTGCAGGCCGACCTGCAGGAGGGCGCTAAAGACATCGCCCAGGCTGTGATTCCAGCCCCAGCTTTCACCTTCGATGAAGACATCGCCATCCGTATAGGTTTGGCCCGTCGGCTCCACGATGGGTCCGCGGTTGAAATAAGGATACCTGATCTCCTTCCAATGCTCGTCCATCATCCATACCACCGGATGGAATTCGGCGAACACGAAGGTGCCGCCCGGCTTCAGGTACCGGTGAATGAGCCGACCCCAGGTGACCAGCTCGGGCAGCCAGCCGATGGTGCCGAAGGATGTGAACACCAGATCGAACTGCCCGTCCAGGTGCCGGTCCAGCTGCAGTACGTCACAGCATATGAAGTGCACTTTCAGGCCCAGCTCCCCGGCGAGCTTTTTCGCCTCCGCAATCGCGACATCCGAAAGGTCCACCCCGGTAACGTCGGCCCCCATGCGCGCCAGAGAGAGGGTGTCCTGTCCGAAGTGGCACTGGAGGTGCAGCAAGCTTTTACCGGATACCTCTCCCAGGAGCTCCTGTTCGAGGGGGGTGAGGGAGTTGCGCCCGGCCTTAAAGGAGGGCAGATCGTAAAAATCCGATTCCAGGTGTACAGCCGTACGGGCATTCCAGGAAGCCCGGTTGGCATCGAGATGAGACGGGGTAGCGGCCATAATGGAGAATATATAAAAAGATAGTGTCCAATTACCGGACGGTGAGGGAACTATGGTATTTTTCAAGTACGTTATAGTTCTATACCTGAACACCTGATCTTATGCGCCTGCCCCTAGTGAGTCTTTTCGTGTTGCTGATCGCCTTACTTCCGCAAGTTGAGTGGTTCTCCTTGCTGGACCTCGTTCAAGAGGGCGAACTTCTTCCCTCGGCAACCTCGGATGCCGAGGACGTGAAAGATGCAGAGGAATCCATCCTCAACAGTCGACTGGGGCTGATCGCCCTGATGATCTTTACCGTGGGTGGCGCCCTGCTCGCCTCCCAGGGCAAACGCTTTCAGGCGGTCAATCGCTTTCTTCGCTCCGGGAGCGTACAGGAATAAAGCCCTTTCAGACCAGTTCGATCTTGTTTCGACCCAATTTGACCATGCCCTGCTTCTCCATTTGCTTGAGTAGCCGGCTAATTGCCTCCCGGCTGGCATGCAGATCGTAGGCGATCTGCTGATGGGTCGCCTCAATAACCGGATTCCCCGTAACCGCTGCTTTCTCGTGCAGGTAATCGAGCAGGCGCTCGTCCATACGCCGGAAAGCAATGCTGTCAATGGTGCGCACCAGCTCCACCATGCGCTCATCGTAAGTGGTCATCACAAAGTTTTTCCAGCTTTGATACCGGGTCATCCACTCGTCTACCTGACGAATGGGTATGGCTATGAGCGTCGTATCCTCTTCAGCCACGGTCCGAATGTGGCTTTGCTTGTTCATCATGCAGCACGTAAAGGACATGGAGCAGGCATCACCTGCTTGCAAATAGTACAGGTAAAGCTCGTTCCCCTCTTCGTCTTCCCGCACCACCTTGACGCTCCCCTCCACCACCAGAGGAACGTGGCGAACGTAAGCCCCGACATCCAGGATGGTTCGGCCGGCTTTAAAATGCATGACCTTACCTACCGTTGCAATCTCTTCTTGCAGTTCCGGCTCAGCAATAGAGGGGAAGTGCTTGCGCACCAAATCCAGAATTTCAGTATTGACGGTCGTTTGTTGACTACTCATGGGCCTTGAGTTGTTGCTCCAGGGCTTCGAGCCGCTTTTCAATCTGCAGGAGCTTGTCCAAAATGATAATGTGGGTTTTTTTGGCGTCTATACCTACCGGGCTTTCATCGCTCTGGATTTCCCGGGCGATGGCTTCGAAGGTTGCGCGATCAACATCCAGTTTCATGGGTCATTTCGTTTTTGATGCTTGCGGATCGTATTTCACCATCAGATTGATCCAGATGGAACGAGCCAGCCGAAAAATATACACGAAAAAGAAGGCACACACGGCCAACAAAAGTGCAAAGGAAGCTTCTACACTCCAGCCAAGGCCCCAATGGAAAAGAGCGACAAAGCCGAAACATAGCCAGGCGGTAAACCCGTAGGAAATGAACATGGCGCCGTAGTAAAAGCCCGGTTCGGGCAGGTAGTTCTGCCCACAGACCGGGCAGTGATCCGGCATATCAAAAGGCTTGCGAAAGGAAAAAGTAGGACTTTCGAAAAGGTCTCCCTCGTGGCATTTCGGGCATTTGAGCGAAAAAATGCTGTACCCTTTGCTGTGCTTATCGAACATTGCCATAACTTAATTTTTCTTTGCGATCAATCGAACGACGCTGGCCTTTCCCTGATGAAACGGCCCCTCATCCAACTCGGTTTCCCGCACCTCCAATTGTTGAATAACTGCTTCCGGAAAATCCGCTGCCAAGGCTTCCGGATGATACAACATGTCCGGTTTTTTGGGTCCGCCAGAAGCACGCCCCAATTGTTCTTTCGAGAACGCCTCCAGCCACAACACACCGCCGGCTGCGAGGCTCTGCCAAACCTTCTGATGAAGAAAGCGCCGGTCCTCGGGCGGCAGATGTGCAAAAATGAGCGCTGCGGCCTCAAAGGCGGCCACGGGATACGAAAAGGATCGCACATCGGCGAGTTCATAACGAAGACTCACCTTCTCGCGTTCGGCAAGCTGCAAAGCTTTTTCTCTGCCGGAGCCACTGAAGTCGAAAGCCGTCACATCCCACCCCCTTTGGGCCGCAAACACGGCGTTCCGTCCTTCTCCTTCCGCAGGTAATAAAAGCCGGCCCGGCTCGTGTGCCGAAAGTTGTTCTGCAAAAAAGGCATTGGGTGTATGGCCGTATGCATAGGCTTCCGCGGCGTAGCGGGCATCCCAAAAGGCTTTCATATCAAATCGCTTTCCTTTTGCAGGGCGTGCAGGCCTCCTGCCAGATAAGACAGGTGTACGAATCCCTGCTCGACCATGATCTCACAAGCCATGCGGCTTCGTTTTCCAGTGTCACAGTACAAAAAATACGGACGGTGTTTATCCCAGTTACTGAGCCGCTCTTCAAACTGGTCGGCCAGAATATCAAGGGAAAGAGCACCATCTAGACCGGGCGTATTCCGGCGTTCCTCTTGCGTGCGCACATCGAACAAAACGGCATCCGAAGTAAGGGCAATTTCCACCAAAAACAATTCGGGACTCAACGAACGACACATAGGCGCTCTAATCGCTCAAGAATGGGGTTCGATCAAAAAAAGTAAACGCTCTCAAGTGGGTTGGATGGGCCGCTTTCCCCACTTACATATTGCACTGGCAGTTTTCCAGGCATTCGATAATGAGGGAAACGTCGCGCTCCTTGAGGGAGTACAGCATACTGCGGCCATCCCGCTTTACGCTGAGAATGCCTTTGAGGCGCATGTTTTGAAGATGGTGGGACGTAAGCGATTGTTCGCTGCCCAGCATATCACAGATCTGGCTCACGGAAAGCCGCGGATGCTGCTCCAGCAAATGGACAATGCCAAGCCTGAGCGGATGTGCTACAGTCTTCAAAATGAACGCAATGCGTTCGAGTTTCTCCGCTTCTTTGGGATCCAGTACACCTTGATTTGCGTCCATACGAGTAAAGGTATGAATATATGTTCATGGAAGCAAACCCGTGAAAAGAGGAAAAAGTTGCGATGCCGCACCGAATACCCAACCCGAAATATCCGCAATGAAGCCGGTCCGGAAGGATTGGCCGGCAAAGCCTTTTGTACCCAACCCCGGTAGGCGTCATGGCTCGAAACCTTTGCCTGGTGGTAGTGCCCGGAGCGGGACTCGAACCCGCACGTCTTACGACACACGCCCCTCAAACGTGCCTGTCTACCAATTTCAGCACCCGGGCTCAGCTATAGAGCGGGGCAAAAGTACGAGATTTTGCTTTTTCGGACAAGCCGGAAAAGTTTGAAGTGAAGCGCAATGCTCATTTCTCCACTGCTGCCTTACGCAATCGTTGAAGGAAGGGGGAGGCAAAAATGAAATCCTGCAGCACCTCATTGTCGCTATCCATCACTTCGTGCCGGTCGCCCCGCCAGGCAATTTCCCCCTGAAACAACAGAATGACGTTTTCGCCGATCTCCATCACCGAATTCATGTCGTGGGTATTGATAACCGTCGTAATATCCTGGTCGCGGGTGATATCCTGAATGAGTTCGTCAATGACGAGGGCCGTCTTGGGGTCCAGGCCGGAATTGGGCTCATCACAGAACAGGTAGCGAGGCTCCAGCACAATAGATCGGGCGATACCCACTCGCTTTTGCATACCGCCACTTACTTCGGAAGGGTATCTGTCGTTCACCCCGCTGAGGTTCACCCTATCCAGGCAGAAATTGACCCGGTCCTTCTTTTCTTTACTGGTCTGATTGGTGAACATATCCAGGGGAAAGCGGATATTATCCTCGACGGTCATGGAATCGAACAGGGCGGAGCCCTGAAAAAGCATGCCCACCTGCATGCGCAGTTCGCGCAGCTCCTTCTTGTTGAGGCGGTTGAGGTGAATGTCATCATACCAGACATCGCCGCTCGTGGGCTGAAGCAGTCCGACCAACAATTTGAGAAGAACCGTCTTCCCTGCTCCGCTTCGTCCGATGATGAGGTTGGTTTTGCCTCGCAAGAATTCGGTGGTGATACCTTTCAAAACTTCGGTATCGCCAAACGACTTGTATAGTTCATTTGTCCGGATCATAATCTTAGCTCAGCCGGTAAGCACAATGGCAATCAGGTAATCACTCAGAAGAATCAGAATATCGCTGTACACGACGGCATTGGTACTGGCTTGCCCCAGCTCAATACTGCCGCCCTTGACGTAGTAGCCCTGGTAGCAGGAAACCGTGGTGAGCAGGAACGCAAAAACGATGGCTTTGACAAACATCATCACCACATTAAAGGGCTCAAAAAAGGAGCGTAGTCCTTGCACGTATTCGGCATCCGAAAGCGCACCGGAGGGCACCGAAGCCACATAACCGCCGATGATGCTGATAAAAGCCGCCAGCGCCACCAACAAGGGAATCATGATGAGCGCGGCGATCAATTTGGGCATGATGAGGTAAGCGGCTGTGTTCACCCCCATGATCTCCATGGCGTCGATGTGCTCTTTTTGCCGCATTCCCCCGATCTCGGAAGCCATGTTGGACCCAACCTTGCCGGCCAGTACCAGACAGGTAATGGTGGGGGCCAATTCGATGATCGTACTGTCGCGAACGATGTATCCGATGTAGTATAATGGCACCAAGGTACCGTCGAGCTGATAGGAAAACTGCACCGCGGTCACGGCGCCGATAAAAACCGAGATGAGCCCTACGATCGGCAGAGAGCCTACGCCGATATCATTCATCTGGCGCATGGTCTCTTTGTAGTACATAGACCACTTTTCCGGCCGGCTGATAGCCGTCCCCATCATGATGAGGTATCGACCGAAGTGGTGGAGAATGCGTAAATTCATAAGTGTTGACGAGCCGGTTCGAAAATTCGATAAGCTTTGCAAAGGTAAAAATCCTAAACAAGCCCCATTCGGTATTCGTTGTCCTGTCCGAGCCAACAAATGAAAAACATGAAAATACTTATTACGGGGGCCAGCCGCGGGATTGGCCGGGCCACCGCGCTGAAGCTGGCTGAAGAAGGCCATCAGGTCGTGGCCCTGGCGCGCACCACCGCAGCCCTTCGATCGCTGGAATCCGAAGCCCAGGGTGCCTTTCCCATTCGCCTGTTGCCCATGGACCTGCGACAAGTGGACGAAAACGCCCTCCAGATCGCCCTGGCCGAAGTCGGCGGCCTGGATGTGCTCATCAACAATGCCGGCCGCCTTATCCACAAGCCGTTCGAACAGCTCAGCGACGACGATTGGCAAGCCCAATGGGAGGTCAACCTCCTTGGCGTGGTGCGCCTGCTTCGTTTGCTCTTCCCCTATCTCAAAGCCAGCACCCATGCCCATGTCGTCAATGTGAGCAGCATGGGGGGCGTCCAGGGCAGCTCCAAGTTTCCCGGACTATCCGCTTACAGCAGTACCAAAGGCGCCCTCAGCATACTTACGGAGTGCCTGGCCGAAGAGTGGAAGGACCACGGTATTGCCGTCAACGCCCTTGCTCTGGGGGCCGTACAGACCGAGATGCTGGCCGAAGCCTTTCCGGGGCTAAAGGCCCCGCTTTCCAGCGAAGAAATGGCCGAATTTTTGAGTTATTTCGCTACGCGAGGCCAAGGCTTTTTCAACGGTAAAGTACTTCCGGTGTCAAGTTCAACTCCTTAAATCGAGATTCCCATGGCAGATCCTACCTCTGGCTTTATTCCCTATGATCCGCTTGGCCTGAGTCCGGAAGAAACCCGGGAACGGGCCCACCAGTTTTACCAGCTCATGGATCGCCGGCGCAGCATCCGGCAATTCTCCGACCGCCCGGTGGAGCGGGCTGTGATCGAGCAGCTCGTGCTTACGGCCTCTTCAGCTCCTTCCGGAGCGCACAAACAACCCTGGACCTTTTGCGCCGTTCAGGATCCCCAACTCAAGCGACGCATTCGCCGGGCTGCCGAAGCCGAAGAATACCGCAGCTATCATGGCCGCATGAGCCCCGAGTGGTTGAGTGACCTGGAGCCCCTGGGCACCAATTGGGAAAAGCCGTTCCTGGAGATCGCCCCCTGGCTGATCGTTCTGTTTAAAAAGGCCTATGAGCCGCTCCCCGACGGAAGTCGAGCCAAAAATTACTACGTCAATGAGTCCGTCGGCATCGCAGCGGGCTTCCTTATCACGGCTATCCACCAGGCCGGCCTGGTGACCCTTACGCATACCCCCAGCCCGATGAACTTCCTTCAGGAGTTGCTGCAACGGCCCGATCACGAACGCCCTTTCCTACTGCTTCCGGTGGGCTATCCGGCTGAGCAAGTAGGGGTTCCCGACCTGTCGCGAAAGGCAGCCGATGAGGTGATTTGCTGGTATTGATCCAAGCCACAGAAAAACGATCCCATGTGCACACTCACTTATATTCCCAAGCCCGACGGGAGCTACCTGCTCACCAGCAACCGGGATGAAACCCCACTGCGCGCTGCTACCGGCCTGGAGCGGCAGCGCATAGGCGAGCGCGAAATCCTCTTCCCGAAAGATGCAGGTGCCGGAGGCACCTGGCTGGCGCTCAGTTCGAGCGGGCAAGCGGTTTGCCTCATCAACGGTGCCTACAAGCGCCACCGGCGCAAACCCCCTTATCGACGCAGCCGGGGCCTCATGGTCCTGGATTTTTTCGAATACGATGAAACCCCGGAATTCATCGACGACTATCCGTTCCTGGGGATGGAGCCCTTCACTATGGTCGTGCGGGATCAGGATCAGTTGTGGGACCTGCGCTGGAACGGCCAAAAGCTCCACGTGCATACCAAAGACCCCCGGCAGTACGCCATTTGGGCTTCTCCGGTACTGTACGACCTTACCTACCGAAAGAAAAGGCAGCACTGGCTTGCCGATTGGCTGGAGCAACGGCCCCAGCCTACGCGGGGATCCATGTTGCACTTTCACCTCAAAGCCGGAGAGGGCGATCCCCACAACGACCTGGTCATGAATCGCCATAATCTGGTGCGCACCGTGAGTATCGCTTCCGTGGTAAATGACGGAAACCGTTTTGACCTCAGCTATCTGGACTTACTGAAGCACAAGGATTGTACGGCCGAGCTGGGGATTTCGGGCAAGCCGGCCGGCCCAAGGCCTACCGCTTGAGGTAGTCTCTCAGCGGCTTCCCCTCAAACAGTAGGTCTTCCACCCGGGCTTTGCCGTTTCGCACGCGAACTCTCGCCATAGCCGGCAGGCTGCCTTCCAGGTCAGCACGGCGCAACAGCTGCTGATAAACGCTGTCTGCCTCAGAGGCCGACCGCTCGTTCAGGTAGTAACGGCGCAAACTTCCGGGCACCTCAATCATTACATGCGAGGCCTGGGGGTATCCCCTGCTCACCACGCGAGTGCGCAGGTAGGTGCAGTCGTCCGGTTTGCGCGCGTAAGCCATGCCGGGAAAGGCCATTCCGGATGAATCTTTGTGCAGACAAACAAAGGCCCCCTGATCTACATTCAAAGTGTCCGGATTGGGCACGGAAGGCCATTGGTAGTGAAGGCGCAGATACTGCCCGCGAAAAATATCCGAAGGATCAACGGGCGCCAGCCTGAACAACATGCGCTCTCCCCGGCTCAGGATACGCTCTTGTTGCCAGATGAGGTGCCAGGGAAAAAAGAAATACAGGGCCATGGTAAGCCCGAACAAGGTGGTATAGAGCCAGTTTTTCATAGATCATGCTTTTACGGTTTTCAGGATAACCTGCCTGCCATGCTTTCGGCAGGTAAACGGCAAGCTGGAAGGTCATAATCTTCAGAGGCATGAAAACCGCTCTGCCCGGCCAGCGCATCTTCCATCAGGGCGATGCCTGAGGCCAGTCGATCGCATGCAAGGCATTTTCCAGGACGGGTTGCCGGCCGACGAGTAAACGCCCCCGCCCGGAGGAGGTTTGCTGCAGCAAAATTCCGTCCCACTGATCGCCACAGGCATTGTGCAGCCGGCATCCGTCGAGCAGCAGGGTCCCTCCTCCGGCTACGATGATGCGGGCCTCTTTCGGCAGCGAAACCCGGCAACGCAAGGTGAGGTGCCCCCCGGGCTCGACGATGAGTTCGCCTTCCAGGTCTTTGGCACCGCTCCAAATCACCGTATCGCGGATCCGGATCGTTTTTTCCGAATCCAATGCGCACCAGTTCGGGATGAGGTACGACCGGCCCCGTGCATTTTCCCGGGCCATCTTCGACTGAACGATGCCGATCTGGCATGGGGTAATGGCATTTTGCCAGGTATTGTAATCCATCAGATTATTCGAAACCAGCGAATCGCAGTCGCTGCCGTTTTGGGTGTAGTACCAGCAGTTCGGATTGGGCGGGGTGTCGTCGCAACCGTCGTTCTTGTACCAGGCATGACGCAGGCCATATATGTGGCCCACTTCGTGATTGATGCAGCTCTTAAAATCCCATAGGGGATGATAGGTCCCGGTAATGCCCCCGATCTTCACAGCCTTGCCCAGAGCCACTCCGACCGGCGCCGGACTGTCCTCTCCCGGGGGCAGGCTATCGGGCGGAAAGGGCATTAAAAAAATATTGAGGACCGTATCCAGTTGGCGGCCGTAGGTCTGGATTACCGCCCGGTCGTAAAGGTTCTTTTCAGGCCCCTTGTGAATGTAATAGAAAAGGCTGTCGTCGTAGTGGCAATAGATGCCGTTATCATCCGGATCATCCGGGCGTCCGGTGATGCGATAGCGAAATTGTACGGGAAGTACCGGTGTTTCATTCCCCAGCGGAAGAAGCATTTTGCGGTTGCGCTCCAGGGCCAGGTTGGCATAGTGCACAATCCACCAGCCCACGGAATCGGCTTCCGGCTTCGAGAAGTTGGCGCTGCTGTCGGCAGCATTCATGAAGTGGACGTTCACCCGAACGTATTTCATGGGGGTGTATTCCAGGCGTTGGGTATCCGGCACATAGTTCGCCGGCAAATAGCATTCAGATGCAGGGGCGACCCCGGGAGAGACAAACTCCAGATCGGAGGAACTCGCATAGTGGAAGGATGGGGTAAAGCTGCAGCCCCAAGCCAACAGGGAAAACAATGCGATCCATCCTAAGCGAAGAAAAGCGACCATAGGATCTGAGAATTTACCAACCACCACCGGCACCACCACCGCCGAAGCTGCCACCGCCGAAACCGCCGAAACCACCGCCGCCGCCGCCACCGAATCCTCCGCCGAAGCTGCCGCCCCCACCGAAACCGCCGTAGCCGCCATAATAACGACCACCCCGATAATAGCCCCCCCCGCCGCCACCGCGGCTGATGAGGTATATGAGCAAGATCAGCAGCATAATGCCGATGACCAAGCCCAGGCCCGTCGGGAGCGGAGTGGCATCCGGTTCATCGTTGATGTACTCGCCCGTAGCCAACTGAATGATGGCATCGGTAGCTTTGTCCAGTCCCTGGTAGTACTGCCCGGAGCGGAATGACGGCACGATGATCTGCTCGATGATGCGCTTGGCCAGGGCATCGGGAAGGAAGCCCTCCGCTCCGCGACCCGTTTGTATGTAGATCTTGCGATCTTCGAAGGCCACGTACAGCAGTACGCCGTTGTCCTTGCCTTCCCGGCCGATGCCCCAGGATTCCGCCAGGCGGTAGGAATAATCGAAGAGGTCGTCCCCCTCCAGGCTGCGTTCAATCACCAGGGCGATCTGCGTAGACGAGGTATCGTCAAACGCGACCAGCTTGCGCTCCAGGGCATTGCGCTCCGCATCCGACAGCACACCGGCATAATCCGTCACGATGGTATTGGAGCGCGGGGGCACTTCCTTGGCGTGCAACGGGATGGACAGGGCCGCTATCAGCGGCAAGAGGAAGAGGATATGTAGCCAGGATCGCCTTATGCGCATACGGGATCAATCTTCGTACGAAATTTCATCGGGCAGCTCGTTTTCGTCATCGGACTGGTAAGGAAAAAAGGCTTTGAGCTTTGCCCCAACTTGTTCGACGACCTTGATCACCCCATCGGCAAACTGCCCGTTTTTGAAATGCGCCTGCAGGATGTCGCGCTCTTCCGACCAGAAGTCCGAAGCCACCACCTCGTCGATCCCCTGATCGCCCAATATGGCAAACGAACGCGCGTGCGGCGCAATAAAGATCATCACGCCGTTGCGGGCTGCCGTTTTATCCATACCCAGGCGGATAAAGGTTCTCTCGGCTTTCTCCAGCACGTCGTCCATCTGCCGGTGCCCGTCCAGGTGCACGCGGATCTCGCCGGAGGTCTGTTTCTCTGCCTGACGAATCGCCCGGATGATTTGCAACTCTTCTTCCCGGCTAAAGAAGTCCTTCATCAGTCGAAGTTCACTTGGGGTGCTTCCTGTGCACCCGCTTCGGCCTCGAACTGCGCCCGTTGATCAAAGCCGAAAATACCGGCGAACAGGGAATTGGGGAATCGGCGCACCAGCTTGTTGTAGCCGGTTACCTGTTCGTTGAAGCGGTCGCGCTCCACCTTGATGCGATTTTCCGTGCCCTCCAGCTGGGCCTGCAGCTCCAGAAAGTTCTGGTTGGCCTTCAACTCGGGATACCGCTCCACGGCGACCAAGAGACGGCCCAGGGCCTGGCTGAGTTCGCCTTGTGCGGCCTGGTACTCCTGGATCTTGGCGGCGTCCAGCTTGCTGGGATCCACCTGTATGCTGGTGGCCTTGGCACGGGCTTCGATCACATCCGTAAGGGTGCCGCGCTCGAAGTCAGCTGCGCCCTTTACGGTTTCCACCAGGTTGGGAATGAGGTCGGCCCGGCGCTGGTAGGCGCTTTGCACGTTGGCCCAGGCCTGGTTCACATCTTCGTCGGCATTGACCATGTTGTTGTAGGCCGAGCAGCCGCCCATGAACAGCAGGAGGCCCAGTCCGATCAGGATAATAGGAAGGCTTAGGGATTTCATCCGCGTTGAGGTTTTTTTGTTGGCTTAAAAGTAAAGAAAAAACGCATTGGATGCAGGGCCCTACGAAAAGGGGGTCAGCCCGCCCCGCCCGCTCGAAAGAGGCGGATGAGATGTTCGGCCCCGGCAAAGGAGGACCGCCGGCCCTCCAGCACTTCGTCTTCAATCTCGGGCAACCGCTTTTTCACCTCCGGATGGCTGTAGAACTGCTGTTTCAGATAATCCTGTATGCTTTCGTACAGCCAGAAGCGGGCCTGCTCCCTGCGGTGCTTCGTCCAGTAACCGCTCGCTTGCATTTGCTTGCGGTAGCGCTTTACAGCCTCGGCCACCGCCGGTATGCCGGTACCTTCCGTGCTGGAGCAGGTGAGCACCTCGGGCCTCCAGCCGCTCTCGCTGGGCGGGAACAGATGCAGCGCATTGCGGTAGGCCTGACGAGTCTGCCGGCCGAGTTTTATCCGCTCGCCATCTGTCTTGTTGACCACCAGCAGATCGGCCATTTCCACGATACCGCGTTTGATGCCCTGCAGTTCATCGCCGGCCCCGGGCAACAAGAGGAGCAGGAAAAAATCCACCATAGAGCGCACGGTGGTCTCCGACTGCCCCACGCCTACCGTCTCGACGAGGATGGTACTGAAGCCGGCGGCCTCGCAAAGGAGGATGGTCTCCCGGGTGTGGCGGGCTACTCCCCCCAAGGTGGTGCCTGCCGGGCTGGGCCGGATGAACACCCGCTCGTCCTGGGCCAGCTTTCCCATGCGGGTCTTGTCGCCCAGGATGCTGCCCTTGCTGCGCGGGCTGGAAGGATCCACGGCCAGCACGGCAATGCGCTCGCCGTTTTGAAGCAGGTGCATGCCGAATGCCTCCAAAAAGGAGCTCTTGCCTACACCGGGCGCCCCCGTCACCGCCAGGCGCGTGGATTGGCCGCTGTGCGGCAGGCAGGCCTCTACCAGTTCGCGGGCCAGCTGCTGGTGATCGGGCCGGCTGCTCTCAACGAGCGTAATGGCCCGGCTCAGTTGCAACTGGTCGCCTTGCAGAATACCCTCCCGGAGCGCATCTGCGTCGATGGTGCGCGAGCGAGGACGCAAAGCCGGATTGAGCGAGCGGTCAGGCATGGATGTTTGTTGGGTTCAGGGGCAAAGGTATGGAAGGCGAGGGGTTGCAGGGTAGTCGGCAGTCTGCACCAACGGTGCTGGCCGAAGAATCTAGGCGATTTAACGTTTACTCGCTACCCGGCCACCTCCGCCTTCGACAGACAAGACTCATCCCATCTTTCCTCAATGTCCTTTGAATTCGGGTTGGCGCTTTTCGAGGAAAGCCTGCACGCCCTCCTTGTAGTCGTGGGTCTGGCCGGCGCGGGTCTGGAGTTGTTCTTCCAGGGCGAGCTGGGCGGCCAGGTCATTGTGCGCGCTGGCCTGCAGGGCCTTTTTGGTGAGTGCCAGGCCCAGGGTGGGCATAGCCGCCAGCTTGCGCCCCATCTCGGTGGCGGCCTCCAGGAAGCCCTCGTCGGGCAGGGCTTTGTAGATCATGCCCATGGCCGCAGCTTCTCTGGCGGGTACCGGCTCGCCCAGCATCATGAGTGCGCTGGCCCGTTGCCAGCCGATGAGGCGCGGCAGGAGGAAAGAGCCTCCGCTGTCGGGGATGAGACCGATCTTACTGAAGGCTTGAATGAAGCGGGCCGACTCGGCCGCGATGACGATGTCGCAGGCCAGGGCGATGTTGGCGCCGGCACCGGCGGCTACGCCATTCACAGCCGCCAGCACGGGCTTCTCCATATGCATGATCTTCTCCACAATGGGATTGAGGTGCTCCAGCAGGATCTGCTCGAAGCTGGGCCCGCCGGCGGCGATCACCTCCTGCAGGTCCTGCCCGGCGCTAAAGGCTTTGCCCACGCCCGTGAGCAATACGGCCCGGATCTCCGCATCATCGCGGCAGCGGTCCAGGGCTTCCTGGGTCTCCAGGGCCAGTTCGCGGGTGAAGCTGTTGTACTTGTCCGGCCGGTTGAAGGCAACGATACCCAGGTGGCCGTCCTTTCGGAAATAGATGCGTTCCATGGAAGGGCTTTTGAATGGGAAGCTAAGAAAAAGCGTGGAACCGGATGGAGGGTGAAGGGCAAGGTATGCCCCTTTTTTATTCAGCCCTTACCTGCGGCAGACAGGGCTTGCATGCCATCAATGACACTTAAAGTAATCAAAAGGCTCTCTGCAATCCAGGCAGCGGTAGAGGGCCTTGCAAGCGGTGGAGCCGAACTGGCTGACCATCTCGGTATGGGTGGAACCACAGTGGGGGCACTCGATGTCGGTATCCTCGGAGAAGAGCGCGCGCTTGCTCACCGAACCGCCCTGGGGCGGAGCGATGCCGTAGGCCTTGAGCTTGCGGCGGCCCTCCTCGGTGAGCCAGTCGGTGGTCCAGGCCGGGGAGAGGACGGTGGTGACCTTCACCGGATCGTAGCCCTTCTCCTGCAGGGTGGCCTTGATGTTGATCTCGATGGTGTTCATGGCCGGGCAACCGGAATAGGTAGGCGTGATGACGACCTCGACCAGGCCATCCTCATGAATCTGAACATCGCGCACGATGCCCAGATCGCGCACCGTGAGTACGGGGATTTCGGGATCGGTCACCTCCTCGAGTGCGTCCCAGATGTCGGATTCGGTTATCGTTGCAGCCATAATGAATCGATTACGTATCAAACAAGAAAAACGCCCCGCCGGGTTCAAGGCCCCGGCATTAAACTGACGCTTGGAACCGCTTTCCACCCTGAAATCCAAGGTCTAAACGCCTGGCATCTGCCTGTCTACCTTCTGGCAACCTACCCCACCTTTGTCATATCCAGGTTCCGCACCATCAACAGATAGGAGCGGGCGAAGTCCGGGAGGTTGTCGAAAACCAGCGCATTGGAACGCGGATTGAGCCGGGGATATAAGGCCTCGTTTGCATCGCCAATGTAATCCAGTGCCTTGCGGATGGCCTTGCGATTGAACTTGCCGGTATCGGGTTCGTAATAATCTACGGGGAAGCCCAGATCCTTGAAGTACTGCGATTCCACCACCTGGAAATACAGGTGAAAAAGATCGCGATCGGGCCGGGGCAGGGCGTAGTTGAACAGGGAATAGCCCACGATGTAGTTGGGCACGGCAAGGGCCACTGCCTCGTAGCCGTTTTCCTGGTACCAGTCCATATTGTGCAATTCCCCATCCACAAAGCCCACCACGCGATCGTGACTCACCGGGGTAGTGATGCCAAAGGTGGATTTCACCCGATACATTTCCCGGAAAAAATCGGCCTTGGGCCGTTCGACCAACCTGGCGAGCTCGCGGACCAGGATTTGGTTTTTCTCCACTACCGTTTGTCCATCCGCTCCGAAAAACAAGCGGTTGAGCCGCTCCAGCGTCTCCATGGTATGCCCCTCCGGCTTGAGCAGGTAATCCAGCTTGTAAATCAAGGCCAGCAACAAATAGGAAGTCCCTCCCGGGTACTGCTCCGGGCGGAGTTGCCCCTGTTCGATCTCGCCCAGCACTTCGCGGACCCGGTCGAGTAAAAAGCGGTATTTCACCTCCTTTTCCTGCGCCGGAAGGTCCTCGAGGTGAGCGGTCTCCACGGGCTGCAAAGCCTGAAACTCCTCCAGCAACAGATCGTCCTGCTTATCGGCCTGCAGAGCTACTTCTTTGAGGGCGTGGTACAATTTGTAGGGCGACCCGTCGAGGGTGTAGGTGTCGAAAACGATGGTGAGCTGCTTGTCGGCATCCAGGGCAAACCGGCTGTATTTCAACTCGAAATTCTTCTCGATCAACCGCCGCATAAACCCAACGTTCAAGGCCTGGGTACGGGCGATCTTGGCCTCGGCCTTCAATTTCTTCCGGTCGGCCCGCCCGGTGATCTTTCGCGAGCCCTGGCAAAGCTCGAAGCTCAGCTGGCCGGGTTCCGCCGCCACCCGCACATTGTCCTCGGCCTCGTCGCGCAGGTAGGCAAAAAAGTGGCGATAGGCATCCAGATAACTTCCCTCCTCGAAGGCCTGAAGCGCTTCGGTCCAGGCCTCCTGGTTGGCCGCCTCCTTGTAGGAATCGCTATACCGCCCAAAGCGGATATCCGGAAAGGGCTGAGCAGCGTCGTCTTTGCGACCAAACAAGCGATCCAACAAACTCATCGGGCTCTGATTTTTTTACCGGTAAAATCGAAAGTACTATTTTTTACCACTTGAATCCATCTGCTCCGAACTAAATGCCTGAGGCCGACCGCTTTCGAACCCCTGTTCCGCTTCCGCAGACCGCACAGCGGTTTTCCTACGCCACACCCTTCCTGTGCATGGGCTCCTGCTTTGCCGAGCACATAGGCGACCGGTTGGCATCGCGCCGATTTGATTGCCTGACCAACCCCTTTGGCATTCTTTACAACCCCTCGTCCCTGGCTCGTGCCATCCAACGAATCCATGAAGGAGCGGGCTTTCAGCCAGAGGATTTGGTGCACCGCGATGGCCTCTGGCACAGCTGGGACCACCATGGCCGCTTTTCGCATCCCGAGCGCGAGGAAGCCGTTCGCCGGATCAACCGGACCCTGCAGACCGCCCATGCGCAACTGAAACGGGCACCCTGGCTGCTTCTGAGCCTTGGTACAGCCTGGGTCTATCGCCTGAAGGACACAGGGCGCATCGTGGCCAACAACCACAAGTTCCCGGCCTCCGCCTTTCAGAAGGACCGGCTATCCGTATCGCAAACCGTGGATGCGCTGTCGGAAGCCGTTCGGCTTTTGCCCTCAGGCAGCCGGATATGGATCACCGTCAGCCCCGTGCGCCACCTGCGCGACGGCCTGGTGGACAACCAGCACAGTAAGGCCACCCTGCTGTTGGCGGCCCACGAACTCTGCCGGCAGTTCGACAGGGTGCAATACTTCCCCGCATACGAGCTGGTACTCGACGAGTTGCGCGACTACCGGTTTTTTGAAGCCGACATGGTTCACCCCAATGCGCTGGCGGTCGACTACGTGTGGGAGCAGTTTATCCGGGTCTGCCTGGCCCCGGAGGCCCGATCGCTCATGCAAGCCTTGGAACACATCCTGAAAGCGGCCCGGCATCGCCCCCTGCATCCGGACACGGAGGCACATCGGCAATTTTGCCAGACCCAACTGCAGCAGGTAAAAGAGCTGCAAAAAAGCCATCCTTTCCTGAAAATCGACGATCTGAGAGAAACATTTGAAAACCAAATTGAAACCTAAGGCTTTCCTTTCTTACACTCAATCACCAAACCAAAACGCAAGATCATGAAGAAATATCTACCTGTTGTCCTGCTTTGGATTTTTTCCCTGCCACTCCTGGCACAGCAAATTGTGGAAATTAGTTTCCTCGAAAGCCTGAGCCGCCAGGAACTCCAACAGCTCAACCCCTTCGCCCAGTACGGTTGCGATGTCTACAAGATCCAGTATACGACCCTGGACCTGGACGAACAGACCGATACGGCTTCCGGGGCTTTTTTCATTCCGGATGGAAGCGGGGAGGCCTATCCGTTCCTCGTCTACCAGCACGGCACGGTCAACGACAAGTTCCAGGTGCCTTCCCGCGGAAGCTACGAAGTAGCACCCTTCACGGCCAGCATGGGTTACCTCACGCTGGCGCCCGACTACCTGGGCCTGGGCGATAGCCGCGGCTTTCATCCCTATGTGCATTCCGAGACCGAAGCCTCGGCCGCCATCGATATGCTTTTTGCCGTGCGGGATTATCTGGACCAGGAAGACATAGCGTACAACGACCAGCTCTTCGTCACGGGCTATTCCCAGGGCGGACACGGCGGCGCAGCCCTTCATAAAGCCGTCGAGGAAGGTCTTGCCGGCGATTTTGTCGTGACGGCTGCCGCTCACCTTTCCGGGCCGTACAGTATTTCCGGCGAAATGGCCAGCCTGCTGTTCAACGACAGCACGAATTATTTCTACCCCGGCTTTATCGGAAACACCTATCTGAGCTACAACGAAGTGTACGAGCTATACGACAGCACCGCTCAGTTTTTCAAACAGCCCTTTGCAGATATTGTGGACTTTTATTTCGACAACTTTGAAAGCGGCAACTCTTCCATCGGCCTGACCTACATGAACAACCGCATGATCGACTCGCTCATTGCCCGGGAGGGAGGATCCTTCCCCGGTGCCATGCTGCAAGACAGCATTCTGAATATCATTGCCAACGAGCCGGACCATCCCGTGAGCCAGGCTCTGCGCGAAAACGACCTCTTCGATTGGGCCCCTCAGGCCCCTACCCGGCTCTATTATTGCATGGCCGACGATCAGGTGCCCTTTACCAACAGCCTGGTGGCCGACTCGGTTATGAACCAACGCGGGGCCCCCGATGTGACCTCTGACGACCTGAATCCCAATTTTAACCACGTGCAATGCGTCGCGCCGGCCGTCACGCAAATGATCTTGTTCTTTGAAGGATTCAAGGAGATCACATCCACGCGCGAGCTGGCCATCCTGCCGGGAGTAAAAGCCTTCCCCAATCCCGCTACGGATCAGCTGTTCCTGACCCATGTTCCGGCAAACAGCCGCGTGCAGCTCTTTAGCCCCGAAGGCCGGCTGGTCGTCGAGCAAGAGCTCCAGGGCACCCCCGCTGCCGTAGCGCTCGACGGATTGCCCCAGGGCCTCTACCTCGTCCAGGTGCTGGCCGCCGAAGGGCGGTGGACCGGCCGGGTGATCGTAGCCGACTGATCCGGTCCGGATCCATGGGCTTCTGCGATCCCGAATCCAAAAGGGGCGGTCGCTGACGAACGGCCGTCCCTTTTTCTATTCGAGTTCCCGCTCGATCTGCCGGATCAAGCTGTCCATTTTGGCCATCTGTGCCTGGTACAGCTGGATCTGCACCGCTTTGAAGTAGAAATTGTTGCGCACCAGGTTCTGAAAAGGAGAGGCCCGGAGTTGCTCTTCGTTTTCGGGAATGAGGAGGCGGCTGCGATTGGGAAAATGATGGTCGATGTAGGGCATGATGCGGTCCAGGATGAGCCGTTTGTCCACCTCGTTGTATTCTTTTATGGCGAAGTAATCCTTTTCGTAATGCGAGATGATCTGTTTGAGCAATTCGCGATTGCGGATGAATTTGCTCTCACCGGTCTGTTCCATTTCCCGATAGGCCAGGTTGTTGAAGGGGAAGGTGGAATACACCTGTAAATAGCCCGAATAGTATCGAAGGCTGTCTTCAGGCACCCATTCGAGATCCAGGTAGCGCCGGGTGACCCGCTGGACCTCGTGCAGTGCTTTTACTTCCTCTTCCATGAGGTATTGATCCTCCTGCAGGTTTTCCCGGATATTTTCCAGAATGACTCGCTCCTGTTTCTGCTCCTGACGGCCGAGCCGCCATTCGTTGAGCAGGAAAGACAGCATAATGCCCACCACGATGATGACCAGCTCGCCCAGGTAATATGTCCAGTTGGCCCTTTGCACGAACTAGGCGAGTTTTCGAACCTCGGTTCCGGCACTGAGCAGATCGCCATCGGGGAAGCCGAACAACAGATTGACGCCCGGCTTTTTGCCCCGTTCGAAGCTGCCGAATTGCGCTTCCCAGCCGAGAGCCCGCGCTCCGTTGATGGTTGCCCAGCAAAGCAGGGTCTCCGCCGGTAAATACGACTGGTACCGGGCAATGGTCTTGAGCTCATCGAGTATGCTCAGCCCCCAGTTGGAGGTCAGGCTGTCCGTACCGATGGTCACCGTCGCATCCGAGTCGAGAAAATACTGGTAATTGGGCAGCCGGTTTTCGATGTACAGGTTGGCATTGGGGCAGGTGGCCCAGAAGACTTGGTCGCTCCAGGCATGTGCCGCTGCAATGTCTTCCGGTTGGGTGAGCGTATTGTGCACGAACAAGGTGCGATGCGAGGGATCGAGCTGGTCCAGCGCATACCGGATAGAGTTCTGCCCGCGAGGCTCAAAATCCTCGATCGAGAAGCCGAATGTGCGGTAAAAATCCAGGAGACCGCCGCTTTTGGTCTGGAATAATTCGTCCTCGCCGGCAGTCTCCTGATTGTGGATGCTCACGGTGCGAATCGGCTCCCTCCCGTTCAGTTCACGGAGGAGGCCGAACAGAGTAGGCGATACCGTGTAGGGTGCGTGGGGCACTGCACTTCTGTGCTCGGGCTGTTCGTCATACACTTGCCGATATTGCTCGTACATCCGGGCAGCCAGGCCGTCCTGCAGGAAATCGAACATTTCGACGAAGGTGTAATAGCGGATGGCGCTTCGGCGCTTGCAGTCGGCCGTGTCGGCCTTGTTGGAAATGTCGCCCACGGCCACGATACCGGCCCGGTACATGGCCTCATCGGCCACGTCGATGGCCTCCCGGATCTGTTCTTCGGAGACGTCGCGGTAGTTCACCACGGTCTGGAGGAAGGGCAACAGCCCGGTTCCCGTGGGGGCCACGCCCTTCATGTGGCTGAGTTCGAGATGGCAATGGGTGTTCACAAAACCCGGAACCAGAGCGCCGCGATAGGCTTCCAGGCTGGCCGGGTCGTGTTCGGAGCGGCCGGTGATATCCTGGATCCTACCGGTATCGTCAAGCACCAGCACCCCCTCCGGCACCGGAGGCGAAGTGATGGGATACAGCAGGTCGGCGGTCAGCTTTCGCATAATCAACTCGGGTTTTGAACGAGATACGCGTTTGGCCTAAAAGGCGTAGACCATCAGCCCGTTCTTCATTCTGGGTTCAAACCAGGTGCTTTTCGGGGGCAGGGTCTTGCCGGCTTTAGCCAGAGAGAACATTTCTTCCATGTACACCGGATACAGGTAAAAGGATATGGGATCATCCATCTTGTTCACCTTGTTGAACAACCCCTGAAACCCCTTCGGTCCTTCCACATAACTCACGCGCTCGTCGTTCTGCACATCTCGGATTTCGAGCAGCTCCTCCAAAACGTATTTGTTGAGCAAAAAGCTATCGAGCAGGGCGGGTTCGCCGGCGTGTTGCTCCAACACCCAGGGTTTCCAGCGAAGCATGTACCATTCGCCGTTCAGCCCCATGAGCACTTCGTACTTCTTGTCCGGCTTGCGGGCCCGGTCCAGGATCCGGATATCCGTGAGCTGGGCAATGCGGGCCATGAAATAGCTTTCGGAAAACCCTTCCGGCCGATCGACCAGGCGGTTGAAGTCCTGTATATCCAACTGATCTTCCTGGAAAAAAGCCGCCAGCAAGAGGTCGTAGGGCCTGTCCAGTTTTTTGCGCCGGCTCAGCTTGTACATATGCGCTGTAGCCTCGGTGCGATGGTGGCCGTCGGCAATGTAAGCCTTGGGCACTTCCTGCAGGAATTTGCGCCGGATGGATTGCACGGCCTCGGGCTCATCCACCTTCCAGAAGGTGTGATGGGTGTCCTCTTCTTTGAAACGGAGTTTGAAGAAAGGCTTTCGTTCCCCCATTTGCTCCTGGATCCAGGACGAAATATCGGCCCGGCGGGGATAGGCCAGCATGACCGGCTTGACGGCGGCCTGGCGACGCAAAATGAGTTCGATCTGCTTCTGAACCTTGGGAACCAGGGTAAGCTCGTGCTTTTTGATGCGCCCCTGCAAAAAGTCTTCAATAGCCGTACAGGCAATGATACCCACATAATCGCGCTCGGAATCCCGCAAGCGATAGATGTAAACGGCCTCCTCCTCCGACTGGTGGAAAAACCCCGTTTCGAAATAGTCTCGAAACTCCTGTTTCACGGTGCCAAAAAAAGAGGCCGGGTCCGTTATGAAATCCACATTGGGGTACAAGGCCTTGAAGGGAAAAATCTGCATGGGTATTGGACTCCTGCAACAGCTAGCGCGGCAAGTTATGCGGTTTTCACCATAATAGGGCACATTTCCGGCCGGCATTTTAGCCCGATCTCCAAGAATAGACAAAAAAAGAAAGGCACAACAGGCTAGTAAGCCTTGTACCTTTCGGAAAAAACTAAACCCCAGTTATAAGAGCTGAATGTCTTGTGTTCGCGTGTTTGCTTTCTCTAACGCAGGGAACAAGTACTTATTTTCCCTGAGCTTGCTAGCTAAAATAAACAATCTTTAGCTAGCGAAAAAACAGAGCGCCTTAAAAATACCGCTTTGCCATACATCCTTTGGCCCTTTTTGAGCAAATGGCATGATCCGGCAAGTAAGCGGTGCGGCTCAGCCCGTGAAAAACAGCCCTGGGTTTGTTAAAAAACTTCACATTTCGTCGCGGGAGGCTGCAAGGACCGCCTTTTCCCGCCCGAAAAAAACTTGGCCAATCCCTTATCTTCGCACCCCCAACGCCATCCAACCATGAGTACCGAACGCAAAACCCTGGTCACCTCGGCCCTCCCTTATGCCAACGGGGCCCTTCACCTCGGCCACCTGGCCGGCGCCTACCTGCCGGCCGATATCTACGTGCGCTACCTGAGGCTGCTGGGCAAAGACGTGCTTTGGGTCTGCGGTTCGGACGAGCACGGCGCCGCCATCACCATGCGCGCTAAAAAGGAAGGCATCTCGCCCAAAGCCATCATTGACAAATACCACGCGCTCAACAAAGAGACCTTTCGCCGGCTGGGCATCTCGTTCGACTACTACCACCGCACCAGCTCCGAACTGCACCATCGCACCGCTCAGGCCTTTTTCAAGCGCCTGTACGAGCGGGGCGACCAGTTCGAGGAAAAGACCATCGAGCAGTATTACGACCCGGAATACGAGCAGTTTCTGGCCGACCGCTACATCAAGGGAACCTGCCCGCGCTGCGGCTATGAAGAAGCCTATGGCGACCAGTGCGAAAACTGCGGTTCCGATCTCTCACCCCTGGAGCTGATCGAGCCGGTATCTACCCTGAGCGGGAAGAAGCCGGTACTGAAAACCACCAAACACTGGTACTTCCGCCTGGACGAACACGAAGACTGGCTGCGCGAATGGATCGCCGAGGGCACCCTGGACGGCAAGCCCCAACACGATCCCCGCCGCTGGAAGCGCCATGTAGTGGGCCAGTGCCTCAGCTGGCTGGACAACGGGCTGCAGCCCCGCTCCATCACCCGCGATCTGGACTGGGGCATCCCCGTACCCCTTTCCGGGGCCGAGGGCAAAGTGCTGTACGTCTGGTTCGACGCGCCCATCGGCTACATCTCGGCCACCCGGCAGTGGGCCGAGGAAAACGACGCCGACTGGCGCGACTACTGGTTCGGCGAGAATGTAGACCTCATCCACTTCATCGGCAAAGACAACATCGTCTTTCACTGCATCGTCTTCCCGGCCATGTTGAAAGCCCATGGTGAATTTGCCCTGCCCATCAACGTGCCGGCCAATCAGTTTCTCAACTTCGAAGGGCAGAAGTTCTCCAAATCGCGCGGCTGGGGCATCGAGCAACATCAGTACCTGGAGGAGTTTGCCGATTTCCCCAACAAGGAAGACGCCCTGCGCTACGCCCTCACGCGCAACATGCCCGAAAATCGCGACAGCGACTTTCGCTGGGACGAGTTCGTGGATTTCCACGACAAGGAACTGGCCGACAACCTGGGCAACTTCGTCAACCGGGTGGTGGTGCTCACCAACAAGTATTTTCAGGGAGAAGTGCCCGCAGCAGAGATCGAGCTGAAAGAAAGGCTGCAGCCCGTGCACGAGCTGACCCAAAGCCTGCTGGCCGAACTCAAGGGATTCAGCTTCAAGGCAGCCGCCCTACACCTTATGGAGATCTCTTCCTGGGGCAATGCCTATCTGCAGGAGCAGGCCCCCTGGGCCTTGTACAAAGAAGATCCCAAACATCCCGGTATAGCCGAAGCCATGTTTACCAGCCTGCAGGTGGTGACCCTGCTGAGCGTGCTCACCGAGCCCTTCATCCCATTTACCTCGCCCCGCATCCGCGAGCTGCTGGGGCTGCCCCCCGTGGAACGCGGAGAGCTCCGCCTGGTGACCGAACAACTGGCCCAGGGTGAGCCCCTGCTGCCCGCCGGCTTGCGCATCGGGGAGCCGGCCCTGCTCTTCGCCAAGATTCAGGACCGCAAGGATACCAGCCGCCTCGAATTGATCGAGCGGCAAAAACAAAGGCTGCAGCCCGTGCTGGAGCAGGAACAGGAGCACAAGGCAGACCTCGAGCCCATCAAGCCGGAGATCCGGTTCGAGGATTTCACCAAACTCGACCTGCGCACCGGCACCATCGTAGCTGCCGAAAAGATGCCCAAGACCAAAAAGCTGCTCAAGCTCACCGTAGACCTGGGCCTGGAGCAGCGCACCGTCGTGTCTGGCATAGCCGAGTACTTTACCGCCGGGGAAGTGGTGGGGCAACCCGTGGTGTTGGTCGCCAACCTGGCCCCTCGCAAGCTGCGCGGGGTGGAAAGCCAGGGCATGATCCTCATGGCCGAGAATGACAAAGGCGAGCTGGCCTTTGCCTCGCCCCCGGCCGGCTGGGGCAACGGCTTTACGGTGCGATAAGGATCCGGCCGGCCTGAAGGATCCCGCCCTCAGCTTCTACTACGTAAATAATGACTCCCGAAGACGACCGGGGCAATTGGATGGCTCGATCTTCATCTATTCCCGCCTGTGGATCGAGCTGCACCTCCGACATGTAAGTGCCGCTCGGGTCGTAGAAGCGGACGCGCATGGATCCCGCATCGGGATTGACAAGGCGCAACCACAAGGGGCCGGCAGTGGGGTTGGGGAAAAACCGGATCTCCGGCAAGCGGGTATTCACCTCAAAAAGATTGGAATAGGCAAAAGCCCCGTTCCGGTGCACCGCCTTGATGCGGTACAAGGCGGCCGGATGCGGAAACGCGTAATCCCGGTACCGGAAGGATCGCCGGCCCGGCTCGTCTACCGGAATATGGCCCACCGGATAAAAGTGGATCATATCCTGGCTGCGCTCCAATTCGAAGCGAACGACCTCATCGAGGAAGGTATTCTCCCATTCCAGCAGCACGTGATCGCTGCGCCGCCGTCCCGACAACTCCAGCCATTCCACGAAAGGCAAACCGCAATAGGGAAAGATCTCCCGGCTCACCCGGGTCGATAAGCCCATCGGATCGGTAACGATGAGTTGAATGCGGTACCAGAAGGTTTCCGCTCCGCAGCCGTATGGGTCGGTGAGCAGATGAGCCTGGGGCTTCTTGATCGAGGGTTGCGGGTGAAAGTGATCGTTGTGGTGCAGGAAAATGCGCCAGTCGTAGCTAAGCTCTTCATTCGAATGTTCGGCATCGGAAACTTCGGCGATCAGCGGAAGGAGCACGGTGGTCGAAATGGGGTACTGCGCACCTTCCTCGACAGAGGTGATGGCCACTTCCGGCGGGCTGTTGTTGAGGTAGATCTGCCGGACCGCCCGGGCCGTATTGCCTGCCGTATCGGTTACCGTGAGGGTCACCTCAAAGGTCTCGGCCTCTGGCCCGGAGGCGCGAAAGGTGTGAGAAGGCTGAGCCAGCTTGCTGGTATCGCCCTTACCGAAATCCCAGTGATAGGCCGCAATGGGGTGCTTGGGGTGGGTGCTGGCGCGGCCGTCGAACTGGACAGCCAGCACGGGGCCGCCGTAAACCGTATCGGCCTGGATGCGGGCAATGGGTGGCACTTCACCACCGTAGGTGATGCGAAACAGCTGCCGGTTGACATCCAGGTAATAAAGGGCATCCTCCCTGGGCGCATAGGTGAGGTGAATGATGCGATCTGCCTCCTCGTGGAAGGGGAGCACTTGCGCTACCTGCCCTTCCCCGTCGAAGCGCAGAGCGCGTATCCAGCCGAAATAATCGGCCAGAAAAAAGCAATCCCGGTAGGGCTCCGGAAAGCGGCTGCCCGTGTAAAAAGCTCCGGCCAGGCTGGAATAGCCCAAAAAGGACTCCCCCGCCACCCCGGCTTCCTCCATGATGCGCCCAACGAGCTGATCTTGTTCGTCGTAAGCCGGAACGTGAGTGCGGGTGGGAGCATTCCACAAGCTGGACCAGGCCATGAGCGGGGGCGTTTCCAGGCTCAGCAGGCCGGGGTCTGCCCAATTGCTGTCCGGGAAGCAAGGATGGGCCGTTTCGAGGATCTGGTGGCGGTTGGCCCGAACAAAGGTCTGGCGAAAATCGAGATAGCCGTCTCCACAAGCTGCCGGCAAAGGCGCCAAACGATTGAGAGGGACCGGCTGGCTGAGGAATTCCCAGACCGTGCCGAAGCCCTCGGTGATCGGCCAGCCAAAGTTTTGCCCGCCCGTGCTCACGCGATTCAACTCTTCGAACTTGAGCGAGCCCACATCGCCCACCAGCAGTTGGCCTGGGCGCCCCTCTTCCGGGCTGTGCCCGCTGGTGCCCGGCACCAGGGTCATCCGGTAAGGATTGCGCAGCCCGAGCGTCCAGATCCGTGACGGGGCCGACCTCGGGTTTGCAGGCTGATAAAAAGGGTTGGAGGGCAAGCCGGCTCCTGTGCGACTGTCGATGCGAAGGATCTTTCCGTTGAGGCTGCCCCGGAATTGAGCGCGGTACGAGCCCACATCCTCCGCCTCCGTGATGATCCCCTTGGCCAGCCCCTCGCTGACCAGGGTGCCGTACTCGTCGCCCCCCGTATCCCAGCCCTGCCAACTGGTGACCTCGCCACAGGAAACCAATAAGGTGCTGTCGGGACTGTGAACGAGGGATCCGATGGCATGCGTTCCGTACAGAATGGGTATGCCGTCTGCCAGTTCCGCTCCCATCAATACGGTCCGGCTGCCGGGGCGAAGCCGGGGAAAGGGGCCGTCCAGCTCGGCCTGATAACGCACCACCCGACCGATGGTAGCCGATTCGGTGACCGAGCTGTCCGGATGATACTGGGGCGTACCGAAATGGTAGTAGTGATGCAAATCCAGGGCATAAAGCAGATAGAAATAGCCGTTCTCCTCGAATTGATAGTCCAGGGCAAAACCCATGAGCCCCACATCGTACCAATTGCTCACTTCCTCGTGCAGATCGATCAGCGGCTCATTGTTCCAGGTTCCGTTCGTATCGCGCACCCAAACGATCCCCGCCTTGTCCCAGAGGTACACTCGTCCGCTCGAATCCGGGCTCAGCCCCACGGGAAACTCGGCGGCCTCCGGCAAGGGCATGGGTTGTACATAGAATTCCTCGGGCAGCTGGGCAGGTAAGCGGGACATGCATATAAGCAAGCAAAACAGGGTGACGGGAAGGTGGAGGAGTAGACGCTTCATGTCAGGCGTTCGTTTTGGCTCGTCGGATCAAGATACGACGATCGCCCCCATTCGCCCAATGCTGTGGGCTACGCATTACGGATGGCCCTACAATACCATTTCCTCATATCCTTCCAGCGTCCGGAAAGCGGGCCCCAGCGTCGTGCGCAACTCGCCGGCCCCGGGATAGCGCACCCGCGCCAGCCGGGCTACCAGACCCTTCATGCGTTTTTGCTCGTCGTGGGTGTTGAGCAGGTAGTCCGGGCGGAGCTGTTCGGCCAGGCGGTGGGCATTTTCGGGGCCGGGATTGACGTGGCCACCCAACAGCTCCGGCAGCCGGAAATCGATGCAGGTAGTGAGGAGCAGGCGGATGCGCAGCCCCTGCAGCGCAGCCAGCTGGGCCGGCTTCAGGGCGAAGCCGTGCGCAAAATAGGCGATGGCTTCCTCGCCCCGGGCCAGCAGAAGGCCGTAGTACAAGGGGTCTCGCTTCCGGCCGGGATGCAGGGTGGCCAGCCGGAAGCCGTTCCAGTCCATCCAGCCCGCTGCCACCAGATCGGGCAGGGTCGTGATCTCCCGCTTCGGGAACCACCGGCGCAGCAGTCGGGCCGCTTTAGCCGAGGCCAGCAGAGGGGCTTCGGGCAGAGCCTCCAGCGTCTGCCGGTGGCAGTGGTCGTTGTAAGACTGGGAGATGAGGTAGGCTCCGGGCCGCTCCAGATCCTGCGGATCGACCGGCTCGGTGGTATGCCATTGCTCATTGAGCCAGCGGAAGCCGTCCACCTCCGAGCCTACCAGCCAGGGATCCACGATGAAGCGCGTGCCCGCCCAGGTCCAGGCCCAGGAGCTGTCCATATTGAGTCGGCGAAGATGCAGATCGGCCATGCGTTCCGGTTTGGGAGGCAAAATACCAACTTCTCCGATGACTCCGCTGGGCGAACGCCTGGACCGCCTGCAAAGCCTGCTGGGGAGGGCCCTCGAACCGGTGAGGCCCGACAAAAACAGGGTTCGTACCCGGCGATTTATGCGTGGAAGGATGTACGAATAGTGCGGACATCCCGCAGGGTTCGTCAGTATACCGGTCGTGCTTCTAAGCTATACATGACGCGACACGGTTTGGCAGGGTATCCCAAACCATGGCGGTCAGTATATACTACACCTGCAGCAGATAGGGCTTCCCCATCCACTTCCACAACCGTATAACCCCGGAAAACAACCCCAAACCTAACCCATAGCAGGGACCAGGGATGCATGGTCCAACTGGGAGTTCCGGTTAAGATACGAGCTTTCCAGGCAAGAGAAAAAGAGAACCCTGCATCCTCATAAAGTCCTTAACTTAAGGGAGTTGATACAATGTTGTAGCCAGTTTTTCCCTGTATTTTTCCTCTATGACTTTGGCAAAAGCTGCTTTATCCTTTCGCAGTAATTCTATCGATTCTCCATTTACAATAGTTGGATGGATGTCTC
>CAZQSF010000046.1:0-30135 GCA_964595955.1 uncultured Saprospiraceae bacterium
CACCGGCAAGCGCAAGTACGAGCTCATGTGGGAGAAGAGTGCGGTGGGGAGGGAGCTGTTTGGCGGGCAGTCGGCCGCCGGCAGGCAGCAGTCCTTGGTCTTCGGTGCGCAATCCGCCGATGACAACCGGCTGCCGGCACTGCAGGAAGACCCGTACGACCAGGCCTTCGACGAGATCGAGCTGCTGGGCTTCCCGCTCTGCTCGCCCTTCGAGCTGCTGAAGGACCGGCAGGTCTGCCGGGGCAAAAGGTATGTACGGGCGCAGGAGCTGAAGACCCATGCCGGGCGGCGGGTGCAGCTGCTGGGCTACTACGTGTGCCGCAAGGACGTGCGCACCGTGCGCGGCCGGCTCATGCACTTCGGCACCTGGCTGGATGAGGACGGCTGCTTCTTCGACACCACCCACTTCCCCGACCGCCGCCGGCAGGCCCCCTTTCGCGGCAAGGGCATCTACCGGATCACCGGTCAGGTGGTGCTGGACTTCGGCTTTCCCGGGGTGGAAGTGGAGCAGATGGAGCTGCTGCCGCTGGTGGCAGATAGCAGGTATTAGCCCAGATGATTCACGGGTTCGGGTTTCCGTGAATCATCCGGGCTATATGGACGACGAAAGGGTTGGGGAACCCTTTCGTACCCTATCCTGACATCCGTAGGATCGTCATGGATCAGCATTTCCCACTGCGCAGGCTTTGGGGTAGTGAAAACGCCCAAACCACTTCGCAACGGGTGTATCTCACATTGGGGCACTTATCAAATAAGTGATTACAATCCAAAACCCTGATCCCGCATGGACGAACAACATTTTACCATTCGTCAGTACAAGGTGCTGCAACAGGCGTAGTGGGTCGGTTGGCAGTCTACCTGGCAACCACCGCCTACAGGACTGGCCGGGATACCGCAGCCCGAAGCCCCCTGGCCGCCGTGGTCGCAATCCGAATCGTCCTGTTCGTTTGGCCTGCATTTGCATTCATCGACGGCAGAAGGACCGCTGCCAGCGCCTTCTTCCCGGCTGGTGAGCCCGGCAAGCGCATCTTTCCAGGCATCTACGGTAGATGAATGCTTTTTCAGATCCATGGCATAAGCTACGTCGTAGAACCATTGCCCGCTGCGCCGGATTAAGCCATATCCATCGATGACCCGGGGTGAAAAGGTGGCGGTCAGCTCCCCGGCCGTCTCGTTTTGGGGATCCAAGGTGAACAGGTACGATGCAGGCTGCGAACTGGATCCTGTGTAGAGCCACAGATTCCCTTTCATGTAAAGAACCAGGCCGCGGTTTATCTCCTCATTCTGTTTCCAGGCATTCTCTTCGTCCTGCTGAAGGGTAAAGATCCAGGGAGGCGTATCGTCCTTGTCGGGTTTGACCAGCACATTCAACTCGCCATTCTGGGTGGTGACCAGCTTCACAGGCCCTTCCAGTAGAAGGCCGTGCCGGTAAGGCCGTCTGGCCTTATTGTAGCGAGAAAGCACCCCCTCGGCCTCTTGCCGCATCTCACTGAAAGAGGCCTCAACCTCTGGAGCCCGATCTTTCTGACAGGAAAAGCCTATGAGCGAAATGCCAATCCATAGCGCGAGAAATTGAGTAAACGGCTTTACCCGTAGGCGTTCCTTAAACCAAGGATACACTTGAACACGAAACGCAGTAGCTAATGAGGAATTCATGAAACTTATCTTTTATCATTAAAAAAGTACTTCGCCACTTTTTACTTATTCGGTCCAGACAATATGGAACCTGAACAAAGCGCTTTATAAAGCTTTCGAAACGATTTGAGGCAATCAGCCCGCTTCGGGCACGGTACAAACTATCTGTCTTTTAATTGTCAGAGGGATCAGAGCTTGGTGAAGTGGCATTGCCGAAAAAACATCCCGGATCTCTACCACCGATAAATCTACCCGATTAATGTAATAACCTTTTTGAAAAAGATCAAGTGCATTGCCCAACTTTGCCCAGCTTTGCCCAAAACCTGTAGGGCTTCCCGCTCTGCTCGCCCTTCGAGCTGCTGAAGGACCGGCAGGCCTGCCGGGGCAAAAGGTATGTACGGGCGCGGGAGCTGAAGGCCCATGCCGGGCGGTGGGTGCAGCTGCTGGGCTACTACGTATGCCGCAAGGACGTGCGCACCGCGCGCGGCCGGCTCATGCACTTCGGCACCTGGCTGGATGAGGACGGCCACTTCTTCGACACCACCCACTTCCCCGACCGCCGCCGGCAGGCCCCTTCCGCGGCAAGGGCATCTACCGGATCACCGGCCAGGTGGTGCTGGACTTCGGCTTTCCCGGGGTGGAAGTGGAGCAGATGGAGCTGCTGCCGCTGGTGGCAGATAGCAGGTATTCCGGGTAGAGCCACCGGTTGCCCGGTAGCTCTACCCGGAAAAGTTGCCGAATCGTTCCGTTTTGAGTTTGGATACGACGGACCAGGAAAAGGTTGAACGCCTTCAAAGACTGGGTGTGCGCCCGCCGTCGACGGGCAGGTTGATGCCGTTGATGTAAGCGGCGGCAGGAGTAGCCAGAAAGGCAATAGCCGCTCCTACTTCTTCGGGTTCGGCGAAGCGTCCGAGTGGGATCTTCTGCTGCATGGCCTCCATTACGCGAAGCTTGTCCTGCCCGCTGACGTCGGACTTCTGGCGGATGAGGTTCTGCAGGCGTTCCGTATTCGTAGCGCCGGGCAGCACGTTATTGACGGTGATGCCGAAGCGCCCCAATTCGTTGGCCAGCGTTTTAGCCCAGTTGGCTACGGCGCCGCGGGTCGAATTCGACACGCCCAGGTTTTGCAGAGGCGTCTTTACGGAGGTGGATATGACGTTGATAATGCGGCCGTACCCCTCGCGCTTCATACCGGGCACCACAGCCTGGGCCAGCAGGTGAGACGCAACCAGGTGTTTGGTGTAGGCATCGAGAAAAGCATCGGTTGAGGCTTCCAGGATGGGGCCGGCGGGCGGGCCCCCTGTGTTGTTGACGAGAATGTGGATGGCCTTGCCGGAGGTGAGGCCGCGCACTTTCTTTTTCAGCTCCAGGGTATCGCTGAAGTCGGCGGCGAGGAAGTCGTGCCGCTGGCCCAGGCGATGATCCAGCTCGCGCACCAGCGTAGACATTATGGCGGCCGAACGCGCGACCAGCGTCACATTGGCACCCAGAGCGGCCAGTTCGACGGCAGCGGCTTTGCCGATGCCCTTACTGCTGCCGCAAACCAGGGCGTTTTTACCCCGAAGATTCAAATCCATGAAACAACACTTGTTTTCATTGGCTAATCGCGCCAAAAATAGTATAATTTGCAGGAATCAAACGACATACCCTATGACGCTACGCCGCCCCTTCAACCTTCAGCAATGGGTAGACGACAACCGCCAGCATCTCAAGCCCCCGGTGGGCAACAAGCAGGTCTATCTGGACAACGAAGACTACATCGTCATGGTCGTAGGCGGCCCCAACGGCCGCAAGGATTACCACTGGGAGGACGGCGAAGAGCTCTTCTATCAGTTGGAAGGCGACATCACCCTGAAGATCATCAACGAGCAGGGCGAGCCGGAGGACATTCCCATTCGCGAGGGCGAGATGTTTCTGCTGCCTCCACACATTCCCCACTCCCCCCAGCGGCCCGCCAACACGGTGGGCCTGGTCATCGAGCGCTATCGCCGCTCCGGCGAAAAGGACAAGCTCATGTGGTTCTGCGAAAAGTGTAACCACAAGCTGCACGAAGCTTCCTTCGAAATGACCGACATCGTAAACCAGCTGCCAGTCGTCATCAACGCGTTCATGGAGTCCGAGGAACTGCGCACCTGCAGCAATTGCGGTACAGTGATGGAGAAGGTTTGAGAGCCAAAAAAGAGAATAGTTTTTTGGCGTCCATCGCTGGCCGTGCAAACCGATAACGCAAGGCTTCCGGCCCATTCTGGCGAGAGGATCTATACTGCTTTCGAAAAGATTTTTGCGCAGCCGGCCCACTTCGCAACGGGTATAACCCAAGCCTCACATTAAAAAAGCTGAAATGGTTTTGGAAAGCCCCGCCTCAGGCGGCAGGGTGACGGGAAGGAAATGAGTCGATGTGCGCCATCCGGATCCGGGGCCGGCAGGGATACGGGAGTGGCGCCTACCACCTTCTCCCGGCAGGTGTTACCTTTGCAGGTAGCTGTACATGAACCGAAATATCTACTTCGCTTCCGACTTTCACCTGGGTATTGATGCCCGCACCCGCAGCGACGAGCGCGAGCGGCAACTTCTGCGTTGGCTGGACCAGGTGCGCGAAGATGCCGCAGAGATCTTTCTGGTAGGCGACCTGTTCGACTTTTGGTTTGAGTACAAGCGAGTCGTGCCCAAGGGGCACGTGCGCCTGCTGGGCAAGCTGGCCGAGATCGCAGACAGCGGCATCCCCATCCATTTTTTCACCGGCAACCACGACATGTGGATTTTCACCTACTTTGAAGAAGAGCTGGGTATCCCCACTTATCGACAGCCCATTCGGCGGGAGTGGAACGGCAAGCGTTTCCTCATCGGGCATGGCGATGGCCTGGGACCGGGTGATCACGGCTACAAGTTTATCAAAAAGGTATTTGCCAACCCGGCCTGCCAGTGGCTGTTCGAGCGGCTGCACCCCAACTTCGGCATCTGGTTGGCCGACTTTTTCAGCGGCCGCAGCCGTTCGCTCAATCCCGAACCGCCCGACTTCCTGGGCCCGGAGCGCGAGTGGCTCATTCAGTATGCCGAAGAAATACTGCAGCGGGAAGCCCTCGACTTCTTCATTTTCGGCCACCGGCACATTCCCATCGACTACACGCTAGGCAACGGCCGCAGCCGTTATATTAATCTGGGTGAATGGATGAACTTCAACTCGTATGCAGTATTTGACGGGCAGGATGTGGAACTTCGCTTTTTCGAGAATCCCCATGGCCGGGTTTTTGGCAATTCCCGGCAGCTGGATCACGAGCATTAGCCTGATGGGGCTTGGAGCGGTTGCAGGCATGGCCCAGACCGACACCCTGGCCCTTTACCCCCTTCGCACCCTGCCCGGCGAATATCGCTTTTTCACCACCGACAAGCTCCAGCAGGTGTATGCCGTCACCCCCGAACAGACCGTGATCAAGTTTACGGCAGAAGGGCAGCGGCAGTTCGACTTCAACAACCACACCCTCGGCAAATTGCAGCGGGTAGACGCTACCAATCCCTTTCACCTGCTCTTGTTCTATCCCGAGTTTCAGTGGGTGATCACCTTGGATCGCACCCTCAACCCCATACAGCAATACAACTTATTCGATCTCGACCTGCCCGAGGTCCAGGCCATCGGCATGGCCAACGACAATTTCATCTGGGTCTATGACAAGATCAATTTCCGGCTGAAGAAACTGGACCGCAACGGCCAAACGGTGGCGCAAAGCGAAAACCTGGCCCGGGTACTGCCGCCCACTTTCGACCCCACTTTCCTGCTGGCCCGCGAAAACCGCTTGTACCTCAACAGCCCCGATCTGGGCATCGTGGTATTTGACAACTTCGGGCAGTTTCTCCGCATTCTGCCTGTACGAGGGCTCGACCAATTGCAGGTGCGTGCCGACCGCCTCTACTACCGCCAAGAGGGAAGCCTGCAAGTGCTGCTGCTCAACAACCTGGGCGAGGAGACCCTCCCCCTGCCGGCCTCGCTGAAAGCCGCCAGCCAGATCCGGCTGGAAAAAGACATCCTCTATGCCCTGATGCCGGATGGGATCCGGCTCTACCGGCTGGGCCCAAAAAAGTGACCCCTTCCGGATCGGGAAAGGGTGCACGGCGATTGGGGTCAACAGGGCAGAGGGCACTGCCTGGCACAGGGCATGCAGGGCCGTGTACAGCAGTTGCTATTTGCAGAAAAGCAATTCCTTCTGGGGCATAGCCTTCTGGCCACGGCTGGGGGGCCGCCGGGCCGTACTACGATGTGGGTATTATCTGGTCAGGCTAGGGGTTGATCTTGTCCTGGATGCGTTGACGATATTCTTCCAGGAGCTCCCACTGATTGTTGTCGGCAAATCGAGCCTGGGTAGGCCAGGTGTTGATCAGCGTTTCGTCCAGCCCCGTCTCCGTCTCCGCCATGATCTGCTGAAGGTCGTTCACGGAGGTTTCCGAAAGCTCCTTCCAGCTGCTGATGCCTTGGCTTTTCAAGACATCCTGCACCTCGGAGGAAATACCCACAAAAAGGGTCAGATCGTTGGAGGGCTCGGGATGATGCGCCTTCTGGCGCTTCTCTTGAAGCAAGGCTTTTGCCTGCCCCACCCAATTGTCCTCTTCGATGCGTCCCGGGAAATAATCCAGCTCCCGGGTGAGCTGCTCGATGAGCTTATGATCAAAAGTAGCAATTTGTTGGAAGGTGCGGATGCCCCGTTCCGACAATTTTTTCTGCAAAATAGGTCCGATGCCCTTGATCTTTGTGAGATCATCCGCCGGCTCCACGCCGTACCCTTCCGGCATTACAGAGGTCTCGGGCTCCCCTTCCGGCACAGTCGTTTGATATTCCGACAGGCTGGCGGCAGGGGCGCTGCTCATCTGGGCTACTCCTTGAGCGATCTGTTTGTTGAGCTGTTCCAGTCCGTGCAACTGGTGCTCCAACTTGAGAATGCGTTGCAGGATACTCGATTTGCCGTTTCCGTTGGCCGGTAGGTCCTCGCCTTTTTCTTGTGTGTGCTCCTCTCCTCCTGCACCGGGTTCTGAACCGGGTCGGCTTGCCGCCTTCATAGCGGGCGCTGCCTTTATCTGGTGGTTGAGGTCTTCGATCGTACCCAGATACCCCCGGATGGAGCTGTTTGCCTGATGCAGGGTTTCAAACATCAGCCGGAAACGACTTTTTAGCTTTTCAAATTTATCCTGCGCCTCTTGTGCGGCCTCTTCGCGCTCGGCAATGAGCTTTTGGTTTTCTTCCAGGCTTTGCTCGAGGACCTCCCGATCCGCTCTGATCTGGGTTATCTCCTCACTCAGGCGATCGCGGGCGGCTTCCACCCTCTTCACAGCTTCTTGCTGTCTCTTGATCCGGTTGCCGTTGAGCACGTAGCTCAACAAGGTGCCCAGCAAAAAGGCAATGAGAAGCAGGGTTATGAAAATGAGGCTTTCCGTGCTGCTGAGTTGGGAGAAAAATTGACTTAACATATCCGTAGGAATTTAGCTGGTCATTCTAAAAAAAAGGTTACCCGCTCGTTCTTTTTCCGGCCTTCCTCCGTATCCGGCGGGGCAATGGGATGCAGACTGCCGTGGGCCTCCGTGGTCATGGGAACATTCACCCCCAGTCGCATAAGCTGGCCGCGTGCGCTTTCGGCGACGGCCATGGCCCGCCTGTCGTCTTCTTGATCCGATTCACCCCGGGCTACATGGCCAACTATGCGAATGCGGTTTATCGCATTCTCTTCCATGTAGGATTTTAGCAGACGAGCGTATTCCTCGAAGGCCAAACCGGGCGCGTAAGGCTGGTCGCCCACGGGAAAATTGAGGGTCGAAAAAGACATCTGCTTAAAGGAATACAGAGCGGGAGTGATCCCGTTTGGCCACTGCAGGGTGCGATAAATAGCAAAGGAAAGCGGCTCGCGCATGCCCGCTGTGTCGGTCACTTCATAATCCAGGCGAATTTTATCTTCCGGCAGTCCCTGGCGCACCAGCAGCCGTCGGATCGCATCGGCCCGGGCCAGCCCCAGGTTTTCGAAATAACTGGAAGACAAGCCGATCTCATCTTCGGCCAATCGCCCGATGATGAGCAGTTCCATGTAGTAGTCCCGGAGGAGGTACTCGGTAAGGGTGTCGAGAAAAGCCAGGTTGTTGTGGGGGCGCTTGGTTTCCGGCAACAAGGGCCAGGCCTCGTCTCGCTCAAAGGCAAACTGCTGAAAGCCGGACAAGACCACCTGCCCGGTGTCGGTTACGCTCAGGGTGCGCATTTCCTCCGAAAGTTCGGGCACTTCAGAGGCGTCACATATATTGAGAAGTTGGCAGACGAAATACCAGCGAGCGGTGAAGAGGTACACCACAAAGGCGAGTATGACCAATGGGGCTCGCATACTTGTTGTTTCGGGCTCTGAAATAGTGTTTCATTCCGATACGCCAGCAGATACAGAAGTCTTCGGGCATACCCTTAAAGGGATTTCAAGCACAGAACTTCTTTGACCCGTGGCTTTCGGTACCTATAAATGTACAACAAATAAGTTAAGCCGGAAAATTCGCGAAATTTTCCGCCCTGCGGATACCGAATAAAAACAAACCATTGAATCTCAATTTTTTACAAAAAATGATCCCCATTTTCTGTATCCAGCACCTACCTCAATTTGGGTTGCTTCCATTTTGAGGCGAGCCCCATTTGACCTATCACAAGCACCTAATCACCACGATTTTACGATAGATCCCGCCGGGTTTTGCGAGTATATCCATGAATAAACCGGGTAAATGCATAGGGGCCAACGGCTCGATTCGTCCAGGCCTCAGCATTGTTTATCTTTGATCTTCGAATCAAAATCCACTGCTATGAAATTGCGCTGCATCACCAACAGCATTCGCCTGCGCCTTCGAAAATCCGAGCTCGACGCCCTTATGCATACCGGCCGGGTAGGCGAAACCGTCGGCTTCCCGGACGGCAGCGCGTTTTCGTTTACCCTGTTGCGAGAGGAGCGGGAGGATCTCGACGTTCGATGGGAAGGAGGACACCTGCGCATCAGCCTGCCGCGCACACAGGTCCGGCATTGGGCCGCCACCGAGCAGGTGGGCATAGAGGCTTTCGTTCCCCTTCCCGGCGAGCAGCAGCTGCATTTGCTTATCGAAAAGGACTTCCCCTGCAAAGACCGTCCGGAAGAAGATAAGGCCGATACGTTTCAGGAACTGGCAGCCAAGGAGGAAAATCCGGCCTGTTAAGACCGGGATCGAGCTTTGGCCTGACAGAGGCGGCAGCCCGCTGTCCGACATGCTTTTATTCTCCCAGCCGGCCGGCGGCCCAGGCTGCGGAAGCTTGCAGCTTGTAGTACTTCCCCTGCAGCTTGAGCAGTTTCTCCTGCGCTTCAATAAGCTTTTGCTCCCGCGAATTGATGAGGAAAATAGAGCTTTCGCCCAGTTCAAACTTTTCCAGTTCGGCGCTGAGCAAACGGCTGTAATTATCCACAGCGGAGCGAAAAAGCACAATCTGCTGATTGACCGTGCTGAACTGCGCCTGATAGGCTCGCACTTTGTTGGTGATATCCTGTAAGGTGAAGCTCTGGTCCATGCGGTTTTGTTCCATCTTGATCTGTGTGAGCTGGATTTTGGCCGTCTCCTTTCGCATGAACAAAGGCCAGTTAAAAGTAGCTCCCCACTTGTAGTCCTGGGTAAAAACGCTGGAAGACTGATCACCGCCGGTGGAAGTGGGCACGAAATTCCAGCCGTTGCCCAAAAAGTAATAGTTCACATCCAGCTTGGGCAGACGCATTTGCTGGGCCAGGCGCTGATCTACCTCCAGGGATCCCATCTTGAACTGCAACTGCTGCAGCTTCGGATGGAGCCACTCGGGCTGACTGAGGTTGGGGGCGGGAAAGAGATCGTCGCGCAGCAGCAGGTCGGGATTCCAGCCGGGAGCTGTCCACGGAAAGCCGTCGGCAGGCTGATTCTGATTGTTCCACAAAAAAGTAATGAGCTCAAGACGCGCCTGCTGCAGGCCGACCTCGGCCTCCTGCAGGTCGAATATGCGGTTTTGCACTTGCAGATAGCTCTCCAGGGTGTCCACCCCGGGAAGTTCGCCGGCAAAATAACTATCCACGATTGCCTGATGTCGATTAAAGGTAACCCCCAGCACCCGATCCAACAGGCGTACCATATTGTCGGCCACCACCCAGTTGTAGTACAATCTGGCACCTTCGTGAATCAGGTCATTAAGCAGCAGGCTGCGTTCGGCTTCCAGGACCCGGGCTTCCAGCTTGGCCTGTTGGATGCCTGCACGACCGGGGTCAAAGAAAAGCCCCTGCAGGAGCGGAAGGTTAATCCCCAGCGCCGCTTGTCCCCGGTCCGGGATGGTGCGTTCGGGATTGAGAAATACCCCGTTGTTCCACTGGTAGCCCACGCTCAATTCCGGTCCGAACGGCAGGGGTACCTTCAGGCCGGCATCGCCCATGCGCCAGTATTGCTTCTCGTCAAAGGCCTTGTGGTCCCAATCGCCGTACAACTTGGGGTCGAAAAAGCCCCGGGCACCTCGCTCCAGCCAACGCCCCTGTTCGCTCAGCAACAGGGCCCGCCGCGCCATGGGATGGTTCTCCAGAATGAGACTTCGGAATTCCGGCCAGTCGAGAACTGCAACGACCGTGTCGGCAGGCTGATTCTGAGCCTGGCCGTACAAGGCACTACTCAACAGGCCTGCCAAGACCAGCAACCCCAAAGGCCGGCGAATGATCCCCAGGAATAACGTGATATCCCTCACTGTTTTTATCCTCATTTACCTTCAACTTAGTAGATACAACACATTCCTCAACCCAAAAATACCCTCATGATCGCACAAGCCAAGCATCCCGTATCCGAGGTTATGAGCCGTGCGCTCAAAGTCGTCGCCCCGGGCGATAAGCTCGAAGAAGTCGATCGCCTGTTTGCCAGCCAGAACATTCACCACATTCCTGTACAACAAGCCGATGGGAAACTGGTGGGCATCATCAGCAAAAGCGATTTCCTCAAGGTCAATCACATGCTCGCCCTTTTCAATGCCGAAAAATATGGATCGTACAACCAAAAACTGTACCGGCACATGAAGGCGGAAGAGATTATGACCCAACCGGTTGTTACCCTATCGCCCGACAAGACCCTGGCAGATGCCGCTGCTATTTTCGAAGCCAATGACATTCACGCACTGCCGGTAGTGGATGGCCAACAGCTCGTCGGCATTGTCACGACCCACGATCTGCTGAATGTCTGTTACCGCTAGGGCTCCCTGTCGATGCGAACTTATTTCACGGATTGTATGGGGGCCTTCTGCTTGATCTCTTCACCAGCCCCTTCTTCCGGCCTGTAGTAGTCGGGAGGGAAGCCGTTGAGTTGTCGCCAGAGTTCGTACCACAAGGGCACGGTATTCAGCAAGGCGATACTGTTGGCTCCACCACCCGGCCGCAGGGCTTTGGGCCAGGATTCCTCGTCCTTGTCCTGGGCCACCAGCACGCGGTAAAACCCCTTGTCGTTCGGAATGTTGTCGATGGCAAACACATCGCCCTTAAAGGTTCCGAACGAAAACCCGGGCCAACCGGAGAACACGATGGCCGGCCAGCCGTCGAACAGAAAACGCACCTCCTGCCCTTTGCTGATGAGCGGAAGGTCCATGGGACGCACGTACATCTCGACCGCCAGTTCAAATTTGGACGGCACAATGGAGGCGATGGCCTCTTGTTCCTTTACGGTCTCGCCCAACCCTTGGCGGATAGCCTGGGTGATATAACCGTTTTGCGGTGCCGTGATGTAGTAGAATTGCGAGCGCTGCTCGTAATTGGACAGGTCGATCCTCATTTTGGCCATCTGCCCCTGGGCTTCAAACATCGAAGCCGTTGTTGACTCTCGTTCACTTCGGGCTTTGGCAATTTTCTCAGCATACGTAAACTGGGCCTCATTGAAAGCCAGCCGCGCGTTGATCAGTTCAGTACGGCTGTTTTCCAACTTGTTCTCGGCAGCAATCTTTTTGGCCAGCGCCTCCTGCTGCTTGGCTTTGTGATCCTCTATGGCTTTGCGGGGTGCAATATCGCGCTCGAAAAGATTGATCTGCCGCTGGAGCTGGGTCTCGGCGATGGAAAGCGCCACCTTGGCCCGCTCCAACTCAATGCTGTCTTCAGTGATCTTGAACTTGGCCTGCTGGATCTTGTTGCGCAGCCGGGCCATCTTCAACTTCTGTTCTTCCTGCAGAGCCTCAATCTGATCGCTCAGCGCCCGGATCTTGTCCTGATAGCCGCCTACGGATCCCTCTTTGGCCTGTACCTGATCCCGGGTGCGGGGCACCAGGTCGGGATCAAAGTATTCCGCTTTTATCTCCGAAAGGTAAAGCAGCGTATCCCCTTTTTGTACCAGCTCGCCTTCCTGTACGTACCACTTTTCGATCCGGCCGGCTATGGTGGCATGCACGGTTTGCGGCCGGTCTTCTGGATTCAGGGGCGTAACTATCCCCTTGCTTTGAATATTCTGAGTCCAGGGCAGGAACATGAAAATCAGAAAGATGACGAAGGCCGCCACCAGCCAACGTACAAACATGCGGTGAGCGGGCGCGAGCTCGGTCTTGCTGTAAGCACTGAAGGCATCCGGACTGACTTTGTCGAGTATCGAATTGGGCGAAATATTCAACATCGCTCACTAACTTTTTTATACTTCAGCCGGCCAAACGGATACCGGCGAAGCGTGGAAAATGTTTTTGAAGTGCGGACCCTGGCTGATTTCCTCCATGGTCCCCTCCTGTACAATCTTACCCTCCTGCAACACGATCACCCGATCGCAGCGACCGGCCAACAGGGCATCGTCGGTAACGGTGATCAGGGTCCAGGGACGCTCCTCGTTGGTGAGCAGATCGTACACCCGGCTGCGCTCGGAGGCTTCCAGCCCTGGAAAATAACCTTCTACAAGCAGCAGGCGGGGCTTGGACAAGATGGCCCTCGCCACCAGAATGCGCGTGCGCATGCTGCGCGATACGTTCTTTCCGGCGGGCAACAAACGGGTGCCGTATCCGTTAGGCAGGGCGGCAATTTCTTCCTCCAGGCCAACGGCCTGAACCGTCTTGATCACTTCCGGCATGCACTCCATGGGATGGCACAGCGTGATGTTGTCGAGTATAGTGCCTTCCACAATATCTTCGCTCAGGCTGTAATCGCCGATATACTGGCGAAGATCCCTCAGGTCGATGTCCGGAAAGGGCACATTGTTATACGCCAGCTGCCCTTCTACGGTCGTAAACATGCTGCCGACCACGCCGAGCAGGGTCGATTTACCGGCGGCATTATATCCGGCGATGCAAATGCGCTCCAGGGGCTTGATGTCCAGATTGATTCCCCGCAGGGTCGGCTGGGATGCCATGGGATACTGAAATTGCAGATCCCGCGCCTTGACCATCATCCCTTTTCCAATGTCGATACCTGCGAAATCCTGCCCCCCGTGAGGCTCCAGCGGACGGTCCATGACGGTGCCGATCTTTTCCAGGCCGGTCAGGGTGTCGTAGATCACATCCATGGTCAAAATGAGTTTTTCGACGGAGGAGATTACCAGGATGATCACGATCTCGGCAGCGACAAACTGCCCGATGGTAATCTGGTTTTCGATCACCAGATTGCTGCCCAGCAGAAGGAGGCTGGCGGTGACGATGGTCTTGAAAGCGACCATGAAGCCGTATTGGTTGAGCAGCACCCGGAAATGAGAGGCCCGCCGGTCGAGGTAACCGTTTACCAGGTGATCCGTGCGATCGAGAGCCAGGGATTGTCCGCCGGCCAGTTTGAACGTGTTGCGGCTGCGGCCGATCTCCTCCAGCCAGGAGGCCACCATGTATTTCATCGAAGACTCCTTCAGGCTGGTCTTGAGCCCGCCCGGTCCGGTGATGTAAAAAATCACGGCCACGAACAGGATGAGAAACAGACCGAAAAAGGCAAAGAACGGGTGGTAGAACGCAATGAGTACTAAGCCAAATACGATCTGCAGGGCGGAAGTGGAGAAGTCCATGAGGATCTTTGGCAACCCTTTCTGCACGGTCACGGTATCGAAGAAGCGGTTCACCAATTCGGGCACATAAGCCCCTGTAAGCCCTTCCGTGCGAAAACGAGGTAATCGATAGGCAAAGTCGAAGGAAGAGCGGGCAAAAATGCGCCGCTGGATGGACTCCGTGACCGTCAGTTGCATGACGCGCAGTACGCCCACCAGGGCCGTACCGATCGTCACAGCGCCCACCAGCAAAAAGATGGAAGCACTGAGCGCACCGCCTGCCACCAGACCGATAATGGCCTGTACCCCCACCGGCAGGGAAAGGTTGATCAAACCGCCAAAAATGGCATATACATAAATGTAGGTGATGTCCTTTTTATCCAACTGAAGCAGGCGAAAAAAACGCCGCACCGGTGTCATTACACCATCAATCTTTGCCATAACCACACAGTTCTAGTATTTGGATTGCCCATCCGTCCGCAGAATGACTTTCGCATAGAGCTTGATATATAAGCCCGCTGGCTGGAGATTGGTTCAAAGTACCTCGCCGCTCAGCATATCGCGAAGGGCTTCCTGGCTGTACATTTCCTTCAACTCCTTGCGAAGGCGCTGGCGGGCGAAGTAGATCCGGCTTTTAACCGTACCCAGCGGAATGTCCAGATGCTCGGCAATTTCATCGTATTTGTATCCATTAAAATACATTAAAAAAGGGACACGCATCCAGTCTTCCAGGGCATCGATAAGTTGCCAGATCTCCTGAGACGCCACCTTGGACTCCCCGCCATTGCCCAGCATGACCTTTTCCGGGCAGGCCCAGCTTTTTTCTTCCCGCCCCTGATTGAGCGACTGGCGGCGCTTGCGTTTGCGATAATCGTTGATGAAGGTATTGCGCATAATGGTCATCAGCCAGGCCCGAAGATTGGTCTGGGGCTGGTACATGTTCCGGTATTTATAGGCCTTGTAGGCCGTCTCCTGAAGCAGGTCCCGGGCATCCTCCTCGTTGCGAGTGAGCCGGAAAGCAAACGAAAGGAGCAACTGCTCCATGTGTATGAACTGCTGATTGAACTCAAGCGTAGACATGATTCGGATGATTTGGTTAGCAATGCTGAACTACCTAATAGTAAAGCTATTAATTTTTGAAGTAATAACCAATTGCCGGTTGAAATGTTTCGCGGGTGGAAGGAAAAATCCATCCTTGCCGATTCCCTCCCTATTTTCGAGTGAAAAGTAACCGCCTATGGACTGGCCTACAGCGCTTTCGGGATATGCGGCTTACCTGCAACTGGAGCGCGCCCTCTCTGCGAACACCCGCGAAGCTTACCTGCGCGACCTGCAAAAGTTGAAAGACTTTGCCCTCCAACTGCAGCCGCCCCGGTACCCCACCGATCTGAAGTTGCCGGATTTGGAGGCCCTGCTTGGGCACCTTTACGAACTGGGACTGGGCCCGCGTTCACAGGCCCGGCTCGTCTCCGCCCTGCGAAGCTTTTTCCGTTTTCTGCTTTTGGAAGACGTTCTGGATGAAAATCCTGCCGAGCTCCTGGAGGTGCCCCGGATTCAGCGCAACCTCCCTCAGGTGCTGAGCTATGGGGAAATACAGGCTATGCTGGAAGCTATTGACCTAAGCCATCCGCAGGGCACCCGTAACCGGGCCATGGTGGAGGTGCTCTACGCCTGCGGCTTGCGGGCGAGCGAACTAACCGGACTTCGCATCAACGACCTATATCTGGACGTGGGTTTTGTTAAAATTTTGGGCAAGGGCGATAAGGAGCGCATCGTTCCCATAGGCGAGGAAGCCATCCGGCACGTGACCCTGTACGTACAGACCGATCGCCGACAAATGCGAAACATTCAGCCGGGGCACGAGCACATTCTCTTTCTCAATCGAAGGGGCCGTCAGCTCAGCCGGGTGATGGTCTTCCACATGGTTCGCGAGCTGGCTCGGGCGGCAGGCATAGAAAAAAAAGTGAGTCCGCATACCTTTCGACACTCCTTCGCCACGCACCTGCTTGAAGGCGGAGCCGACTTGAAAGCCGTGCAGGACATGCTGGGGCATGAATCTATCCTGACGACCGAGATATACACTCACCTCAATAAGGCCTACCTTCGGGAAACCATACAGCGCTACCATCCCAGAAGCAGACAACAGGATGAAAAAGGCTAGCGCAAGGCCCGAAACAGCGCCGCCAGCGCTGCCAGGATCTTTAGAATAGTAGCCCAAAGCTCCAGCCGGCGCTTGCGCTTGTCTTCAGAGCTGTCTTCCTGCCGACTAAAGGACCGGAATACCACAATGAAGAACCGGGGAAAGACAGATCGCGGGTTGTTATCTGTGGGATCTTTGGGGTCATGAGGTAGTGAAGGCATGCGCAATAAGTTGACGAATTAACTTTTTTGATTACAAACCAAAGCTACGCGCTTTCCCCTTTAATTCAAACAATTTGTTTTAAAATGAGGTCACAAAAACTCAATTTCCCCAATGCGCAGGGCCAGCCTTTGGCTGCACGGCTGGAAATGCCCGTCAACCAGCACCCTCACACCTTTGCACTTTTTGCCCACTGTTTCACCTGCTCCAAGGACCTTCAGGCCGCCCGCAACATCAGCCGGGCTATGAGTCAGGCCGGTTTTGCCGTATTGCGCTTCGACTTCACAGGACTGGGGGAAAGCGAGGGCGACTTTGCCGACTCCAACTTTTCCTCCAACGTAGAGGACCTCGTAGCCGCCGCCCGTTTTCTGGAAAGCGAATACCGCCCGCCCGCCCTGCTCATTGGCCATTCGCTGGGTGGGGCAGCGGTGATCTGTGCAGCCGCACAATTGGACTTTGTCCGCGCAGTAGTAACCGTGGGCGCACCTTTCGACCCCGATCACGTGCAGCACCTGCTGGGTGAGCACAAAGCTGAGATCGAAGCCCGGGGCGAAGCTGAGGTCGTACTGGCCGGCCGGCCTTTCACGGTGAAAAGGCAGTTTCTGGAAGACATTCGCAGCCAAAGCCTGGAAGGCCACCTGGAGGAGCTAAACAAGGCCTTGCTCATCATGCACTCGCCCCAGGATCTGACCGTGAGCATCGAGAATGCGGCCCGCCTGTACCATGCAGCCAGGCACCCAAAATCCTTTATCAGCCTCGACGGAGCCGATCATTTGCTTTCCGGCAGCCGCCATTCGCGTTATGCCGGCCAGCTCATTGCCAGCTGGTCTGAATGCTACATCGACAAACCGGAACAGGAAAAGCTGAAAGCCGAGAAGCAGATCGCCGTTCGCCTGGGCGACACCGGATACACTACCGACGTCATGGTGCGCCATCACAGCCTTACGGCCGACGAGCCGGAGCGCGTGGGCGGCAACGATTTCGGTCCCTCGCCCTACGAGTTGCTCAGCGCCGGCCTGGGTGCCTGCACCGCCATGACCCTGCAGATGTACGCCCGCCGCAAGAAGTGGGACCTGCGGGAAGTGACCGTACACATCGACCACTACAAGGACTACGCGCATGATCTGGATCATTGCGAGGAAACCGAAGCCAAGATCGATCACTTCGAACGCGTCATGGAACTGGAAGGCGACCTGGACGAAAAGCAGGTCCGTCGCCTGCTCGAGATCGCGGACAAGTGCCCCGTGCACCGCACCTTGCATAATCCGGTGAAGATCACGACCAGCCTAAAGAAACCGGGGGAGGGGGCTTAACCCGCGCACGGGAGCAGCAGTAGTTTTCGCATCCGCAGACACTGCGGCGCGGGCCGGGGCGTTTAGCAGGAGTTGGTAGTTGACAGTCCGCGCCGGCGATGCCGACCGAGGCAGAGCCGCCCTTGACCCCGACTAGCTGTGCTTCGCCATGCGAGCGCCCCGCCATGACCGAAAGCGCCCTGTTCGGCATTCCACACCGCACGATTCCAATGCTTTTCATACCGGTCTTTGGATAAGACCTGTTTTTTTTACCCTTATACGGTTTTCAGGATAAAAGGTCATATTCGTTAGTGGCATTGTACCCTTGAAACAGAATACGATCAGGAACTTGAATACGAGAAACAGGAAACACAGCTCCCAGGAGATCCTGCTTGTCCGGTATTCTGTATTTTTCGCCTCAAACCTCAACCTTCGGAATGGCCGCACACCGATATATCCTGTTGCTCTTCGGACTGCCGGTCTTCATGGCTTGCAGCGAACGCGGCGAACCCATCCGCCCCCGGCAGACCCCCATCACTGAATCGGTATACGCCTCCCTCACCATACAGCCCGACAGCCTGTACCGGTCCTTTACGGTGGTTTCGGGCATTGTGGAGCGAAACCGGGTGGAGGAAGGCGATCGGGTGGAGGTGGGCGATCCGCTGGTGATCATCAAAAACGAGGATGCCGAGCTCAACCTGGCCAATGCCCGGCTGGCCTACGAGCAGGCGAGCGAAGACCTGAAGGGGGATCACAACGCCCTGATCGACCTGGAAAACCAGATCGAAACAGCAGAACTTCAGCTGCGGGACGACAGCATCAACTATTTTCGACAAAAGAACTTATGGGACCAGGAAATAGGGACCCGGGTCGAATTCGAAAAAAAGAAACTGGCCTACGAACTCGCTTCCAACCGGCTGAGCAAGCTGGAGGCCGAGTACCGCAGGCGAAAGCGCGAACTGGAGGTCCGCTACCAGCAGGCCGCCAACGACTACCGCCTGGCCAAACTCAAACGCAGCGACTTCACCGTGCGCAGCAAGATCCGCGGCAAGGTGTACGCCCTGGAAAAAGAACCCGGCGAGAAAGTGACCATCCAGGAGCCCGTAGCCGTACTGGGTAGTGCCGGCCACTTTGTGATCGAAATGCGCATCGACGAACGCGACATCGCCCGCATCCGGACGGGCCAGCCGGTCTTCCTCACCCTGGAAGCCTACGGCGACCGGGTGTTCGGAGCCGAAGTAACCAAGATCTTCCCCCAGAAGAACGAGCGCAATCAGACCTTCCGGGTAGAAGCCGAATTCACCGAATCCTTTCCCGGTCAATTGTACGCCGGCCTGTCCGGTGAGGCCAACATCCGCATTGCGCAAAAGCCATCTGCCCTCACCATCCCGGCCAACTACCTCACGGACTTCTCCCGGGTGCGTACGGACACGGGCCTGGTGAAGGTAAAAACCGGCCTGCGCAGCCTGGAACGAGTAGAGATCCTTTCCGGCATTGATTCCTCGACCACTCTATACCCACCGGAATGATCAACTGGAAGGTCATTTTGTCCATATCGAGAACGCACCTGCTGTCGCGCATCCGGCAAAGCGGCATTGCCGCCCTGGGTGTCACCTTCGGCATTTCCACCTTCATCATTTTGGTGAGTTTTATGACCGGCCTCAATCAGCTGCTCGACGGCATCGTATTAGACCGCACGCCGCACGTGCATTTATTCAATGAGATAGCCCCCAGTGAGCGCCAGCCGGTCGACCTGCTGGAAGGCCTGGAAAACAGCTGGAACGTAGTGCGCTCCGTCAAGCCCAGGCTCAGCCAGGAGCGCATCCCCAACGCCCTGCCCATACTTGCCTACCTGCGCCGTCACGAGGCGGTGCTGGGCGTCACGCCCCAGCTCAAGGTCAACGGGTTTTATATTGCGGGTTCAATCCCGCTAAGCGGTATTCTCAACGGCGTTGAGATCGCTGAAGAGATTGAGCTCTTCAATCTGGACGACTACGTGGTGGAGGGCGACCCCCTCCTGCTGGAGCGCATCGACAACGGCATCCTCATCGGGGCCGGGGCGGCAGCCAAGCTCTCCGTAGGTGTGGGCGATCGCGTGCAGGTGCGCTCGGCCCAGGGCGAGGTCTTCCCCCTGAAGATCGTGGGCATTTACCAGAGCGGCCTGGCGGAGATCGACGACGTGCAGAGCTACGTCTCCCTGCAAACCGCCCAGCAGATCGAGGGCGTGGGCACCAACTACATCACGGACATCAACCTCAAGCTGAAGAACATCCAGCAAGCGCCCCCCTTTGCCCGCCAGCTGGCCGCCCAGTTTGACATCACGGCTGTGGACATCAATACGGCCAACGCCCAGTTTGAGACCGGCACCTTCGTGCGCAATCTCATCACCTACGCCGTGTCCATCACTTTGCTGGTCGTGGCCGGCTTCGGCATCTACAACATCCTCAACATGGTCATCTACGAAAAAATGAACGACATCGCCATCCTCAAGGCCACCGGCTTTTCGGGCCGCGACGTGAAGTACATTTTCATGAGCCAGGCGGTGCTCATCGGCCTGGCCGGCGGTCTGCTGGGCCTGGCCGTGGGGCACCTGATCTCTGTGCTCATCGACCACACGCCTTTTGAGACCCAGGCGCTGCCTACCGTGACCACCTACCCGGTCAATTTCGAACCCCTCTTTTACCTGATCGGCCTGGGTTTTGCCCTGGTAGCCACTTTTTTCGCGGGCTACCTGCCTGCGCGCAAAGCGGAAAAAATCGATCCCGTAGACATCATCCGAGGCCAATGAGCTATGTACTGGAAGCCCGGCACATCGATAAGTACTTCTACGAGCCCGTGGAATTTCACGTGCTTCGCGACATCTCCCTTCGCATGCGGCAGGGCGAATTCGCCTCCGTCATAGGCAAATCCGGATGCGGCAAATCCACCTTACTCTACATCCTTTCCACCATGGACACCGCCTATACCGGCGAGCTCTACCTCAACGGCGAGCTGCTCACGGGCCGGCCGCAGCCGGAACTGGCCAGGGTGCGCAATGCCCACATTGGCTTTGTGTTTCAGTTTCACTATCTGTTGCCGGAATTCACCGTACTGCAAAACGTCATGCTGCCCGCACAGAAGCTCGCCCGGAAGCCCCAGGAGCAGATCCGCCAGGATGCCCTGGACAAGCTGGAACTACTCGGCATTGCCGATCAGGCCCACAAGCTGGCCTACCGCATCTCCGGCGGCCAGAAGCAGCGCGTAGCCATCGCCCGGGCCCTCATCAACGAGCCCGATATCATCATGGGCGACGAACCCACCGGCAATCTCGACAGCACCAACAGCGACAACGTCTTCCGCATTTTCCGCGACCTCTGCGACACTCGCGGCCTCTCCCTGCTCATGGTCACCCACGACCTCGACTTCGCCCGCAAGACAGACCGGATCCTGGAGATGGAGGATGGGAGGATCATCGACGGAAATGAGGAATGAAGCTAGCCCACAGGTTCCCTTTCTTTCATCGGGGATTGACATTTGTCATCCCCGCACACGTGCCTCGCTCATTGCACTACTAGCCCAGACCGGGTATCCTTGAGGGTGAACCCGATCCGAATCCGCCATGAAAAAGACCCTCATCCTCTACTACTCCCATTCCGGCAACAACCGCTACCTGGCCGAACGCCTGGCCCACCGGCTGCATGCCGATGTGGAGGCACTGCGGCCGCGCATCGATCTGTTCGGCCTGCTGCTGTTCTTTTCCTGGATCCGCCTCAGCCCCGGCAACCGCCGGATCCGGCACGACATCCGGGCGTACGACCGCCTGATCCTACTCGGCCCCATCTGGGCCGGCCAACTGATCGCCCCTATCCGGGATGCCATCCGGAAGTTCCGGCACAAAGTGACCGAAATAGTATTCCTGACCTGCTGCGGCAGCAAGGACGAAACCAAAGACGAACCATTTGGCTACGGCCGGGTCTTTGACCGTGCCCGAAAACTGGCCAAAGGCCAGCTACACAGTTGCCGGGCCTTTCCGGTTGTACTGGCCATGCCCGAAGATCAGCGCGACCAGGACGAGGAGATCCTGAACGTGCGGCTCAGCGACGAGAGTTTTGCCGGCGAACTGGAAGTGCGACTGGAGGAGTTGGTGCATGAGTTGGAACCCATTGCGGAAAGCCCCGTCGTCTGACTGCCCTTCCTTCGCATGAAAACGGACTTCGTTCATTCACAGGCCGGGCAGCTTGCTGAACGAAAAGCAAAAACGCGAAGGATTGCGATCGGCATCGAAAATTCCCGCCGGGTGTAAGCGCATTTTCCCAAAAAGCCGTATAAAGGTGTATGAATCGCCTGTTATTCTGGTGGCGTGAGCTGCTGGCTACCTTCTGGTTTGTTCCCGTGCTGATCATCCTGACGGCCGTCGGGCTGGCCGTGGGTGCGATCTACCTGGACAGTCTGCTGGACCTCGCAGCCTCCGGGATGGGACGCTATTTGCTCACCCAGAGCCCGGCTTCGGCCCGCAGCATACTGACCACCATCTCGGGCGCCATGATCGGGGTGGCCGGCACGGTCTTTTCCATTACCCTGGTGGTGCTCACGTTGGCTTCCTCCCAGTTCGGCCCGCGGCTCATCCGCAATTTCATGTACGTCCGCCTCAATCAGGTGGTCCTGGGGGCTTATATCGCATTGTTTGCGTACTGCCTCCTCGTGCTGAATGCGATCCGGGAATCGGATCAGATGACTTTCGTACCCTCCCTTTCCATCCTGCTGGCCCTGGCCGGGGCCGTGGTCAATATCATACTGCTCATTTTTTTCATCCACGAGATAGCCGTCAGCATACAGGCCGACACGGTGGTGTCTGCTATTTCCGATGCGCTTTTCCGGAATATGCGCAACCTATTTCCGGAAGAGCTGGGTGAGGAAAAGGAAAGCCGCAAGGAAGCGGACGAGGCTGCCATGAAGGACGAGTTTGAAGTGGATCAGCCGCTACGGGCGATCAAAAACGGCTACGTGCAATACATCTATACCGAAGCCATCCTCCGGCATGCCACCCGGCATAATCTGCTCGTGGAGCTGTACTACCGCACGGGCGATTACCTGGTGGTGGGCGAAGAAGTGGGCCGCATCTACGGCCAGGAGCAAGTCGGGGAGGGCGATATGCACCACCTGCTGGACCAGTTCATCCTGGGCAGCCAGCGAGTGCCTCAGCAGGATGCCGAATACGCTATCCTCCAGATGGTAGAGATCGCCAGCCGGGCTCTGTCGCCGGGCATCAACGATCCCTTTACGGCCATGACCTGCATCGACAACCTCACCGCCGTGCTGACCTACCTGCAACGGGTCCGGTTCCCCTCCCGCTACCGCTACGACGAGGAGGGCGTGCTGCGGGTCATTGCCGATGTGGTGGACTACCCCGGCCTGCTGGACGCCAGCTTCAACCAAATCCGCCAGTACGCCAAGGGCAACCCGGCCGTGCTGATCAAGCTGATGGAAGCCCTGCAAGCCATCTACCGGAGTGCTCAGCTCAGCGCACATCGGGAAGCGGTAAAACAGCACGCCCGCATGGTGGTCCACCTGGCCCGCAACTCCTTCGACGACCCCAATGACCTGCAGGACCTGGAGAAACGCAGCCAGGCAATCCTGCCCCAAGACGACCAGAACTGAGCTTAACCCTGATATAAGTGGCTGAAAACAAGGCTTGTTTTCAGCCACTTCTCGTCATTATTCACGGTAATCCGTGAATAATTCGGGTTAAGGCCCCTTTGCGATGTCCTCCCGGCTGTTTCCCACGCCCCGGGTACGACTGGCTTACGCTTTTGGGATAAAGGCTTACGCAGCACAACTCGCCTGAGATCTGCCATCTGCAGCCTGTGGTCTTGCCAGCGGCTGGAGTGCTTTGGAGGCCGAGTAAACTCCGGTCGGGTTGGCGCAAGGTCCGTGAATAGGGAGCCAAGGGAAGAATCCATCCAGGAAGGTTGGCTGTTGTATTCGATTCTGGGGAAACCCGACTACGCAGCCTTTGGCCGCAGGGCCCTCTTGATCATGGCCTCAAGTTTTGCAAGCTTATTTTTTTCTGATCCGCAACGGTTTGAGCTATGGTCGCCCGGTTCCGGTCGATATTGCCGGTTGAGGGGCTCTTGCATGCTATAATCCGAAGGAAGGCAACCGTTTTGAAAACCGAAATCCGGGCTACCTTTCCTACCTTTGCGCATTCGCGAAAAAAAAACGCCTCAGGCTATGTCCGACAACAAGGTGATCTTTTCCATGGAGGGAGTATCCAAGACCTTCCCGCCCAACAAACAGGTGCTCAACAACATTTGGCTGAGCTTTTTCTATGGTGCCAAGATCGGCGTATTGGGCCTGAACGGTTCCGGCAAATCGACCTTGTTGCGCATCATTGCCGGCAAGGACCCCAATTACGAGGGTAAGATCGCGTTTGACGGCAGCTACCGCATTGGTCACCTGGAACAGGAGCCCGAGCTGGATGAGAACAAAAGCGTGCGCGAAGTAGTGGAGGAAGGCGTGCAACCCATCGTCGACCTGTTGCAGGAGTACGAGGCCATCAATTTGAAGCTGGCCGAGCCCATGGACGATGACGAGATGATGAAGGTGATCGAGAAACAGGGCGAGCTCATGGAACAGCTGGATCACCACAATGCCTGGGAACTGGACAACCGCATCAATACAGCCATGGAGGCGCTGCGTTGCCCGCCCGAGGATGCCTCGGTCAAGGTGCTTTCCGGAGGCGAACGCCGCCGGGTGGCTCTGGCCCGCCTCTTGCTGAGCAATCCCGACATTCTTCTTCTGGACGAGCCTACCAACCACCTGGATGCCGAAAGTGTCCACTGGCTGGAGCAATACCTGCAAAACTTCCCCGGCACGGTCATTGCCGTCACCCACGATCGCTATTTCCTGGACAATGTAGCCGGTTGGATCCTGGAATTGGACCGGGGCGAAGGCATTCCCTGGCAGGGGAATTACTCCTCCTGGCTGGAACAGAAAGCCAAGCGGCTGGAACAGGAGGAAAAAGCTGAAAGCAAACGCCGAAAAACCCTGGAGCGCGAATTGGAATGGATCCGCATGGCCCCTAAAGCCCGGCAAGCCAAGGGGAAAGCGCGCCTGAACGCCTATGAAAAAATGGCCGGTCAGGAATCCAAAGCCAAGGAATCGAAACTGGAGATCTTCATTCCCAAGGGGCCAAGACTAGGCGACCGGGTCATTGAGGTGGAGCATCTCAGTAAGGCCTTCGGGGATCGCCTGCTCCTGGATGACCTTAGCTTTGAGATCCCAAAAAATGCCATCGTGGGCATCATCGGCCCAAATGGCGTGGGCAAATCCACCCTTTTCCGCATGATCATGGGCCAGGAAAAGCCGGATCACGGGCAAATCAGCCTGGGCGATACGGTTGAGATCGCCTACGTAGACCAAAGCCACGAAGAGCTGCAGGACGGTGAGCAAAGCGTCTACGAGGTGGTAAGCGGCGGGCAAGACCTCATCGAGGTGGGCAACAGCAGTGTGAATGCCCGGGCCTACTTGAGCCGGTTCAACTTTTCGGGTTCCGATCAGCAAAAGAAAATAGAGGTCCTCTCCGGAGGGGAGCGCAATCGGTTGCACCTGGCCATGACCCTCCGCGAAGGGGGCAACGTACTGCTGCTGGACGAGCCCACCAACGACATAGATGTCAACACCCTCCGTGCTTTGGAAGATGCCCTGGAGGATTTCGCCGGCTGTGTACTGGTCATTTCCCACGACCGTTGGTTCATCGATCGGCTGGCTACCCACATTCTCGCCTTTGAAGACGAGGCCGAGGTGGTTTTCTTCGAGGGGAATTATTCCGATTACGAAAAGGCCAAAAAAGAACGCTTGGGCGATGTGACCCCGCACCGACCGCGCTTTAAAAACGTCATCAATCGGTAAGAGCATGGGGGGTACGCCCTGCCTGCATTTTCCCAACTCCGATTTCCGGCTTATTTTACAGGCAAAACCCCTATGCCCGCTTCTCCCATCCCGCCTTGGATCGAAAGCCGGATTCTGACCTTCCTCAACCGGGCCGAAGGCGTGGCAGATTTCGAACAGATTCAGGATGACCCCCACGACGGAAAAGGCCCGGCCATTGGCCAATCGGCGGCCCGGAAAATCCTGGATGCCCGAAACCAGCTTCCCGGACGACGCTTTCGCGATATTCAACAACTGCTAGCTATACCCGGTATCGGCCAAGACAAGCTGGACGACATGGCCTACACCCTCGGGATCCCGGCCGATAAAGCCTTTCAAAGCGAAATGCAAGGGGCAATTTTACCGGAAAACTGGAACCTTGCAGCCTACACCACCGCCATCGAACACGAAGAGCAATTTTTCCAGATCGCCCATCAACCTTCCAACCTGGCCGTATGGGTAGCCGAGGAGGTCGAACAGCTGGTCCTGGCCAGGCATGAAAACCGACTGGCGGCCGCCCTGGCCGGTGAGTTGATTTTGCAGAGCTATGCCGAAACATTTGACAATCCGCATTACGATACCCTCGCACTGGCCACCTGGTTTTATCGGTTCGATGCCGACAACTGGTTTCGATTTGAACAGATCTGGCCGGTCTGCGAGCGCTACCTCAATTATTTTCCCGAATGGAATTTCCGTCTGGAACTCACCTTTTTCAAGGGGTTTCCCATGGCGGGAACGCTGGTAGACGGTATCTGCCCCAACGATCTGCCCGTGGTGGTTAACTTTGCAGAGCAAACGATCACCCTTTGGAATTCCGAATTATTTGATTGAAAACAGGGCGGATCCACTTTTGCACTCGACTGCATCCATACTTGAAAAACCCATCATTTGACCATGGCCAATACGAAAAAACCCAGCGTTGCCTATTTCTGCATGGAGTACGGCCTCAGCGACCGCCTCAAAACCTATGCCGGCGGCCTGGGCATACTCGCCGGTGATTACCTGAAAGGTGCCAAAGACCACGATTACCCCATCGTCGGCATCGGCATCAAATGGAAACAGGGCTATACCAATCAGCGCATAGACGAAGAGGGCAAACCCTACGATGCCTATCACAACTACGCATACGATTTTCTGGAAGACACAGGGGTTTCCGTGCCGGTAACGGTGCGCAATCACACCGTTCACTGCAAGGTGTGGCTTTGTGAAACCTTCGGCACCGTTCCACTCTACCTGCTGGATACCGATATCCCCGGCAATTCCGATCCCTGGATCACCGGCCAGTTGTACGGCTGGTTTGGAGAAGAGCGCATCGCCCAGGAGATCGTATTGGGAGTTGGCGGGGTGCGCGCGCTGCGCGCGCTGGGCATCCGCCCCGACGTCTATCACTTCAATGAGGGCCATGCCCTGTTTGCGGGCTTCGAGTTGCTGCGCGAAAAAATGGAAGAGGAGGACATGTCCTTCGAAGCGGCCTGGCAGGCCAGTCGCAAAGAGATCGTCTTTACCACCCATACTCCGGTCATCCAAGGCAATGAAAGCCACCCCATCGAGCGTATCCGGTACATGAATGCCAACCTGGGGCTCAGCCGCGAACAGCTCATCGAACTGGGGGGCGATCCGTTCAATATGACGGTGGGAGCACTGCGGCTGTCGAGAAAATCGAATGCCGTGGCGCAATTGCACGGCAAAACCGCCCAGCAAATGTGGTCACATGTACCAAACCGGTCGGAGATCGTACCGATCACCAACGCCATCCATCGCCCCACTTGGGTAGATGCCGACATGCTGGAGGCCGCCGAAAAAAACCGGGGTCTTTGGGAAGCCCACACCGCCAATAAAAAAGCCCTCATCGAATTCATCAAAGAGCGAACGGGCCAGGAACTGGATGCCGGCAAGCTCCTCATCGGCTTCTCTCGCCGCGCAGCCCCTTACAAACGCGCCGACCTCATTTTCAGCAAGCCCGAGGTGATCGGTCCGCTCCTGGAAGACCAGACCCTCCAGATTGTTTTTTCAGGCAAGGCCCATCCCCTGGACGACAACGGCAAGTCCATTGTAGAACGCTTGGTCGCTATGGCCAGGAAGTATCCCCAATCGGTGGCTTTTATTGAGGATTACGACATGGCAACCGGTGCAGCCCTGACCCGTGGAGCCGACATTTGGCTCAACAATCCCCGCCGGCCCAAAGAAGCCAGCGGCACCAGCGGCATGAAAGCCGCCATGAATGGCGTGCTCAATTGCAGCATTCTCGACGGCTGGTGGCCCGAAGCCTGCAAGCACGGGGTGAACGGCTGGCAGTTTGGCGACGGGTTCGAGAGTGAAGATACCGAGAAACAGGACGCCCACGACCTGGAAGCGCTATACGCCGTATTACAAAACGAGGTTCTGCCTACCTACTACGAAAACCGCGATAAATGGGTAGACATGATGCGCCACAGCATTCAGGATACGCGAGAGTACTTTGCCGTCAAGCGGATGCTGGATGAATATTATGAGCTCTTGTACCCGGCCTGAGGTGTACAGGCAGGTTCTCCTCCGAATCACCTGACCGGGCCAGAGGCATATCGACCTTTTCGGCCTGCCTGGTACTGACTGGGAGCAACGGCGTGCTTGCGCTTGAACATGCGGTTGAAATAGGAAAGGCTGTTGAAACCGCATTCCAGATAGACCTCACTGACCTGCTTGCCGGCCTCCAGCAACAGGCGAGCGGCCAGCTTGAGGCGCTCTTCGTTGATGAATTCCACCGGGGAAAGGCCCAGTTCGTTCTTGAACACGCGGTGAAAATGCGATTCGCTCATGCAGGCCTTCCGGCTCAGTTCCTTTACGGACAGCTTTTCGCGTATGTGCGCGCGGATGTACTGTACCACGTGCGCCAAGCGATCGCTCGTTTCGTTGGCGGCCGCCTCGCGCAAATGCGTCGTGCGGGATTCCGCCTGAAGGATGCGTATGATCAGCTCATTGAGCATCATATCCACGAACAGGTCCTTGGAGGGATGATTCTCCATACAGAGAAAGAGCAGGCGCTGAATGATCTGGGAAATGGCCCGCTCATTGGCAAAATGAAAATTGTAGTCGCAACTCCGCCACTCCCTGCCGTCGGCTTTGGGCCGGGTTTCGTTCATCAATTGTATGACCTGTCCGATCTTCTCCTCCTCGAAAGCCATGGCCAGGCACTTGGTCGGATTGCTTGAGCGGGCCTCCGGAAAATCGATGCACATGACCTCCTCCGGGGGCAGCATGACCGATTCGCCCGGCAGGAACGCAAAGGGCGCTTTGCCCTGCAGGTGCATGATCTTCTTGCCCGTGAGCATGCTGGCCAGCACCGGCTCCCGAAACCCAAGCAGCACCTGCTCCGCTACGGTATGCGTCTCAAAGAGGTGCACTTCCGCGCGTTCCAGCTGGAAGGTGGTCCGGTCTTCCACCAGGGTCTCCAGCTTTTTTCCGTTCCGGTAGTTCGCGGGGAGTTTCATATAGTTGTCCTTTGTGCAAAATAATATTCCAAAACCCGGTCAGTTTGTTCTTTTCCGTTTCAATATGCCTTATAAGGTCCGTATAAAAACAGGATTCTTCAAATGATGGGCAGAATACTTCAAACAGACAGGCCCTGCGAGCCACTAATTTTACTGCGTACTGACGTACGAATTCTTTTTTCAGATTAAAATCGGAACATCATGAGTACAACTTCCACCACGCAGGCCGACCAGTTGGCACGCCCGCGTTTCAAGGATCAATACGAGAATTACATCGGCGGCGAATGGGTAGCTCCCGCCAAGGGCAACTACTTCGAGAATGTGTCGCCCGTAGACGGCACCTCCTTCACCCGCATTCCCCGCTCCACCAAGGAAGATATCGACAAGGCCGTAGCCGCAGCCTGGAAAGCCGCCGAAAGCTGGAACCACAGCTCGGCCACCGAACGCAGCAACATGCTGCTCAAGATCGCCGACCGCATGGAGCAGAACCTGGAGGCCTTTGCCCGGGCCAACGGCAAATCCGTAAGGGAAACCACCGCGGCAGACCTGCCCCTGGCCATCGACCACTTCCGCTACTTCGCCGGCGTGATCCGGGCCGAGGAGGGCACCGTCAGCGAACTGGACGCCACCACTGTCTCGCTCAACGTACCCGAACCGCTGGGCGTGGTCGGCCAGATCATTCCCTGGAACTTCCCCATCCTCATGGCCGCCTGGAAAGTCGCCCCGGCCCTGGCTGCCGGCAACTGCGTCGTGCTCAAGCCGGCCGAACAAACGCCCGTAGGCATCCTCATCCTCATGGAAATGATCGAGGACATCCTGCCCGCCGGCGTGCTCAACATCGTCAACGGCTTTGGCATCGAAGCCGGCAAGCCGCTGGCCTCTCATCCCGATATCTGCAAGGTAGCCTTCACCGGTGAAACCACCACCGGCCAGCTCATCATGCAGTACGCCTCCAAGAACATCGTGCCCGTCACGCTGGAACTGGGCGGCAAGAGCCCCAACGTGTTCTTCAAGAGCGTCATGGATGCCGACGATGCCTTTTTCGACAAGTGCCTGGAAGGCGCGGCCATGTTCGCCCTCAACCAGGGCGAGGTGTGTACCTGCCCCTCCCGCATGCTGGTGCAGGAAGACATCTACGACGACTTTATGGAGCGGGTGGTGCAGCGGGTGGAAGCCATCAAAATGGGCCATCCCCTGGACCCCAACACCATGATGGGCGCCCAGGCCTCCAACGACCAGTACGAGAAGATCCTCAACTACATCCAGATCGGTAAGGAGGAAGGGTGCGTAGTACTCACCGGTGGCAAACCCGCCTATGTGGAAGGCCTGGAGAACGGCTACTACATCGAACCCACCGTGCTGAAGGGCAACAACAAAATGCGGGTGTTCCAGGAAGAGATCTTCGGCCCCGTGGTGTGTGTCACCACCTTTAAGGACGAGGCCGAAGCAATCGAGATCGCCAACGATACCATCTATGGACTGGGGGCCGGCGTCTGGACGCGCGACATGCACGAAGCCTACCAGG
>CAZQSF010000047.1:0-29591 GCA_964595955.1 uncultured Saprospiraceae bacterium
AGGATAAAATAGGTCTTGGTAAAAAGGTCATTTTATCCTGAAAACCGTATAAAACCGAGGTTTACCTGACCGGCAATAGGCAAGTAGGGCCAAGGGATCGGACGTCGCTTGGAGCCTAGGACTGAATCACGCCCTTCAGGTAATCGAACACCTCCACAGCAGACACTTCCTGCTCCATCGGTTCAGGACCGATAAGCACGGGAAAGTCGTTCGGGTCATCGGGCATGCGCCCGTGGGAGCCCCGAACGAGATTGTCGTCCAGGGAAATGATGTTCATGGGTGCCCGAAAGCCGAGCTTGCGTTTGAAAAGCCGCCAGCCGGCGGCAGCCATAGGCCATCGGAACCGAGCATCTACGAACATTTCCACGGGATCGAAGCCGGGCTTGCGGTGTATATCCACGGTGCGGGCAAAATCGGGTGCGCTATCGTCCGATTCCCAATAGTAGTAAGAGAACCAAGAGTCGGCATCGGCCAAGGCGACGAGTTCGCCGCTGCGCCGGTGTTGCAGATGCAGGCTGGCCTGTTCCTCGCGGTCCAATACCCGCTCTACACCGGGGGTTTCGAGCAGCAGGGTTTTTACGCGTGCTACATGCTCCGGTCGCTTCACGTAAACGTGTGCGATCTGATGGTCGCAAACGGCGAAGGCATCGCTGGCCCCGGCGTCCAGGAGCTCCCACTGCTGTTCCCGGCGGGTAGCGAGCAGACCTTCCCGGCGGAGTAAGCGATTGAGGTGAATCGGTCGGCTTACGTCGGTAATGCCGTATTCGGATAGCACGATCACCTGGTCTCCCCGGGATTCGAAGTGGGTGATGAGATCCCCGAGGACCTCGTCGATCTCCCTGAGGTCCTGCGCGACACTGGGGTGGCCATGGCCGTATTTTTGAAGGTTGTAATCGAGGTGGGGCAAATAGACCAGTTGCAGCGTAGGGCTGTATTTTCGATCGGTGTACATGGCGGCTTCTGCGATCCAGCGGCTGGAGGTGATGTTGGTATTCGGACCCCAGAAGTTGAACAGGGGAAAGGTGCCGAGCTCGGCCTGAAGTTCGTCGCGCAGGCCGGCGGGGTGCGAATATACGTCGGGTATCTTTCGCCCGTCGGCCAGGTAGTTGGGCCGGGGGGTCACGGAATAGTCGGCAGTGGAGTACATGTTGTACCACCAAAACAGCTTGGCGCAGGTAAAGGAGGGGTCGGATTCGCGCAACAGTTCCCAAAGCTTGGGCGCTTCGACCAGCCGGTTGGATTGCCTCCAGAACTTGATCTCGCATTCGGTGCGGAAATACCAGCCGTTGGCGACGATGCCATGCTGATCCGGCCATTTTCCCGTGAGGTAGGTCGACTGCGCCGTGCAGGTAACAGCCGGGATTGCCGGCCGGATAACGGCCTGTTTCCGGCGTTTCACCCATTCGCTGAGAAAAGGGGTGTTTTCGCCGATCAATCGATTGCTCAGGCCAACTACATTAAGTACTGCGGTCTTTTTCATAGCGCTCTTTTACCCATTCCAGTTCCCGGGCTACAGAAGTTAACAAATCGGTTTTGTAAGCCAAAGGCAAAACGTCCCAGGTATAGGTTTCCACCTCGAGGTGCCGGGTAAAGCCCTGCTTGCGCTGCAGCGCAAGTACCTCGGCCAGGTCGGCCTGAGTAGTCCGCAGGGCGTCCAGGTCGTTTAGAAAAACAGGCACGTGGAAGTGCGATCGCCAGATGTGGTGGGCATCGGCCGTTCGAAAGGCCGGTTCGGCTTCCTTCAGGTCTCGAAAGCGATGCAAAAGGCCGTCGGAGTCGCGGCCCACTACCTGGTGGAGGTAAGTGGGTTCGTCCCAGGCCAGCAGGGCGGTGGGATCCTGATCCGGTCCGGCTTCCAGGGCTGAGCTGAGTTGGAACTTTCCGATCCGGATGCCGGCCTGGCCCAGCTTTTCCAGAGCCTCTGCTTGCGATTCGAAGGCAACCGCCATATGGCAGACGTCGTAACAGAGGCAAAGGTATCGGAAGACCCAGGCCTGCGCCTGCCGGCTGGAAGCGGTTGGAAAAAACGTTTCCGCTTCCGGCAGCAGCACATCCTGATAAAAGCGGAGTACATCCTCTGTGGTTTCCAGCATGCCGTCGGGTTCCGGCTCAATATCCAGGTGAATGTACTGCCCTGTTCGCTCTTCCAGGTCCCGGAGGAAGGAAACCGTTTGCAGAAGGTTTCGGGATGCCTGCCGGAGAAATACCTTGTGCTTGGCGGGCTTGTGCCAGTAGCGGTAGGAGAGGGGCGAAGTGGAGATGCCTCCGTCCATGCCGTCGGGAAGAAGGCGCGCCAGGATCTGTCCTAGCTGAAGTGTGTATTCCAGGCGTTCCGGACGGCTCCAGTCCGGCTCGTGAACCCGGTCCTTTACGGCAGTGCCGTGGAAGTTGCCGTAGGGGAATCCGTTGAGCGTGAAGACGTAAAGTCCTTCCGCTTCAAGCCAGGTCGCAAAAGTTTCGAGTTGATCGGCCGCCAGAAGCTCACGAGCTGTTCGGGCGCCCAGCCTGAGCCCCACGCCCATGACACCATCCGGGCTTAGCCGGGACTTGAGTTCGGGTAAAAAAGCCTGCAGGGCCATGAAAAGCCCCGGCCAGTCTTCTCCGGCATGGATATTGGTGCAGTAAGTGAGGTGAGCCCCATCGAAGAGTCGCATGTGGATCGTCTTGGGTTAGGTCTGGGATTTCAAACCGGCAGGTTCGTGCAGCGCTTTGAGCTTGTTAATGCTTTCTCGTACGACTTGCTCGTCCATGGTGTGTACTTCCTTGCCCGTGCCGATGGATTCGAGCAGCATGATCGTTAATTGGCCGCCGAGGTGTTCGCGAAATTCCTGCAACCCCTGCCAGACCGAAAGGTTGCCCGAATCGTCCGTCCATTCCAGGGCCGGGTGAAAGAGTTCAAAACCCAGGTTTTGGAGAAGGGCCAGGACGGATTCGGCCTCGGGTCGGCTGAGCAGGCCGCTCAGGTGGGCATACCAGCTGTCGAGGGCCAGGCCGATCGCTACGGCCTCGCCGTGGCGCAGCCGGTAGTTGGTGAGCTGTTCCAGCTTATGCGCTGCCCAGTGGCCAAAATCCAGCGGACGGGAAGACCCCTTTTCAAAAGGATCGCCTCCGGCTATGTGCTCCATGTGCAGCCGGGCACATTCGAAAATGAGTTGCTCCATGGCGTCCAGGTCTCTGGCGCCGAGAAGCCGGCTGTGGTCCTCGAGCCAGTGGAAAAAATCCCGGTCCTTGATCAGGCTGACCTTTAACGCTTCGGATATGCCGCTTCGCCAGTCCCGGATGTCGAGCGTTTTCAGAAAGGTCGAATCGTTGAAAACCGCTACGGGCGGGGTGAAAGTGCCGATGAAGTTCTTCTTCCCGAAGGTGTTGATGCCGTTTTTCACGCCGACCCCGGAGTCGTTTTGCGCTAAGACGGTTGTCGGGACGCGAACGTGGCGCACACCCCGGTGGGCGATGGCGGCAGCGAAGCCGGCCATGTCGAGCACTGCTCCACCGCCTATGGCGATCAGGTAGGCGTGCCGGTCGATTCCGCGCTCCTCTGCGGCTTCCAGTAAGCGGTCTACCCATTGCGGATCGTTTTTAGCCATTTCGCCCCCCGGCACAACCAGGGGATCTCCGGCTAGCTCCAGCGCAGGGTACTTCCCGAAATAAGTGGAAATGGCGGCACCCAGCTGAGGGTGGCAGGCCAGCATGCCTTCGTCCAAAACCAGCAAGCAGCGCGCGGTTCGCGGACTGCTCAGGCTGGTAAGCGAGTCTGCCAAAAGGGTGTTTTCGGGGGCAAACAGGTGCCGGGAAAAATAAACGGGGTATTCGAAGGCGACGGAGAAGGACTGATGAAGGCTTCGGTTCATAGCAGACTCAGGTTACGGCAAAAAGGCGGGCCAGCCCCAAAGAGAGCGGCAGTAAAATCAGAATCAACAGTCCGGCTTGCCAACCGGCAAAAGAGGCTGCCAGTGCAGCATCCATGGGAATGAGGCCCAGAACGCCCCATTTGACCGCTTTGCCGATTTGTTCGGGCCGGGCGCGTTGTAAAGCTCGAAGCAGGGGGGGGAGCACTACAACTGCAAATAGGATTACAAAAAGCCAGGCCCAGGAGTTCTCAAAAAGCGTCCAAAATTGAAGGGCAGTGAGTGCGGCCAGGAGAAGAAGGTAGAGGATCAAGCCCTGCTGCAAGGGGCGTTTCCCCTTGCTGGCTACCTCGCCCCGGCTTACCAGCGTGACGGCGCTGATGAACAGGACGGGAATAAGCCCCAGGGCCATACTGACCGGCCCCAGGGGCCAGGCACTCATGCCCAGTATGAGATTGCCGCCCCGGCATAGGCCCATGTTGAGCGGTCCCATCCAGGGGTGGTGTTTGCCGTAGGCGTCGTACAGGACGGCCAGGCCACCCACCAGGATGGCGATCGTTGCGCTTTCCGGGCCGACCTGAGAGGCTGCCCAGACCCCGGCCAGCAACAGTAAGATACCCAGGAGGGTTGCTGCCCGCAAGCTCACGCGCCCGCTCGGGATGGGGCGTTCGGGGCGCTCCAGGGCATCGAGTTCGGCATCGAAAACGTCATTTAACACTACGCCGCCTGCGTACAGGCCGGCAGTGGCGAGCAGTAAGCCGTACAGATCCGGATGGGCCAGCGCCTGCCATCCCGGCCAGGGCTGATGCATGATCAACCCGATAAAGAAGCCCGCCAGGATATCGGCCAGGGCGGTCACGATATTGGCCGGCCGCATCAGACGAAGAAAAGGTAGCATGGGCTCAATTGATGATGAGGTTTTCGGAATCCCGGCCCATCTGCGGTTTTTGTCCTCCCCGAAGGATGGAATTGCCCAGAAATCGTTGGCTTTGATCCACCGCCTGACCTTCCAGCCAGTCGCTTTCCTTGATCTGACCGCTCTGCGCGAACGCGTCCAGCGCATTCTGATAGCAGACCTTGATAATGTCGGATTCGGGAAGGCCGCGTTCGCGCATCAGGGCTGCCGTTTTGGGGACGGCCAAGGGATCGGAAATGCCCCAATCGGCGGCACTGTTGACCATGATGCGTTCGGGGCCGTACTGCCTGACGATCTCGACCATGCGCTCATTGCCCATCTTGGTGAACGGGTAAATGGTAAAGGCTGCCCAAAACCCGCGGTCCAGTACTTCGGCCACGGTTTCCTCATTGTTGTGGTCTACGATGACCATGCCGGGGTCCAGCCTGTGCTCCGCACAGACATCCATGCTGCGGGAGGTACCTTTTTTCTTGTCGCGATGAGGGGTGTGTATCTGCACCGGCAGATTGGCCTCCAGAGCCAGTTCCAGCTGCAGGCGATAGTATTTATCCTCGGCTTCGGTCTGATCGTCGTAGCCGATCTCGCCCACGCCTACGACCCCCTCTTTGCAAATGAAGCGGGGCAGCAACTCCATGACCTGCTCTGCCAGGGGTTCATTGTTGGCCTCTTTGGAATTGAGCCCGATGGTGCAGTAGTGCTTGATGCCGAATTGGCTGGCCCGGAATCGCTCCCAGCCCACGAGATGCATGTAGTAGTCTTTGAACGATCCCAGGGTGGTCCGGGGCTGCCCCATCCAGAATGCGGGCTCGATGACGGCGACTACGCCTGCCCGTGCCATCGCCTGGTAATCGTCCGTGGTGCGGGAAGTCATGTGCACGTGCGGATCTAAGATCATGGTCAGCTTTTCCTGCATGGGAAAGATTTTTTGAAAGGTTACGGGTTGGAGTCCTGACGATCCCACCACTGACGGGAAAGGGTATCCCAGGCCAGCTCCTGCAGCTTGGGTTCATCGGGCGTATGCTGGTCCAGCAACGAACGGGCATCCGGATGGTCGGCTTGGCGGCACAACAGGGCGGCCGCCTGCCGCTGGAGGGGATCTTCGTCGGCGAAGAGCTTTTGCATGTCTGAGGCCAGGGTCTCGCTCCAGCTTTGGCCGGCAGCGCGCCAGAGCTCAGGGCTTACGACCCGGCCGGCTGCCCATCGCTCGTGGGCATAGTCGGAAATGATGCGTGCCAGCCGCGGGTTCGACCGTTTGTCCAGCCCTTGAATGCGATACAGAGGGCGATCCATAAAGGCGGCTTTGAGCACCATCTGGTTCCAGGCTTCTTCTTCCAGGTATTCGGCCGGGTAGGGATTGTCCAGGGCAATGGCATCAAAAACGGAGGTCATGTTGGTGCGAATGCCCTCGGCGGCCTGCCGGCGAAGTTTTTCCGGAAATGGAAAAAGGGCAAAGCCTTTGTACAATGCGATCTGTTCGCCCATATCTGCCGTGTCAAACAGGGCGTGGAGGGTATCCGTGAAGAGGGATTCGCTTTCGGATAGCTCCAAAAGCAGGCCGATACGAGCCAACTGGTCGAGTGTCCAGTGGCTGAGATCCAGACCGGGCTGCTGTTTTTTCAGGTCCGCCGTTTCTGTTGCGCGGAGTTCGACCTGTTGCCGGGGCACATAGCGCGGCACGGCACTGAAGACCATGAATAGATCTCTTGCCCGCTCCCGGGCGGCCACCTTCTCCCGGCTCTTGGCCAGCCAGGCCATGGCAGGGGCGGGAAGTCGAGCTTCGAGCAGGGAAAACAAGGTATCGGATGCTTTCATGTGTATGGAGATAATCGGACGGCATTTTAAAAGTAACAAATCGCAGAGGGGTAGCCGGGATATCCGGGTAAGTTGACAATGGCTTTACTCCCTGCTTTGCCGGTATTGGCGAAGAATGTTCAGCACGACCAAGCCGGCGATAATCAGAAAGGGAAGCCAACTACCGATGGAGTGGCCGATTCGGTATCCCGTACTGGTTGTATCGACGAGGGTATCGACCTGCAATAGTATCGACATCAATTCAATGTTCATTTATACCCGCTTCCTCCAGAGATAGCTGAGCTCGCTCCCATTCTTCCAGGGCTTGATCCAGCTCCTTTTTCCGCTTTTTGTGCTCATCGACCTTGGTTTGTGCTTCCGGTCGCTGGAAAAAGTCGGGTTGTGCCATAAGGACCTCAAGTTGAGCAATTTGGTTTTCCAGCTTTTCCACTTTCTTCTCGGCCCGGCTGACTTGCCGCTGCAGTTGTTTGCGTTCTTCATGGCTGAGCGGGGCCGCCTTTTTCCCGCTGGATTGGGTCTGGCCATTGGTGGATGAGCGCTCCACCTCGCGCATGGTGGCCAGTTGTCGCTTTTCCAGGAAGTAATTGACGTCTCCCAGGTAATGGTGCAAATGGCGGTTGCGAAACTCTACGGTTCGGTCGGTCAGCCCGGCGAGGAATTCCCGGTCGTGGGACACTACGATAAGGGCCCCGTCGTAATGCAGCAGGGCCTGCTTCAGGATGTCCTTGCTGATAATGTCGAGGTGATTGGTGGGCTCGTCCAGCACCAGCAGGTTGAACGGCTTGAGCAGAAGGCAGGCCAGGGCCAGGCGAGCTCGCTCCCCGCCGGAGAGGACCGATACTTTTTTGTCTACATCTTCTCCGCTGAAGAGGAAGGCACCGAGTATGTTTCGGACTTGGGTGCGCTTTTCGGGTGGGGAGGCCATTTCCATGGTCTCCAGGAGGGTGAGTTGAGGATGCAGGGCTTCAGATTGGTTCTGGGCATAGTACCCGATGGAAACATTGTGGCCCAGTTGAAGCTCTCCTTCCGTGGCCGGAATGTCGTTCACCACGATCTTGGCCAGGGTGGATTTCCCCTGTCCATTCTGCCCGACGAAAGCGACCCGGTCGCCCCGTTCGAGTTGGAGGTCAACACCGTCCAGTACGAGCAGGTCGCCGTAGGTTTTTCGAATGGCATTGGCTTGCAGGACAACCTGCCCGGAGCGCGGAGCCGGGGGAAACTGAAGATTCATAGCCTGGGTATCGACATCGTCCAGTTCGATGCGCTCCATTTTGTCCAATTGCTTTTGCATGCTTTGAGCCATGCGCGTCTTGGTGGCTTTGGCCATGAAGCGATTGATGGTGCGCTCTCGCTGTGCGATCACGCGTTGTTGGTTGTCATAGGCTGCCCGTTGTTTTTCGAGGCGTTCCCGGCGAAGGGTCTGAAAAGCGGAATAAGGTGCCTTGTAGTCGAACAACTTGCTCCGTTCGATCTCCACGGTACGCTGGGTGACGTTATCGAGGAATTCCTTATCGTGCGAAATGATGACCACCGCACCGGGATAGTTTTTCAAAAAGCTCTCCAGCCAGATAATGGACTCGATATCCAGGTGATTGGTGGGTTCGTCCAGAAAGAGGTAATCCGGTCGCCGGAGAAGCATTTTGGCTAGTTCGACCCGCATTTGCCAGCCTCCGCTGAACTCGTCGGTAAGGCGGTCCATATCTCCGTCCTTGAATCCGAGGCCCTTCAGCACTTTAATCGCTTCGGCTTCCATGGCCTGCCCGCCCAGGAGCAGGTGGAATCGTTCGTTGGCAGCGGTGAGTTCTTCAATGAGTTGGTGGTATCCGTCGCTGTCGTAATCGGTGCGGGTTTCCAACTCTTTATTGATCGCCTGGATTCGGTCTTCCAGGCTTCGGGCTTCTTCAAAGGCCGTGAGGGCTTCTTCCCGGACGCTCTTTCCCTTGGGAAGTTCGAGTTCCTGATGCAGAAAGGCGAGGGTGCGATCGGTCGGCATGGACACCTTGCCTTCCTGAGGCCGGAGATGGCCGGCCAGGATTTTCAGGAGGGTGGATTTGCCGGCGCCATTCCTGCCCACCAGGCCGACTTTGTCCCGGTCGCCTATGACCAGGTTGATCCGATCCAGAAGAATGCGATCGCCGTACTGAACGTAAATGGAGGAGGCCGTTATCATAGGCTGCAAAGGTAGGGAAAAGCGGGCTGTTACTTTACCCGCGCGCCTTTTCCAGGGTGAAGCCGAAGGTAGAGCCCAGATTGGGGGTAGAGCGTACGTTAATCGTTTGTTTATGGGCCTCGATGATGTGCTTGACAATGGAAAGCCCAAGCCCCGACCCCCCCTTGTCGCGCGAGCGGCTTTTTTCGACCCGGTAGAAGCGGTCGAATACGTGATCGAGGTGCTTTTTGGGAATACCTATGCCATTGTCGGCCACTTCCACCAGAATGTATTTATCCATGTCGTAAAAACCCACCTTGGTGAGGCCGTTTTCATGGCCGTATTTGATGGAATTGTGAACGAGGTTCATGAGTACCTGGCGGATGGATTCCCGGTCGGCGCGCACCTTAAATCCCTGCGAAGCTCCATCCTTAAACTCGAGTTGGATGCTGCGTTCTTTGGTCTTGAACTCCAGGTCTTCGAAAACCTCGGAGACGAGTTCCTTTACGTCAAAGGTCTGCATCTCCAGGATGAGCTCCCCGGATTCCAGGCGAGATATGGCTTCCAGGTCTTCCACGATGACCTGGAGTCGCTCGACGTTTTTGGCAGCTTTTTCCAAAAAACTGAAGTTGACGTTGGGGTCGTAAAGGCCGCCGTCGAGTAAGGTGTGTAAATACCCCTGGATATTAAAGATCGGGGTCTTGAGTTCGTGGGAGATGTCGCCCACAAACTTCCGCCTGTATTCAGCCCAGGATTTGTACTTCTCGATTTCGCGGGCCTGGTCGTCGGCCCATTCGGACACTTCGCGTTCTACCCGGTCGATGATATTCGCGCGCATGTCCACCGATTTTCGCTTTTCGCTAGGGGTGAGCTTGTGCTTGTGAATGGTTTTGTAAATGAGTTTGATCTTGCGATAGATGTACTTGCGCAGATAGAATACGATGATGAGGTAGGTAAAGGCAAATGCCCAAAGGATCCAAAGTACATAAACCGACCAGGTGGGCAGGTTCCAGTCGGGCAGAAAAAGTGCCAGCATGGCAAGCAGGCTGCTGGCGATGATGAGCAAGGAGGAGTAGAACGCAATTTGCTGGGGCGTGGGATTTTTGAGCATTAAAACTCGAATTTGTATCCGATTCCCTTAATGGTCTTGATGTAGTGATCTCCGATCTTTTCGCGCAGTTTTCGGATGTGCACATCGATGGTCCGGTTGCCTACAATTACATCGGTGCCCCATACTTTGTTGAAGATCTCCTGCCGGGAAAACACCTTCCCGGGCTTGGAAACCAGCAGGTTGAGCAGTTCGAACTCTTTTTTGGCCAATTCGATGATCTCGTCGCCTTTGATGACACTCACCTTTTCCCGATCAATGGCCAGGTCGCCCACGCGGATCACCGGGGCTTCATCCAGTTCTTCATTCCGGTCCGACCGGCGCAGCAATGCCTTGACCCGGCTGATGAGAACGCGCGGCCGGATGGGCTTGGTGATGTAATCGTCACCGCCCACATCCAGCGCAGCAATTTGAGAATAATCCTCTTCTCGTGCGGTGAGAAAGGCTACGATCGTTTTTTCGAACTCGGGTCGGCTCCGCAAGTAACGACATACCTCCACGCCATCCATTTTGGGCATCATAATATCCAGGATGATGAGGTCCGGTTTTCCGTCCTCTGCCTCCTGTATAGCTTCTTCTCCATTGGAGGCAGTAAGGATGTCATAACCTTCCTTCTGGAGATTGTATTTGATGAAGTCGACGATGTCCGGTTCGTCATCCACAATCAGGATTTTGCTGGATTCCATAGGGAGGAGTATGTTTTGAGTAAAATTAAGCTTTTATCCCTGACGAAAACGGCTTGAGGGCATTGCGCCGGCTCAGCCTGCCGTTTCGGGAGGGCCTGGCCGGGATCATTGCATGGCGGCTTCCCGAACCGACAGTTCTTCCAATACTTTCTTGTACACCTGTTCCATACGGGCGAGGTCTTCCTTCAGCATTTCAATACTGGTCAGAAAATCCGATTCGTCCAGTTGGTGGAGTTGGAAGATGTAATCGTAGTATTGATCGGACAGGCTGTCCCGCAAGTAGGGATCGGGTTGCTCCCGGATCACGGCTTCTGCCAGATGGATGTCAGCCAGTAAAGGGACCAACTGTTCTTCGGGTATGGGTAAAGGTTCTTGCTTCTGGCATCCCCATCCCGGAAGGGCCAGAAGCAAGAGCAAAAAACAGGCTATGCTGCGCATCAGTCGAAGTATTGTTTGGGGTAGTAGAAGTTGACCATCTTGCCGGCCTGCGGGTTGGCATCTGCCCATTGCGAAATATCCATTTCCACTTCAACGATGCCGCAAGTAGGCACATTGCTGATGTAGGAATCCGCGTAGTAATTGGCCATAGCGGTAAAAGTGGGGTTGTGGCCAAAAAGCAAGACGGTCTTCACCTCTGTGGGCAGGTCCTGCAAAATGGAAATCAGGTCGCCGGGATAGGCATCGTAAATGCGGCGCTCTACCTGGATGCGATCCTTCGTCCAGCCGAAGGCTTCGGCAAAGAAACAGGCGGTTGTAAATGCCCTCACTGCGGGGCTGGACAGAATGAGGTCGGGCTCATCCGTTTTTGCAGCCAGCAGTTTTGCCATAAACGGAGCATCGCGTTGTCCTCGTTTATTGAGCGGTCGTTCGATATCAGGCAATTCAGGTTGCTTCCAGCTCGATTTGGCATGGCGAATAAAAAAGACTTTTTTCATGCGCAGTCTTTCATGAGGTCATGGTTATCAGGCTGAAGTTGCAAAAAAAGCGCAAACCTGCCAATGATAGCAGGTGATTACCTTTGGGTGCGAGCTTGGGGAAATCCGTTACCTTTACTCGTAGAGAAGCGAATATCTTTCTTTTTCTGAAAGACCTGCCCTCAGCTGAAGGTCACCCAGCTTTAGCCCCGGTGACTTAGCTTGTCTTTTAATGCCTTAATGCAGAATCCGTTCCCCCTATGGAATTCAAGGACAAAGTGGTTTGGATTACAGGAGCCTCATCCGGCATAGGGGAGGGGCTCGTGTATGCACTGGCCGGCGAGGGTGCCAAGCTGGCTATTTCCAGCCGCAACGAAAAAGAGTTGGAACGCGTCAAAAGCAATTGTCCATCTGGTGTGGACGTAGCGATCGTGCCTTTGGACGTTACGGATTTTGACCGCGTTCCGCTGGCAGCTCAGCAGGTGCTCGATCGCTTTGGGTTCATCAATATCCTGGTCAATAATGCAGGCATTTCCCAGCGGGCCCTGGTCAAGGATACCGTTTTGGACGTGGACAAGAAGCTGATGGACGTCAATTACCTGGGAACGGTCGCGGTGACCAAGGCGGTCTTGCCCGCCATGATCCAGCAGCGGTTCGGTCATATCGTTACCATCAGCAGCGTGTTGGGAAAATACGGCGTGGCGCACCGGTCGGGCTACAGCGCGAGCAAGCATGCGCTTCACGGCTTTTTCGATTCGCTGCGCGCTGAACTACAGGGTGAAAACATAGCGATCACACTCATCTGCCCGGGATACGTACACACCAACGTCACCATCAATGCGCTGAAGGGCGACGGCTCAAAGAACAATGTCATGGCCGAAAGCACGGCCGGGGGGATGGAGCCGGCACAGTTTGCTCAAAAGGCCCTGCGAGTCATTGCCCGCCGCCGGCCCGAGGCCTACATCGGAGGCAAGGAGGCTTTTGCCATCTACCTCAAGCGGTTTGTACCCGGTCTGTTCCGGCGCATCATTGCCCGGCAGAAGTTGAATTGAGCACCTGCTCAAATGAGCATTCCGGCAACAGCTGCCGTGAGAAAGCAGGCTACGGTGCCACCCACAAGAGCCAGGAGGCCCAGTTCAGTGAGTGTCCGGCGTTGGCCGGGAGCGATGGCTCCAATGCCGCCAATTTGTATTCCGACGGAAGCAAAGTTCGAGAACCCACATAGCGCGTAGGTGGCAATGAGCACCGATTTGGGGTGGTGGAGTACTCCGGCTGACCGGATTTTTTGCAGATCCGCATACGCCACAAATTCGTTGACAACGGTTTTGGTGCCCAATAACTGCCCCACCAACAATACGTCCTGCCCGGGTGTGCCGAGCAGCCAGGCGATGGGGGCAAAAAGGAGGCCCAGCAGATAAGTAAACGTCAGGCCTTCGAACCGCCCGTCGGTCGATTGACGGATGCGCTCATTAAACCCCAGCCACTCACCGGGATAGTTTTTTAGCAACTCATTGGCCATGAAGATCAGGGCTGTAAACACCAGCAGCATGGCGCCTACGTTCACCGCCAGCCGCAATCCGTCGGTTGTCCCTTTGCTGATAGCGTCCAGCAGGTTGGAGCCGGCATCCTCGCTCATTCGCATTTGGTTGGCGATGGGCTTTTCAGACGTTTCCGGGACGAGGATCTTGGAAGCAACAATAGCGGCGGGCGCCGACATGATGGAGGCCGTGAGCAAGTGCTTGGCAAAATAGGTCTGCTGAGCCTCATCAGCTCCGCCCAGCATGCCTATATAGGCGGCGAACACGCCTCCGGCGATCGTGGCCATGCCCCCGGTCATAAGGCACATCAGTTCCGAACGGGTGAAATTCTCCAGATAGGGCTTAATGATCAGGGGGGCCTCGGTTTGGCCAATGAAGACATTCGCTGCCGCCGCCAGGCTTTCAGGACCACTCAGCCCCATCGTGCGCTTCATCAGCCAGGCCATACCGTAGATGACCTTTTGCAGAATGCCGAAATAATAGAGGATGGCGGAAAGCGCTGAAAAGAAAAGGATGGTGGGCAAGACCTGAAAGGCGAAAATGTAGCCGAAAGTATCCCGGTCGGAGACCAAGCTACCGAATATGAATTCAGCACCGGCGGTCGTGAAACTCAGGATCGTTGTGAAGAAGCCCGCAAAGACATCGAAGATCCGGTTTACGACCGGAACTTTAAGAATGAGTATGCCAAGAAAGAGCTGAAGCCCTGTGCCCACCCCGACCAGTTTCCAGTCTACCGCTCTTCGGTTTGCGCTCAACAAATAGCAGATACCCAAAAGGACCAAGATGCCCAAGCCTCCCCGGGCCAAGTCTACCATGGTTGCCATGGAGCTTACCGTTTGGAGAAAGGTATTGAAAAATTGTGGTTTTAAAGACGCTGATTATTTTTAAGTCGATTTTGGCGCTTCAGGGGTGGGTAGGCTTCCCGGCTTTGAGGCGCCCGGGTTCTCATCTTCGCGCGATGTCAAAAACCTACATCATCGGGATTACCGGCGGCAGCGGCTCGGGGAAAACCAGCTTTCTCCAGAAGCTTTGCGAGCATTTTGCGCCCGGCCACCTTACCGTCATCACGCAAGACAACTACTATCGCCCCAAAAATGAGCAGAAGGTAGACGAAGGGGGAGTGCACAATTTCGACCTGCCTGAAGCTATCGATCACAGTGCGCTATTGGCCGATGTGCAACGACTCCTTTCGGGCGAAGTGGTCGTAAGGCCTGAGTACATGTACAACAACGAGGAAGCCGACTGCCGGGATGTGATCATGCAACCGGCTCCGATCCTCTTGTTGGAAGGGCTTTTCGTTTTTCACGATCCCAACTTGCAGAACCTTATCGACCTGAAGATCTATCTTCACGCCAAGGAGAACCTCAAGGTCATTCGCCGTATCCGAAGGGATCAGGTCGAGCGGAATTACGCTCTTGAAGATGTATTGTACCGGTACGAGAACCACATCATCTCCACCTTTGAGCGGCACATTCGTCCTTACCGGGAGGAAGCTGACCTGGTGATCAACAACAACCGGCATTTCGAAAACGGCCTACGCGTGGTCGTCGGGTTCCTGGAGCGATGGTTGCGGGAAAATAGGGGCATCACAACTGGCGGATAAAAAAATTTGCGCGCATGCAGGCTTTGTCCTACATTTGTTGAACAAATCTGTCTACATAGCGAATTCGCCTAAGTACTTTTCTGGAGAGGCGTTCGGTTTCCATTTTTTTGCATACCATTAGAGGATTTCTAGTTTTATCTCGATCGAGCATTGTATTCTTTACAAAAACTTCACCTGGCAGAGGAAGGTGTTTCACATGCGTATGATTTCTTGCGTTTTCGTTAGCTTTATCTGCCGGAATGGACGATACAGAGCACTGAGCGGGCATTCTACCGACATTTTCGGATGGCAATCGCTTACGTTTTGAGTAGCCATGCCAATCAAGTATGGACAAACACACGATCTCCCGGTGCTGCAAGCCTGGGAAAAAGCAAACCTTTGCCGTTTGGCCCGTTTGCTGAGGAAGTCTTTCCCTTCGTAGGTTGTTCCATACCATTGTTTTGAACGTGCACGAGCTTCACCTTCGCGTTTCGGCCTTATCTTCGGTCGTTCCCGAAGGCGATGCCAAGGATTAGGTATGTAGATCCCATGACACATAAAATAGCGATCAGGTGTATCAAGATCTTTTGAAAAAAGACAAGGCGTTATCGGTTATCGGACTGGGTTACGTCGGTTTGCCCCTGGCGCTGGAAATGGCAAAGCATTTCCGCGTTATCGGCTTTGATATCAATCCGAATCGAGTGGAACTCATGCGGCAGGGTATAGACCCCTCGAATGAGTTGGACGCTGAGGCCTTTCAGGGTAGGGACATCCATTTTACTTCGGATGCAACGGACCTTAAAGAAGCCCAATTCCACGTGATAGCGGTGCCCACACCCATCGATGAGCACAAAAATCCCAACCTGGGGCCCTTGCTCAGCGCTTCGGAAACCGTAGGCCGCGCTTTGAAACCCGGTGATTACGTAGTGTTTGAATCCACGGTGTATCCGGGATGTACCGAAGAGGACTGCATTCCGGTCTTGGAACGAGAATCCGGCTTGTCGTTCGGTGTCGACTTCAAAGCGGGGTACTCACCGGAGCGGATCAATCCGGGCGACAAAGAGCGCACCATCGACCGCATTTTGAAGGTGGTGTCCGGTAGCGACGAGGAGGCTCTGGAGGTCATTGCCCAGGTGTATGCGCGCGCCATTCCCGCCGGTATTTACAAGGCTTCATCTATCAAAGTAGCTGAGGCTGCTAAAGTGATCGAAAATACACAGCGCGATCTCAACATTTCCTTCGTCAACGAATTGTCGATTATATTCGACACCATGGGCATAGACACCAAAGAGGTGCTCGAAGCTGCGGGAACGAAGTGGAATTTTCTCAAGTTTTCGCCCGGCCTGGTAGGTGGGCACTGCATAGGGGTGGATCCGTATTACCTGTTGCACAAAGCCAAGCAACTGGGCTACGATCCCCAGGTGATCGTCAGTGGCCGGCGAATCAACGACGGCATGCCGGCCTTCATAGCCAAGCGCCTGGTGCAGACCCTCATCCAGAAGCATAAAAACCCCAGTGAATCCAAGGTCTTGGTCATGGGCGTTACGTTCAAGGAAAACGTATCGGATATCCGGAATTCTAAAGTTATCGAACTGGTTCGTGAACTGATGCAGTTTTCTATTCACGTCCATTTGACAGATCCCGTGGCTTCACCCAATGAGGTTGCCCGGGAGTATAATCTCACGCTGATCGATCAGCCGTCTTCCAATTACGACGCAGTGATTGTTGCCGTTGGTCATCGGCAATATCAGGATTTAGGTATGGAGTACTTCACCTCGCTGATGAAGGGAGACCCCATCCTGTTTGACTTGAAGGGCTTATACCCCAAGCCCTCCGAAAATGGATTGGTGTATTGGCGGCTGTAGGATGTGAAAGGGGAGGTATGTGATGGGGAAGAGGACCCAAAAACCGGATCTATGAACGGACGAAAACAATCCCATGGACAGCTGGATGAGCAAGAGGCTCGCTGGTTTGCCGTATATACTCGCTACAAACGGGAGAAGCTGGTTCGCCAGCGCCTCGCGGAAAAAGACATTGAGACCTATCTACCGCTACAGTCGTTCACGCGCCATTACACTCGCAAGGTGCGTACCGTAGCCATACCCTTAATTAACTGTTACCTTTTCACCAAGATCGTACGCAAGGAATACGTGCGCGTTTTAGAGACCCCGGATCTCGTGCGTTTTGTCACCTTTGCCGGTGAGTTGATAGCGATCCCTGAAAATGAGATCGAATTGCTCCGGCGGGTTGTGGGCGAAAAGGTCGACGTAGAGGCCGAACCGCTCCGATATATTGAAGGCGATGAAGTGGAAATCATAGGCGGGCAGCTGACCGGTTTACGCGGGACCCTGCTGAAAAAACGCAGCGACAAAAATTTTGTCATCGCCTTGCAGTCGGTGGGTTATGCTTTGCACATTCAGGTCGATCCGACCCATTTGCGCAAAGCGAAGCTGACCTATCGCTGATTTAGCGGTTGGTTAACAGCCGTGGGAATCCGTCGGTGTTTGGCATGATCAAGACGGACTCTTGAGGGCGAAAACATGCATTTTTTCTCGTTTAGCTGGAAAAGTCCTTGCGACTTTTCTGAGGCGAAGCCGTATTCAGCGGCTTCCATTTCGGAACAGAAAGAAGGATGCGAGGAGGAGATGTTCCCATGCAGCTTACTAACTTGCGTGGATTTCATCAAAGGCTAGTGCAGAAGGTGAACCAGAACATGGATCGAAAGAAGGGGAAGCGATTTGCCCTCATAGGTGCGGCAGGCTACGTGGCTCCGAGGCACCTGAAGGCCATACGGGCTACCGGCAACGCCTTGGTGGCCGCTCTGGATCGGCATGACTCGGTAGGTATACTCGACAGTTATTTTCCCGATGCGGCATTTTTCACCGAATACGAGCGCTTTGACCGGCATCTGTACAAGTTGCATCGGAAAGGGGAAGGCATCGATTTCCTTTCCATATGCTCGCCCAATCACTTGCACGATGCCCACATCCGATTCGGCATGCGCAATGGCGCCGATGTAATCTGTGAGAAGCCTCTGGTGCTGAATCCCTGGAACCTCGAAGCCTTGCGCGAACTCGAAAACGAGACGGGCCAACGCACCTATTGTATTCTGCAACTCCGGCATCACCCCGAGTTGATTGCCCTCAAACAAAGAGTAGAGGAAGCTCCTGCCGATCATATATTTGACGTAGAGCTCACCTACATCACCTCGCGAGGCAAATGGTACTATGCCAGCTGGAAAGGAGATGAAGAGCGATCCGGAGGGATCGCGACGAATATCGGCATTCACTTCTTCGATTTGCTGTACTGGGTGTTTGGGCGCCTAAGAGAAAGTGTGGTGCACTTGCGCACGCATGACCGGGCCAGTGGTTTTTTGCGCATGGAAAAAGCGAGGGTCAAGTGGTTTCTGAGCATTGATGGCAGCACACTTCCACCGGAGGTTCGGGCAGAAGGCAGGCGCACCTTCCGGGCCATGCTTGTCGACAAGGCCTCCATAGAGTTCAGTGCCGGTTTCGAGGACTTGCACACCAAGAGCTACGAGGCCATACTCGAAAACCAGGGCTTTGGGCTCGATGATGCGCTGCCAGCCATCCAAATGACTCAAGCTATTCGAGTGGCGACGGTGGCGAAAGCTCAAGGGGAAGTTCATTCCTTCACCGATCTGCCGCTGAAGCCGCATCCATTTAAGCGGTCGCCTCAGCAGGTCTCGTTCACGGCAGGGAAGGGGTGATCGCACTTTATACCGAAACAACGAAATCATGAAAATACTGGTAACAGGAACGGCGGGCTTCATCGGCTTTCACTTAGCAAATCGACTGATTGAGCGGGGCGACGAGGTACTTGGCCTGGATGTGATTAACGATTATTACGACCTCAATCTCAAGTACGATCGCCTGGCTTATGCCGGCATTCCGAAGGATGAGGTCGCCTATGGAAAGGTCGTTTCCAGTCAGAAACACGCCAATTACCGCTTCATACAGATGGCACTGGAGGATCGCGAAGGCATGGAAAAGCTGTTTGCAGCGGAGAAGCCGGATGGGGTCGTCAATTTGGCGGCTCAGGCCGGGGTGCGATACAGTTTGGTAAACCCTTATGCTTACATCGACAGCAATATTTCGGGCTTCGTGAATATTCTGGAAGGTTGCCGGCATCAGGGCGTGAAGCACCTCGTCTATGCTTCCAGTTCCAGTGTTTACGGGCTCAATGAGAAGATGCCGCTGGCTACCAGCGACAATGTAGATCATCCCATCTCCCTTTATGCGGCCTCAAAAAAGAGCAATGAATTAATGGCACACACTTACAGCCATTTATACGGATTGCCGAGCACAGGCCTGCGGTTTTTTACGGTCTATGGCCCCTGGGGCCGGCCAGACATGGCACTCTTTCTTTTCGCAGATGCCATCTTGAAAGACGAGCCGATCAAAGTTTTCAATTATGGAGACATGATCCGGGACTTCACCTACATTGACGATATCGTTGAAGGGGTTGTGCGAGTTATGGACCACCCGCCTGCGGGCAATCCGGACTGGGATGGCAAAAGACCGGATCCTTCTACCTCGCCGGCACCCTATAAAATATACAACATTGGCAACCAGAGCCCCGTGCGGCTCATGGACTTCATTCGTGCGATCGAGGAAGCATTGGGTCGCGAAGCTGTAAAAAACATGCTTCCCATGCAGCCGGGCGACGTTCCGGCTACCCATGCAGATGTATATGACCTGGTAGAGAATCTGGATTATAAGCCCGCTACACCGGTTCGGGAAGGTGTCAGGCATTTTCTCGATTGGTTTGTACGGTACTACCAAAAAGATCTGCAGGTAGAAGATGCGAAGAGCAAATGATCCGGTTTTCAAAGGTTAAATGCACTTGCCTCATAAGTCGCTTCGTCCCGAAAACCGGACCCGTTGCTTCAAGCCTGAAATGGCTTTTTGGGACCTTTCCTGCTTGAACAAGGATAAATGGATGCTGCCAATACGGTAGCTGTTAAATGAAGTAAGTCGGTTACCCCATTATGAATCGAATGCTACTTTTTCTCGGCTTGGGTATGATTCTCGCCTCGTCCTGCGTCAGGTACAAGGATCTTGTCAATTTTTCCGAAGGGCCAGCGTTACCATCCGGTTCGGTGCCCTCTTTGGCTATTCCCGAACTCATCATCCAGGAAGACGATCTGTTGTCCATTCGCATATCGGCTTTCGATCCCGAGGCAGCCGCCCCATTTAACATTGATCCCACCATGCAGGGGGGAAACATGAACATGCAGGGGAACATTTCCAGGCCGTTGATCGGGTATCTGGTAGACAAAGATGGCTACATTTCGCTGCCCAAACTCGGACCGGTAAAAGCGGCAGGCCAGACTACTGTTCAACTCAAAGAGGAAGTTTCTGAAAAGCTCAAGGCGTATTTGGTCGACCCAGTGGTTCAGGTCCGGTTTATTAACTTCCAGGTAAGTGTATTGGGTGAAGTGAATAACCCCGGCAATTTCATTTTGCCGAATGAACGCATTACCCTTTTAGATGCCTTAAGTAATGCCGGTGACCTTACGCCTTACGCCAATCGAACAAACATTCTCGTCATCCGAAACTACAACGGCCAGCGTCAGTACGGGCGTATAAACCTCAAGGACCGTGCCATTTTTGAATCTCCGTTTTACTACCTCAAGCAAAACGACATCGTTTATGTAGAGCCCATGCCCGTCCGGACGGCAGATACCCGCGATCAGGCCCAACGAATTCTACCGTATCTTTCGATTGTAACTTCGCTGACTACCCTAACCCTTACGATTATTAATATTTCGCAATGATTGAGCTGATTGTAAACTAAAATACTTTTCCGTGAACCAGTACGCATCCGGAAATATTGAACCCAATGGCCGGCAGTCGCCGGACAGGGATTTCGATTTTGATGTAAAAGGACTTTTTTACAAAGTACTTCGAAATTGGTATGTCATTTTGATCTTCCTCGGACTCGCTTTTGCCGCAGCCCAGCTGTACTTGCGGTATACAGTTCCTATTTATCAAACAAAGAGTACAATTCTTATCAAGGCCGAAACCAAGAACTCCGGGAATATCCAGGCGGAAAATGCCGTTCTTCAGGAACTCACCGGTTACAGTCCCACAAACAATCTCATCAACGAGATTCACATTCTGCGATCCAGAAGCCTTATGGAGCAAGTCGTTGAGGAACTGGGGCTGAATATTTCCTATTTTCAATTGGGACGTATCCAGAGTAAGGAACTGTATGGAAACTCGTCGGTCAAGGTGGATACGATCATCTGGTACGAGGGTGAACGCGCCCTTACCCTCAATATAGATTTCATTGATAATGTAAAATGCAAAGTATCTGGTGGCGAAGGGGAGAAAGATTATTTTTTCGGCACGCCCCTGGTATTACATAAGGATACGATCATTCTTTCCAGGGATCTGGCCATCGAAGGCATAAGAGGCGATCAACTGATTATTTCGGTTCAGCCCAAGCTTTCGGTCGCTTCCCAATTAAAGAAAAACCTGAGTGTAGAAATTGCCCAGGACTTTTCCAGCGTATTGAATTTGTCCCTGCAAAGTGCGCTTCGGCGAAAAGCAGTTGATGTACTCGATAAGCTGGTTGAAGTATACAACCGGGATGCCATTGCCGATAAAAGTGAGGTCGACCGAAAAACGCTGTCTTTTATCAACGAGCGCTTGTCCTTGCTCACCTCCGAGCTTTCCGCAGTTGAGGGGGAAGTGGAATCCTACAAAGAGCAAAACCAGATCCCTACTGAAGCGGGTGCTAACATTGAGCAACTTCTCGCAGAGGTCTTTACATACGACAATCAGCTGGTCCAACTCGAAGTTAAGCTGAACTTGCTCGACTCCATTCAGAACGCGATGTCTGACCCCAGGCATATGGAGGCTTTAATTCCGGCCAATACCATGTTGGGTGAAGAAGGGGCCTTAATCGAACAGATCAGACTGTATAATGAAATTCTTCTTCGCTTAGATCGATTGTCTGGGAGTGCAACGGGTGAGAATCCCATGGTCGCTGAATTGGAGCACCAACTCAGCGAATACCGGCGAGCTATCATGGCCAGTGTGGTTTCCGTAAGGCAAAACCTGGAACTCATTAAAAGGCGCACCCAAAATAAGCTCGACGAACTGGAGAGGCGAATCGGCATGGTACCTCGTCTGGAACGGGAGTTGCTGGAGATCAAGCGGCAACAAAATATCAAGCAAGGGTTGTATTTGTATTTATTGCAAAAGAAGGAGGAAACAGCCCTGAGCAGTGCGATTACTGTCGGGAAGGCCCGGGTGATTGATCCTGCTCTGGCAAGTGGAATTCCCATATCGCCAAAACCTCTTCGGATTTACGGCCTTTTCACCTTGTTGGGTCTGGCTCTCCCTATTGGATTCATATTTCTCCGGGATTTACTGGATGATAAAATATACAGCGAAGAAGATATCCGATCGCTGACCGGCATTCCCGTTCTGGGTTCTGTCGCACAAAGCTCCAGCGGGAGCTCGATAGTGGTGCACCCGAACAGCCGGACGCCCATTTCAGAAATGTTCCGCTTGCTTCGCACCAATCTCAATTTCTTAGGTGCCGGCAAAGGCTACGAGGTGATCATGGTCACCTCCGGCCTGGGGGGGGACGGTAAGACGTTTACAGCTGTCAATTTGGGACTGACCCTTTCTCTGACGGGAAAAAAAGTGGTTTTGGTTGGTATGGACCTTCGCAAGCCAAAGCTGGCGGAATATTTGGTCAGTGTAGAAGATCAGTCACAGGCCGGTGTGTCCAGCTACTTGATCGGATCCGAGCCTTTGGAGCGGGTCGTAATTCCTTCGGATACCAATGAGAATCTGTTTTTCATCCCTTCCGGCCCGATCCCTCCCAACCCTGCGGAGTTGCTGGAAAGTGAACGAACGGAGGATTTGATCCGCCAACTGCGAGAGCAATTCGACTATGTGATGATTGATACAGCACCTCTCGGCTTAGTTGCCGATGCATTGCTTCTGACCGAACAAGTAGACATCTCGCTCTATGTCGTTCGGCATGGAAAAACCCCGGCCGAAATGCTGAAAAAGCTGGAGAAGATGCGAAAGGAGGGGCGGCTTAAAAATCCGGCGATCATCCTGAACGGGGTAAAAGCCGGGTCTGGCTATGGCTATGGCTATGGCTATGGCTACTATGCCAACGACACCAATAAGAAAAAGAAGAAAGCCCGTAAAAGCATCTTCAAGCGATGATACTTCCGAATTTTGCTTTGGACAACCGACTGAACTATAGCTATCCCCAGAGTTAGGAATCCCATGGTGGACAAGGTCGTGCATTTCGCAAAAAAACCGGTCATTCAACGGTTTGTGGTCTACTTTTCCTCCGGAGGGATTGCGAAAGCCATTCCTTTCCTGGTTTTAACCGTCATCGCGACCATCCTCAGCCCGGAGGATTTCGGGCTCATAAGTAATTTCAATGTCGTTGTATCGTTTTCCGCCGCTTTGATTTCCGTGCGCATGGTCAAGTTCTTGGAAGCGGATTACTACAAGCGAGACCGGGAAGGCAACAGCATTTTGGTTTCCAACCTAACCTATATCATGTTGGGGATCACCCTTTTTTTGGTGTTGGTGGCATGGGTGGGACGGGCTTATTTTTCCGATTGGCTTAAGCTGGAGTATTCCTGGATTCTTCTGGGTATTCTGGTGGGGGCCGCCAAGTGCTTTGGGGATGTTCGTTCATCTATGCTTCGGCTTATGGAAAAAGCTCGGGCCTTTGCCGGTTTTCAGATGATCGAAGTGTTCCTGGCAGCTGGCCTTACCTTGTTATTGATTGTCGTTCTGGGCATGAATTGGGAAGGGCGGGTTTGGGCTACCGTCGCTACGGGAGGTGTGATCTTGCTGATCTCGGTCGCCTTTTTACACCGGGCATTTCAATTTCCAGCCCGGATCGATAAGAAGCTCATGGGCTCCCTTTTTGCATTTGGGCTTCCTCTTGTTCCTTATTCTCTGTCTCCGTTTCTAAAACATGGGATCGATAAAATTTTGATTACCAACGCCGCCGGGCTTGCGGATAATGGAATTTTTTCGCTGGCGTATACCTTTGCTTCTGTTTTTGATATGATTGCAGTCGCTTTTTTTTCTGCTTACACCCCCATGATCTATAAAACCTTGTCCAGAGAGGAAAGGCCCTCTTTTTCCCTGAAAGTCCGGCTGGTCAAAGAAGGGTATCTCACCTTGGCCGGCATGGCGGTTTTACTTTTTGTCGGGTATTTCGTCATCCGTTTTGCAGTCTTCTGGCTTTTGGATGAAGCCTATTGGAAAGGACTTACGATCTTACCCTGGCTACTGGTGCATATTCTACTGAAAACCATTTTCGTTCTATTTTCGGTTTACCTCATGTACTCGAAAAAGACAACTCGGATGGGGCTTTCTATATTTTTAATTGCCGTTGCTCATGCTTGCCTGAGTTTTCTGCTCATCCCCAAACTAGGTATGCATGGGGCTGTAATATCCATTTTAGTTTCGGATATTCTCCGGATCTTTACTATCGGATATTTGAGTCAAAAATACTTTCCCATGCCCTGGCTAGGGGTTCCTTTTTGGAAATAAAAGCAAGTGGAACATCCCAATCTTTACATTGTTGGATTTCAAAAATGCGGCAGTTCCTCTTTATATGCCTTGTTGTGCCAGCATCCCGAAATTGAGGGGTCCCAGCCTAAGGAAACCTTCTTTCTCAGCGATAAGACCTACGAACACTACGATTTTGCCAACAATATTGCAAATCCGGAAGCGAATTGGGAACCCTATTTCCCCGGTGGCATGGGGGGGCGTTATCTCGTGGAAGCTTCGGTTTCCCATTTCTATCAGCGCACTGCTCTCCGTTTCATCCAAACACTAGAGGATGCCAGGGTGATTTTTATTCTTCGCGATCCGGTCGAACGCTTTGTGAGTACCTTTAAATACTACGATCAAACGGGGCTGAATCTCCCCCCGGGGGCAGATCTCAAACAGTATTATGAACTGGTTCTTGCAAAAAAGTGTCCTAAGGAAGCGATGAATTACGCCCTCGAACACGGAAGATACTCCCGTTTTATCCCGGCTTGGGAGGAAGCAATGGGAACGGAAAGGGTATTGGTGCTCGGGTTAAAAGAGTTGATCGACCAACGGCAATCCGTTTTGCGCCGGCTGGGGCATTTTTTGGGACTATCTTTTGATCTGGAACTGGACATGCCCCATGAGAACCGTTCGGCAGGGGTCCGATATAAAGGGTTAAACCGGGCATTGGTGTCAACCTTCGGTGGGCGCGGCCTTAGCCAAACAGCCCTGGGCAAACTATATAAACAAGTCAACCGCCGCAAAATAAGCAAGCCGGTCCATTTGCCGGATGAGTTGAAAGCTCAGCTCACTGAATACTATCAATCTGAATTCATTCACTACGGCCATTTGTTTTAACCCTTGGTAGGGAAGGGCTTGTCTGGCTTTTACTGAAAGTCGATCATCGTACTCGAATGGAGTTGCTTCTTCATATAGGGACCAATAAAACGGGAAGTTCCTTTTTACAAAGCACCTTGGCGATAAATAAAAAGGATTTATTGAAGAAAGGGATTTTCATCCCCGATTCTCCTTGGGATGCCCACATGGAGGCTGGAATCATAAGCCCGGGTAACGGGTATCGTCTGGCCAAGTGTTTGGCCGGGGAGCAACCCGGCAGGTTGAAAAGCTATCTTGAGTCTTTGGTTGCCAGTGCGAAGGAGCGGGAACTGAGTCAGGTACTTCTTTCCAACGAAGTTCTGATTCGGTTGTTTTCCAACGAAGATACACTCGATATTTTATGCCGACAGGCCAAAGCGGCAGGGTTCGACTCCCTTCGAGCAATCTGCCTTCTTCGAAATCCATATGGCCATGCGCTTTCTCTGTACAAGCACCGCGCCAAAAGGGGAAAGCATGCGGACTATTCTGTCTGGTTTTCGGAAGACTATGAAACGCTTCGCCTTTTTGCGCCGTTTTTGGATTTTTATAAGCGATATCCCGTAGACTGGCAATTTGCCTATTATCGGAAAGATCCATCCGTTTTACTTGAGCTTTTCTTCGAGAAGTTTTTGAACTTGCAACCCCCAAAGGAACATCCTATTCAGAGGGTCAATCCCTCTCTGAGTTTGAACCGGATCCGCTTATTGCAGTGGTACGAGCACCAATTTCCAGGTAGCCATACCTATGTTTACAAGGCCTTGCTTGAGGGGGGCGATGTTGATTCCGAAGAAAATCCATATCTGCTGGCCCGGTTTTGGGAGGCCTGTCGGCAAACCTTGGATGCCCATGCCTGTACTCTGGAAAATCTGGCCGGACTCTTGCCAGAGCCTGACCGGGACGCCTTTCGGGCCCGGCCGCCTGAACAGGAGTTGACCACAGTTGCGGAAATTTTTTTGGCGGCTGAAGATTTGAAGGCCGTTGAGATGGGTATGAAGAAATATAAGCGAGAACGGGTTTACCGGTTTTTAAAGAATACATACCGCTCTGGCAGACGAGGTTGGCGCAGCCTTTTTGAGAGGAGCAAAACCTTTGACTCCCGAAGATATGGGGGTAGTCTTCGCTGAGACTCAGAGCGAATCATTCGAATGCTTATGCGTGTTCACATGAAAAAACTGGCCCTTCAAGTCTACATAGACCTCCAAAAGCGGACCGGTGCCACGGTATTGAATTTTATTCACATACGAAAAACTGCAGGGACAGCTATTCGGCAAACGATCTCCCGGAAGGCGAAATATTCCGGAAAAGTACTTAGCAGCGGGGGTTTTCTCATTCAAGCACATGGACACGAATTCACCTTGCAGGACGTCAAACCAGGTGAAAAAGCGTTTTTCGTCGTTCGCGATCCCATCCAGCGGTTCATTTCCGGCTTTTACTCTCGAAAGCGCATGGGAAAACCTCAAAACTATAATCCTTGGACGGAGGATGAACAGAAAGCCTTTGCCTGGTTTGAAAATCCGGACCAGCTCGGCCTGGCCCTGGCAAGCGAAGCAGACCGATCCAAGGCCGTCTTTGCCTTGCGGCACATAAAGCATGTCAATAGCTCCTATTACGATTGGTTTATCAATGATGCCTATTTGCGGGAGAATTTAGATAAAATCCTTTTCGTACTTTGTCAGGAAGATTTGGATGCAGATTTTATCCGGGCTCAGGCCGCTCACAATATTCAGTTAGGCGCTTTGATCAAAGACCCTAAGCGGGCACACAAAAACCCCACTGCGGTCAAAAAAGAGCTTTCTGAAGAAAGCCGGAAGCAGTTGATGGATTGGTTTCAGCCGGAGTATCAGTTTTTGAATTTACTTCATACCTGCGGGCTCATCAATCGAACCTACGAATGAAGGTCCTGTATACGCTTACACCTGCCTTTAGCCCGAATGACGGGGGGGTGCAGCGCGTTACTTACAATGTAGGCCGCTTTTTTGCAGAGCAGGGTTTATCCGTTCACTACTATTCCCTAGCAAAAGAGGGGCATATAGCGGCTGAATTCGGAGAACTTCATCATGCACCGGAAGAGGGCGGTGCTTCCAATCCGGCGAATATTGCAGAAATGCACAGGCTGTTAGAAACCCTGCGTCCGGAAGTGGTGATCAATCAGATGCCTTATGTGCGGGAACTGAGGGAAGGGCTCTATCGAGGAAAGGAGCAGTATGAATATCTGCTGTTGGGTTGTTTGCACAATTCTCTTTTCAATTTTAAAAGCAATGTGCGAGACCGAATGAAGGCGCTGCTTCCCAAGCCGGTCTATTTGGCCCTGGATAACCCGCTTGGGATTGCACTCATCCAGCAAAGACACCGATGGCGTCATCGAAAAGATCTCAAAGCCATTCTAGACCAGCACGATTTTTTCGTACTATTGGCTCCTCCGAATCGCGATGAATTAAATTATTTTGTGGGGGCTTACAAAGCTGACAAGGTCATTTCCATGCCCAACTCGATCCCCCGTTTATTTCCTGATGATTCGGAAAAAGAACGGGTCCTGCTTCACGTGGGTCGATTGAATGTTCCGCAAAAGCGCTCGGATTTGTTGGCTCCGTTTTGGGAACGGGTGCATTCCGCACTTCCGAAATGGCGCTTCATCGTGGTTGGGGATGGCCCTTACCGACCCCAACTCGAACGAGAAATTCGCGAACGCAACCTGCCCCGCATACAACTGGAAGGATATCAAAAGCCCGGACCTTATTACCGGAAAGCTGATCTTTTTATGATGCCTTCGGCCTACGAGGGTTTTCCCAATACCTTGCTCGAGGCCCAAAGCTATGGCTGTGTACCCTTGGCCTTTGATAGCTATGCAGCCATCCGTTGGATCGTTCACGATGGCAGAGATGCGCTTTTGGCTCCTTCCTTCGACCTGGATGTCATGGCCACGCAGCTCATCGAGTTGGCTCAGGATCCCGTCCGCCTTGCGTCTATGCGATCGGCTGCTCTCGAAAATGCTGGTCGTTTTACGATTGACAGCGTAGGCAGGCAGTGGGTCGAATTCTTTGAAAAATTCGCAAGCCGATGAGTCAGCGGCTTATCTATACGACCTTGTTGATGTTTTTCTCGCCCGCCTTTACTTTGTTTCGCGGGTTAAAGAGCAGCAGTACGCGATACAAGCGTTGGTTACTCACGATTTTTGTAACTTTTTTCGGATCACTGATCTTTTTGTCGGAGTCCAACGACGGCTTTCGCCACCGGGCGAATGTGTACTCGCACTATGTCGATTTGTCATTCGGACAGTTTCTAAAGGAACTCATCAACATTCTCCTATTTAAACAAAACGCCACTCTTGCGGTCCAGGAAGAACCCTACATTCATATACTATCCTACCTAGTGGGCGGCGTGCTCGGTCTTCCCGGGTTGTTTTTCGTTTTTGTGGCATTCATCTACGGGTATTTTTTCTCAGGGGCTATATTTCGCCTGTTTGAAAGAGCGCCTACGTTTAAGTTGAGTTGGCTATTCTATGGTTTTGCCACACTCTTTGTATTATGGAAAAACCTGGAGGGGATCAACACGGTCCGCACCTGGACGGGACTCTGGGTATTGTTTTATGCCGCACTGAGCTATTTTGAGACCCGAAAGCTCAAGTATTTATTGTTGGTATTCGTCCCGCCCATGATTCATATTGGGTACTTTGCCATGGCTATGCCTACCTGGTTGGTATTGCTTTTCGGGTCTTATCCCCGCCTTTACACAGCCCTTTTTATTCTTTCCTTTGTTTCACCCGTTCTCAATCAAAACACGGTATTAAAGCAACTCGAGCGTACGGAGGTGGGGGCCAATAAGGTCAGAGGGTACTATGTTGAGGATAAACAAGGCGCATCGGATGTGCTATCCGAATATGGTGGTAGTACTTGGTATCTTCAGTTGTACAAACTGGGACTTCAGAACTACGGCCTTACGGGCATTGTTGTTCTGCTTTTTTTATTCGGAATATATACCAGGTTTATGAACCCGGCGGAGTCTCATCTTTTCTCCGCCGGAGTGCTTACGCTTACTCTTTCGAATTCCGCTTGGTTCCTCTCTGCCTTGCAGAACCGAAGTGCTATCGTTGCGGGTTTGTTCATACTGGGCGGTTTACTCTTGCCTTGGCAAAGGGGCGTATTCAGAGAACACCTTCACGGTCGAAGGAAAAAGCTATTTAATGCAGGCTTGCTTTTGGTGTTCACTTTGTTTGTTCCGTTGTTCATTTACCGAGGGGCGGATATGATCTATTATCTGAGTGCTTTTCTATTCGTAGCACCTATCATTCCCTGGATAAGTCCCGAAACCAATCTGTCCATTCGGGAAGCTATTGGCTTTTTCCTGGGAGAGTAGGGGTTGAACTAGATGACATGACCTATCGGGTGAACGCTGAACGAATTAACCCGGAAAATTCACCGAATTTTCCGCCCGAAGGGCTGACGAATTGTAAAATTTTGCAAATCAAACAATTACGAATAATGCAGTTCAATTCTTACTGTTATTATCCGTACCCAAATTTGGGCCCACAAAATTTTGCAATGGTCAGGATTCACGGTAATCCGTGAATAATCCGGGTTATCGCGCCAAGTTAAGCCTTGAGAA
>CAZQSF010000048.1:0-29351 GCA_964595955.1 uncultured Saprospiraceae bacterium
TTTTGCGGCTTATCGCATCAGTACGAAATCGCCTTTTCGAATGAAACGGTCGCCTTCGGTCGTTTCCAGTTCAGTCCAGTACACGTAGACGCCACCGTTCATGGGCTGGCCGTCCAGCATGCCGTCCCAGCCGAAAGAGGGATCGTTGGGCGGGAAGTTTTCCTGCTCAAAGAGCATCTCCCCCCAGCGGTCGTAAATGCGCAGGACCACGACCCGGTTGACGACCTGGTCGTTGGAGAAAATGGTGAATCGATCGTTGCTGCCCGGCGAGTCGAAGGGCGAGAACGCATTGGGGATGAACACCGGAATTTCCCGTTCGAGGAACACCCGTACGGTGACCTGATCCTCGCAACCTTCCTGATTGCGCACGGTGAGCGAATAAGTGATGGATTGGTCCAGCCCGGAAACCACCGGATTGAGGCAATCGGCGCAGGAAAGGTAGAATTCCGGGAACCAGCTGATGCTGGCAATATCCTGCTCCGGGATGTTGGTAACCGCCTCGAGTTGGTAGTCGCCCTTATACTCCATAAAATGGAGGCTGTCCACGGTGATCTGGATCGGGGCGGCCGGATCGATGGACACGGAGGTTTCGAGTTCACAGCCGTTGACATCCTGAACCAGCAGGTTGTAATCGCCGGGCTGAAGCTGATCGAAAAGCGGCAGGTCGGAGAAGGTAAACCCGCCGTCCAGGGAGTAGATGTAGGGGCCAATGCCGCCCTCCACACCGCCAATCAGGATGGAACCGCGGTCGCCCGGGCAAGGCGGGGGGTATACCTGGGTACGGGCTGCATAGGGCACGTCGCGAATGACGGCTACCTGATCTGCAGCCTTACAGCCGTTGGAGAGGTTGGTGACTTCCAGCACGTATTGTCCGTCGTCCGTGATGGTGGGCGTCAGGGTGTTGGCACCCGAAAGAATGCTGCCGTCGGTTGTCGTCCAGGCATAGGCCATGGGGGCGCCGCTGGCCGTCGCATAGCCGGTGAGCTGAAACTCCACCTCTTCGCAATTGAGCACAAAGCCGTCGCCGGCTTCGACCGTAGGCGGCGTGATATCCTGGTCGACGGTGGTAGAGGTCAGCGCCGTACAGCCGTTATCTGTATTGACTACCTGTACCAGGTAAGTGCCGGCCTGATTCACCACCACGGCGGTCGCCGGTCCGCTGCCGATGGGGTTGCCCCCCGGACCGGTCCACTCATATTCGTAGATATTGCCGGGATCGTCGCTGCTCAAATTCAGGGTCACTTCCTGAACGGCGCAGGTGAGCAAGGCGGGTTCTGCCAAAGCGATCATCGGCACGTCTTCGTCTGCGGTAATCATCACCTCATCCGTAGCTGTGCATCCGTTCCCGGGATTGGTCACTTCGAGCACATAGGTTCCCGGCGAACCGATGACCGGGGCCTGGGTCGCCGACCCGCTCAGGATGGTACCGTCGGGAGTAGTCCAGAGGTAGTCCCCCGGATCGCTCTGCGAGCCGTCCAGGATGAGAGTCGGCTGGTCGCAGGTCAGCTCAGCCGTAGCACCGGCTTCGGCCAGCGGAGGGACAATATCCTGGGATACCGTAGTAAGGAGGCTCAGCGTACACCCGTTACCGGTATTGGTAATCAACAGTTGGTAATCGCCGGGTGCATCCACGGTGGGGCTGAGGCCGTCCATCCCCTGGATGAGGTTTCCGCCGGAGGTGGTCCAGGAGTACGTAAGAGGGGCGTTGCCATCGGCACTGGCCTGCAACTGGATCAGGGTGTCGATGCAGGTCAGCTCAGCCGGTGAGGCAATCGATCCGGTGGGGGCCAGGGTGTCGTAAGCCACCGCGACGCTGGCCGTTGAAACGCATCCGTTGCCGGTATTTGTCACCTCCAGTTGGTAGGTACCTCCGGATCCGATTTCGGGCTCGAGCGTATTGGCTCCGGTCAGGATGCTACCCATGCCCTGGGAGGTCCAGAGGTATTCAAAATTCGGCCCTGTGCTGGAGCCGCTTCCATCGAGGCTCAGGCTCGTCTGGCTGCAGGTGAGGTCTTCGGGAGCCGCAACAAAAGCATCCGGAGCCAGGGTGTCGATACCCACCACTACCGATGCGGACTTCACACATCCGTTGACGGCATTCGCAACACTGAGCGTATAGGTTCCCGGAGCGGAAATAGTGGGGGAGAGGGTGGTTTCTCCTCCGTCGATTTGACCGTCCGAGGTTTCCCAGAGGTAGCTCACATCGGCTCCCTGGGAGGAATTGTTCCCGTCCAGTACTATGGATGTAACGGCACAGGTCAGCAAGGTGTCCGCACCGGCATCCGCTATGGGCAGGTTGGGATCGTTGGCAATGACGACTACATCGGTGGCCTGACAGCCGTTCGTGCTGTTGGTCACCTCCAGGGTGTATGTACCGGGTTGATCGACCAGGGGGTTCAGGGTATTCTGACCACTGACGAGATTGCCATCGGGGGTAGTCCACACATAATTGAATGGCCCGCTGGTGGAGGAGCCACTGGCATCCAGGTTCAGGCTGGTGACATTGCAGGTGAGCAGCTGGTCATCGCCGGCATCGGCCACGGGTTCAACGACATCTTCGGAAATGGCCACGGTAGCTGTATCGCTGCAAGTGCTTGCGAGGTTGGTCAGCACCAATTGGTAGGTGCCGGGCGCATCGGCCAAAGCGACCGCAGAGTCAATGCCCTGAAGGAGGTTGCCGTCGGGCGTCGACCATTGGTAGAGGATGTCCGCACCGCTGCTAGAAGCCGAACCGTCCAGCAAGGCCTGCGGATCGGCACAGGTGATGGTGGAAGGCGGTCCGGCATCGGCCACCGGCGTATCGAAGTTTTCCGCTACGACAACCGTATCCCGGCTTTCGCATCCGTTGGCGGGATCGGCGACCACCAGTTCGAAGGTGCCCGCTGCCTGGACGGTTGGCATCAGGCTGGAGTCGCCGCCGGCCAAGGAGCCCGCCAGTTCGTTCCACACGAAGTTCACATTCGGGCCACTGGTGGAATTGTTCCCTTGCAGGCTTACCTCGTCGATGCTGCAATTGATAAGTCCGTCGGGGCCTGCATCGGCCGTCGGGGCCAGGGTGTTCTGATCAACGGTCACAGTGGCCTGGTTTGTACAGCCCGTCAGGGTGTTGACGATCGTCAGGGTATAGGTTCCGCCTTCATCAACTGTGGTGTTCAGGCTGTTGGTACTCCCGGTGATATTGCCGTCGGTAGTCGTCCACTCGGCCTGAAAGTTGGGCCCGAAGTCGGAATTGCTGCCGTCCAGTTCGGCTAGCGGATCGTAGCAAGTGATGAGCCCTCCCGGACCGGGGTTTACATTGGGCAGTACAATATCCTGCACCACTTCGACCTGATCCACCGAAACGCAACCATTCGCTGTGTTAACGATCGTGAGCGTATAGGTTCCGGGATCGTTCACCGTAGCCTGAAGGCTATTGGGGTTCTGGATGGGGTTGCCTTCGACCGAAGTCCATGCAATGTCGAAACCGGCGCCCGAATCCGACCCACTGCCGTCGAGCTCTACCTCGAGGGTTTCACAGGTCAGCATTTCCGACACCGCTGCCTGGACCTGGGGGGCATTGCTGTTGGGGGTCACCAGGACTGAGTCCAGGGCGATGCAGCCGTTCTCTGTGTCGGTAACCTCCAGCACATACCAGCCGGGGGCTGTGGCCGTGATGCTGACACTGGTCGAGTCGGCCAGGGTTGTGCCTGCCGGCGGGCTCCATTGGTAGGCGAATTCGGGGCCCGAGCTGGAAGCGCTGCCGTCGAGCGTTGCATTGGCCGTCTGGCAGTCGAGCTCGGGATCCGGCCCGGCTTCGGCCAGAGGCGGAGCAATATCTTCCTGGACATTCACACTGGCGGTAGCCGAGCAGCCGTTTCCGAGGTTGGTGACCTCCAGGGTGTAGGTACCCGGGGCACCCGCCAGGGTCGAATCGGCATTCGCATCTCCGAGCAGAAGACCGTCGGTCGTGCTCCAGGTGTAGGCAATTGAGTCCGGAGCCGAACCCGTTCCTGAAAGCACCACGTCTTGCACGGCACAGGTGAGGATATCGGGATCGGCTGTCGAAACATTCGGTGGGCTGATGTCTTCCACCACGTTTACCGTATCCAGAGTTGTGCATCCGTTTTGGTCGTTGGTTACTTCCAGAATGTAACTGCCGGCTGCATCTACGACCGGAGCATCCGTACCGGCACCACTCAGGATGTTGCCGTCAGCGCTGGACCAGGCATAGCTTACCGGCCCCCCGCCGGCCGAGCCGCTGCCCTGGAGCGAAAGACTGGTGAGCTGGCAGGTGAGCGTATCTGCTACGGCAGCTGAAGCTGTCGGCGGCGCCAGGTCTTCCAAAACCTCGACCTGAGTGGTATCCACACAATTGCCGGAGGTATCCGATACGATGAGGGCATAGGTGCCGGGAGTATTTACCGCCAGGCTGATGGCATTGGCTCCGGGTATGACATTGCCCTGGGGGTCGAGCCATTGGTAGGCTACTTCCGGGCCGGTTGAGGAGCTGCTGCCGTCGAGGGTAACCTCGGTCGTGGAACAGGTGAGCAGATCGAGCGGGCTCGCCTGGGCCAAGGGAATGAAACTGGGCGGGGTAAAGGTGAAATCCTGTTGTTCCGTACATCCGCTGGCATCGGTTACCGCCACCGAGTAGCTCCCTGGGGGAAGGCTGTCGAGATCTTCCGAGGTGGCTCCTGTGTTCCACAGGTAGGTAAAGGGCGGGGTGCCGCCGCTGACCGAGATATCGATGCTACCCAGGTCGGGGTTGTTGCAGTCGATATCTTCGATGTTGGCCACTTGCAGGTTGATCGCCGGCGGGTCGTCCAGGACAACATCCACCGTGGTGAAACAGCCCTCCGCATCGAAGATATCCACCTGGTACGTGCCGGGGGGCAGGCCGGACTGATCGGGCTGATCGGCAAGTCCGTTATTCCAATTAAAAGTGTATGGCCCGGTACCGCCGCTGGGCTGTACGGCAATGGCGCCGTCGGTCTGTCCGGGACAGCTGATGGGCGTCACATCCGCCGCAGCGACAATATCCTTGGAGGCGATCTCACCAATGCCTCCCACCGTGCCGAAACAGCCGTTTTCTTCGATGGAGATCAGGTTGACGAAACCCGGGTTGGCCGGACTAATGACCACCTGGTAAGGATTTTCGGTAATGTTGCTGACGGTCACCGGGCCGTTGCCCGCGTCATAGGTGAAGTTATACGGGCCGCCCTCGCCGTCGAATTCCACATTCAGCACCGCCAGGTTGTCGCCCTGGCAGACCGAGTCGATACCGTTGATCGTGGCTTCGGGGCCGTCCCCGTCCACGGTGAAGTCGGTTACCGTTTCCTGCCCGCAGGCATCGGTCGCCGTCACGGTGTATACAACGGGATCTTCGGTGGGCGTAACCGCGGTGGTCGGCCCGCTCGTGCCGTTGCTCCAGGTGAAGGTGTAGCCCGGCACTCCGCCCGAGGCATTGGGTGTGATCTGCACCGGGGTGTTTATACATCCTATGGTATCCGGGACCAGCACATCCACCGGTGGGGGCTCCACAATTTCGATCTGCACGCCATTGCGGAAGCAGGAACAGGGGGATTCCAGCTCGATATAAATGAACTCGCTACCCTCTACGATGAGGTCGGCAAAAATATCGATCAGGACCGTGATGGAGGATTGCCCGGCCGGTATGGTTACGGTGGTGGGAAAGGGCTCATAGTCTTGCCCGGGCGTGGCCGTAGAACCAGGAAGAACAGTGAGGTTGACGACCAGGTCTTGGTCGGTATCCCCATAGCGGGTTAGAATTAGGGCGGCGTCGCTGCAACCTTCATAAGGCTGGGTTGCGGAAAGGGCCGGCCCCGTAGCGGTCACCATCCCGTCGTAGGTGTCGCCGGCAAAAAAGCTGTTGGCCTTCAGGAAAACAGCCGAATCGTAGATGGCATCGCCTACATCAGCGATAGCCAGTTTAATGTGATAGGTTTCACAGGGAATGAGCCCCTGGGCAACTGCCGTGAGTACGGTGGTATATCCGTCGAATTCGATGGCATCCTGGGCAGCCGGCGCAAACCCGCTGCACTGGGCACTGAAGGGATCATTGGAAATGAAAAAGCCCTGGTTGGAAAAGTGATTGACGTTGTTGATGGCTACCGGTCCGGCACCTCCGGGCAGCGTAGCGATGTTGATGGCGCCGTTGGTATACGGGCCGTTGATCCCGGGGCCGCTCAGGAAAAAGCCGAACACGTCGTTGAACGAAGAGCCGGCATATTCGCAGTATTCTTCGGAGGCAAAAACGTAGTCGAAGGCCAGGCCGGCCACCGTGGGGGTAAAGTCAAACTCGATGACGCACACGTCGTTGAGGCCCCCGGCGGCGATCTGGGCCAGGTCCGGGTCGCCACCACCGCCTCCGGCAGCGGTCGAAGTGCTGGCCGAGGTGTTGGGGCCCGAAATCGCACTCACGTCGCCCGTGCTCAGGATGACCCCCGAGCCGATGCCGATGCTGTTGTCTCCGCCGCCGAAGTTGCCGTACTGGATCTCAGCGCCCTGTACGTCCACATTGGCCACATCAAAGCACTGACCACCGATGAGCACCTGTTGGATCAGGCCGAACGCATCGGGATTGGGAGCGCCGGAGATCACGTTTCGGGGAGCGCCCGTGGGCTGGTTGTTCTCGGGCTTCCCCTTGCCGTTCAGGTTGGTAATGGAGAGGTAGCCGTCTGCCAGAGAGCCGGCCGGGCATTGGGTGCTGATGAGCAGCGATGCGCAGCTTTCCAAGGCGCGAAGTTCTATTCTCCGGGAAAAAGGGCTTACCTGCTCCGGCAAATCGGCCAGGCGAACCTCCGGACCGCAGCGGGCGCTCAGGCCTTCTACTGCCTGAATGAAGTAGGTTTCGCCGATCTGTAAACCACAGAGCTGAACCTCCAGGAGATCGTCGGAAAAGTCCAGCGCGAAACGCTGGGAAGGCCCTTGGAGCGTAAGCTGAACAGGTCCGTTGCCGCTTTGGGCAAAGCCGGCAATGACGGTGAGGCATAGTGCAAAAAGCGAGAGTAGCACGTGCTTCATAGGAGCGAGTTTTTCGTGTTGGGAGGAGCGTAAAAGAGTCTTGTCTCAATCGAGAGATCTGGCAGTTCTTTGGGGATACATTCCGGGGAGCGGTCGAACAACCGGGACCTGCTCCGACTTTGCTGGGGAAGAGATCGAAAACATACATTGACCTTAGGGGGAAATATACTAAAACTCGACAGAATGGGCGGCTTATCTTCCGGGATTTCAGTCCGGCACAAAATTAAGGAGATGGATTCCGTCATTCTTCACAAGGTCCCGGAAGGCCGGCCGGTCCCGCTCGTCCTATTCCTCTTCCAGAAAATCCTGCAATTGCCGGTGAGCACCTGCCAGCTCGCTCAGCGCGTGATGGGCGCCCTGGTCTCTTGCCATGTCCATGCCCTGCCGGTAGGTCGTGTCTGCCATTTCCCACTCGCCCAACTGCTCGTATAACTTGCCCAGGTGATAATAGGTGCCCACGTAGTCTGGATGGTTTTTCAGCAGGCGTTGGTAATGGGTGCGGGCCTCCTCCTTTTGATTTTGCTTTTCGTACTCCTTGGCCAATGCGAAAAGCAGAAAGGGATCCCCGGGGGATTCTGAAAGCATGGTCAGTAATTGGTCCAGGCGGCTCATATTCGAAATCTTGACAATTTTGAAAACTATCCGAAAAGAGGTGGTGTTTCACTCGTGTAAAAGTTAGCGAATATTCGCTGAATCCTTTCCGGAAGCTGCTCAATTAGCTATCTTTGTCTGCATTCGGAAACGGGTCTCGGATAGACGACAAAACGGAACAGCATGAAACTATTGGTTTGCGTGAGTAAAACCCCTGATACGACCACAAAGATCGCATTCACAGATGAAGGAAAAGCGTTCGACACCCAGGGGGTTCAGTACATCATGAATCCTTACGATGAGTGGTATGCCCTGGTTCGGGCCCTGGAGCTCAAAGAATCGGGTGGAGGCACCGTAACCCTGCTCAACGTGGGGCCTGCCGAGAATGATACCATCATCCGCAAGGGCCTTGCCATTGGCGCGGACGAAGCCGTTCGGGTCGATGCCCAACCGAAGAGTGCCTATTTTGTGGCCAAGCAGATCGCCCACATTGCCCGGGAAGAATCCTACGATATTGTTTTTCTTGGAAAAGAGACGATTGACTACAATGGGTCGGAAGTAGGGGCAATGGTAGCCGAACTGCTGGACGTGCCGTTCCTGTCGTATGCCAGCCACATGGATATGGAAGGCGACATTGCCGTGGTCACTCGCGATATCGAAGGCGGTACGGAAACGGTAGAGGTAAAACCTCCCTTCGTGATCAGTGCGGCAAAGGGCCTGGCCGAACAGCGCATACCCAACATGCGCGGTATTATGATGGCCAAACGCAAACCCCTCAAGGTGGTGGAGCCGGTTGAAGCCGAGGAATCTGCCCGGGTGGTCCACTATGCCCTTCCGCCGGAAAAGGGGGATGTCAAACTCCTCGATCCGGAAAACATGGCGGAATTGGTGCGCCTGCTTCACGAAGAGGCCAAAGTGATCTAAAACATTCTTTCTCCCCAACGATTCAATCGGAAAAGACATGGTTCTCGTATTTGCTGAACATCAGAACGGAAAATTTAAAAAAGCGGCTTTTGAGCTGGTCTCCTACGGATACAAGACGGCCCAGGCATTGGGTGTCGACTGCGCGGCCCTCGTCCTGGGGCAGGCGGAAAATCCCGCCCAGCTTGGCCAGTACGGCGCGGCCAAAGTGTACCCTTTCGATAGCGAAACCGTACGCCAGTTCGACAGCCAGGTCTATGCGTCGCTCATTGCCGAGGCAGCCCAAAAGCTGAAGGCAAGCGTGGTGATCGTCAATCACTCCTCCACCGGGAAATCATTGCTGGGCCGTTTGGCCGTCCGCCTCGAAGCCGGTTCGGTATCGGGCGTAAATGCAGTGCCGGAGACCGAAGGCACCTTCCGGGTAAAGAAACCCGTCTTTTCGGGAAAAGCTTTTGCGACCTATGAACTCAGCAGCGAGGTCAAAGTACTCTCGCTCATGGGCAATGCCATTCAGCCGGAGGTAACCGGCCAGGATGCATCGGTGGAGAGCCTGGATCTGACGCCGCCCGAAGCGCAGGTCAAGGTGCGGGATGTCAGCCGGGCGGAAGGCCGCGTGCCTCTTCCGGAGGCCGAGTTGGTCGTTTCAGGTGGCCGCGGGCTCAAGGGCCCTGAAAACTGGGGGCTGGTCGAGGAATTGGCAGAAGAACTGGGTGCAACGACAGCATGCTCCCGGCCGGTAGCCGACGTGGGTTGGCGCCCTCACCACGAGCACGTCGGCCAAACAGGCATTGCCATCCGGCCCAACCTTTACATCGCCATTGGGATTTCCGGGGCTATACAGCATCTGGCGGGAGTGAACAACTCCAAGACCATCGTCGTGATCAATAAGGATCCGGAAGCTCCCTTTTTCAAGGCGGCCGACTACGGGATCGTTGGCGACCTCTTCGAGGTTGTACCCCGCCTGACCGAGGCATTGCGCGATTTCAAGGCGGCGTCCTGATGTAGGCCGGACCCACACCGTGGCTGGACAGGTAATTCCCTCTTATTCCGGGCAGCTATGCAGACGGTATACCATAAAAGTGTATCTTTGCGCCGCTGTTTTCTGATTTTCGTAATCACAACAATGGTATTCTAACAAATGGCTGTATATCTTTCCAAAGACAAGAAGAAGGAAATTTTCAAGGAATACGGGGGTTCGGAAGAGAACACCGGTTCTGTCGAAGCCCAGATTGCTTTATTTACACATCGCATACAGGGCTTGTCCGAGCATTTGAAGACCAATCGAAAGGATCACTCCTGCCGGACGGCGCTTTTGAGTCTGGTCGGTCAGCGCAAACGCCTGTTGACCTACCTGGCAAATAAGGACATTGAAAAATATCGCGCCCTAATTGAACGATTGGGGATCCGCAAATAAGAGCACAGGGGAAATGCGCGTCAGCAAACGGCATTTCCCCTTTCTTTTTGAGGTGAAGGCAATGAGGGGCACGAATCGATGCTTCTGTGATTGAAACACAAAATTCCCGCCCGAATTCGGCCCTGACGGGCTTCGAGCTTCCAATGCGACTCTTTCCCTTTTCGGCTTCTTTACCTCCGGTATGTCAAAATCCTGCCTAAGCAATCCGGGCAGGTGCGAAAAAATGACCATTTAATCATTCACAACCTACCAAATTAATGGGACAGCAAAAACCAATCTCCACGTCCTTTGAACTGCCCGACGGCAGAACCGTAACCCTGGAAACGGGCAAGCTGGCCACCCAGGCCGATGGCTCCGTGCTGGTGCGCATGGGCAAAACCATGCTTTTGGCCATGGCCGTATCCAGCCAAGAAGCTCGCGAAGGGCAAAGCTTTTTTCCCCTTTCCGTCGATTACCAGGAAAAATTTGCAGCCGTCGGCCGCATTCCCGGCAACTTTTTCCGGCGCGAAGCCAGGCTTTCCGATTACGAGGTACTCATTTGCCGGCTGGTCGATCGGGCTATTCGTCCGCTTTTCCCTGAAAACTACATGAACGATACGCAGATCATCATCAACCTGATCTCCGGAGACGAAGAGGTACTGCCCGACGCCTTTGCTGCATTGGCTGCTTCAGCGGCTCTTTCCGTATCAGACATTCCCTTTCAAGGGCCGATTTCGGAGGTGCGCGTAGCCAAAATCGAAAACGAATTTAAGGTGAACCCACTTCGTTCCGAGCTCGAGAATGCCGAGTTGGACGTCATTGTAGCCGCATCCATGGACAATGTCGTCATGGTGGAAGGCGAAGCCAAGGAATGCTCCGAGCAGGATCTGGTGGAAGCCATCAAGGTAGGGCATGAAGCTATTAAGGTGCAGTGCCGGGCCCAGTTGGATCTGGCCCAGCAGGTAGGTGAAAAGGCCCTTCAGAAGCGGGAAGTCGAGCCCGTGGAGGAAAACGAGGAGGTTCAGGCTTTCGTCGGGCAGGTTCGCCAGCGCATATTGGAAGTAGCCCGGGGCGCGCTGGACAAGCAGAAGCGCAAGGAGTCCTTTAAGGCACTGGAAGCAGAACTGGAGGAGAAGTTGCTGGAGGAGAAGGGCGAAGAGTACGTGGAAGAAAACGGGCACTTTCTGGGCCGTTACTTCGATAAGCTCAAGAAAGAAGTGATCCGGAGTATGGTCTTGGACGAAAAAGTGCGCCTGGACGGCCGCAAGCCCGACGAGGTCCGCCACATCTGGTGCGAAGTGGACTACCTGCCTTCAGCCCACGGTTCGGCCGTTTTCACGCGCGGCGAGACCCAGGCGATCGCCTCCCTTACCCTGGGGACCAAGCTGGACGAGATGATGATCGACAATGCCCTGGGGCAATATTTCGAAAAATTCATTTTGCACTACAACTTCCCCGGCTACTCGGTCGGTGAGGTAAAGCCCATGCGGGGTCCGGGGCGTCGCGAGGTGGGGCACGCCAATCTGGCCGGCCGTTCGCTGCGCCAGGTACTCCCGGATGACATGCCCTACACGCTCCGCATCGTCAGCGATATTCTGGAGTCCAACGGCTCTTCTTCCATGGCCACCGTTTGTGCCGGTGCTCTGGCGCTCATGGACGGCGGCATTCACATCAAAGCCCCCGTCTCCGGGATTGCCATGGGCCTTATCTCGGACGGCGAACGCACAGCTGTTCTGTCCGACATCCTGGGCGATGAAGATGCTCTGGGCGATATGGACTTCAAGGTGACGGGTACCGAAAACGGCATTACGGGCTGCCAGATGGACATCAAGATCGACGGGATGCCCTACGAACTCCTGACCCAGGCTCTGGAACAAGCTCGCCAGGGGCGCCTTCACATCCTCGAGAAAATGAAAGAGGTGATCGAAGGTCCTCGCGAGGATCTCAAGCCCCATGCGCCGCGCATTGTGGAGCTCATCATCGACAAGAGTTTCATCGGTGCGGTGATTGGCCCGGGAGGCAAAGTGATCCAGGAAATCCAGCAAGAGACTGAGACCACCATCAATATTGAAGAAGTGGGCGACAAAGGCGTTGTGAACATCGCCAGTTCGAATGGCGAATCCATAGAGCGCGCTCTGGAATGGATCAAGCGCATCACCTTTGTTCCCCAGGTCGGCGATGTATTTGAAGCGGTGGTGAAAACGGTGATGCCCTACGGCGTATTCGTCGAGTTCATGGGCAAGAGCGGCCTGCTGCACGTATCCGAGATCTCCCACTCGCGCATCGATAAGGTAGAGGACGTCTTTTCGGAAGGCGACGAGGTGAAGGTGAAGCTCATCGGGGTAGACAAGAAGACCGGCAAACTGCGCCTGTCGCGGAAGGCCCTGCTGCCCCGCCCGCAGCGCAACGGAAAAGGAGGCGAGGATGGCGGCAACCGCGATCGCCGAAGAGACGATCGTCGCGACTGACCCCACGCACCTGTTGGGGCGGAACCGTCCGCTAAAAGGTAACACAGAATTAATGCCCGGGAAGGAACTTTCGCCGGGCATTATTTTTTTGTAGCGAATCTTCGCCAAATTATTGAAAGACAAAATTTTAGAAAAAACAATAAGTTTTTGCCTCCGGGAAACTATTTTGTTCGGGAAAACGTAGATGATTTGGGAGTCGCTTCGGGTGAATAGGGGTAGCAAAGGTTTGGATGTTCTGCGATACCAACCACGAACCGGGTGTAATCCCCATATCCAAAATTCCAGAGGCATGCGTCAATTAAAGATCACGAATAAGATCACGGCTCGTGAGAGTTTGGCCCTCGACAAGTATTTGAACGATATCGGCAAGATCCAAATGCTGTCTGCAGAAGAAGAAGCCGAACTCGCCCGCCGAATCCGGGCCGGAGATGAGGAGGCCCTCGAAAAGCTCACCAAAGCCAATCTGCGATTTGTCGTTTCCGTGGCCAAGCAGTATCAGAATCAGGGCCTGAGCCTCAGCGATCTGATCAACGAGGGCAACGTAGGCCTGATGAAGGCCGCCCGCCGTTTTGACGAAACCAAAGGCTTTAAGTTCATCTCGTATGCCGTGTGGTGGATCCGCCAGTCTATCCTGCAGGCCATCGTCGAGTACTCCCGGATTGTGCGCCTGCCTTTGAACAAGGTAGGCTCTTACAACAAGGTCAACGAGGCCTTCGTATCGTTCGTGCAGGAGTTTGAACGCGAACCGACGCACGAAGAACTGGCTGACCTGCTCAATCTGTCGCCGAAGGAAGTAGCCAACATGCTCAAAGGCAGCGGCCGGCACGTGTCTGTGGATGCCCCCCTCAGCGGGGAAGACGGCGATTCCACCATGTTGGACCTCATTGCAGCCGACGAAGAATCCGCCCCGGACGAAAGCCTCATGGAACAATCCCTGCGCGACGAGGTGCAGCAGGGGCTGTCCATCCTCAGTCCTCGCGAGGTGGAAGTCCTTTCTTCCTACTACGGCCTCAACGGCAGCAAAGCCCTCACGCTGGAAGAGATCGGCGAGCTCTACGGCCTGACCCGTGAGCGCGTCCGTCAGATCAAGGAGCGGGCCATACGCCGCCTGCGCAAAGCCTACAACCGGAATGCCCTGAAATCCTACCTGGGTTAGCCTTTCCCTTCAAATGCTCGCCGGCAGGGTTCCGCACCCCTACTCCTGTGCAGCTGGGATTAATCCCTTATTTTTGGCCATCAATCAACGAAACAGCCGGCATCGGATTTAATGGATGCCGCCTCCTGCTTATGGGAATCATCCTTGTCACCTCCATCATTGCCGTGGGCACGGGCGTCTTTCTCGCCAGCCGCATGTGGCCCAATCTGGCACCCGGGGAAAAACGGGTTCAACAGGATATTCAAGAGCTGCGCGATGTACTGAAAGAACAAAGGGACCCCTTGGTTCGCCTGGACCGCGAAGGACTGGAATTGCTGGCCGCTCAGGAGACGGACCGCAAGACCAAGCGCGGGTTCAAAAAGGTGCGCCTGGGTACCTTCAGTACGCTGTACAACGAACCCATTCTGGTGTACGCTCTGCGCCAGTATCTCTCCAACGGCCCCGACAGCCTGCTGGTGGCCTATACAGCTCAACACGAGTTCATTTTCTGGATCAAGAAGAAGGAAACCCGCGTAGTCGTGGACAACACCTACCTGGGGCTGCTCACCGACGACGATCGACTCATGGGCGGGTCAAAGAACCGGGAAGAGCTGGCGGCCATCCGGAGAAATGCCACAGGCGTTGAAAGCATCTGGATCGGCGATCGGGAAGTGGCTACCCTGGCATCGGCCGGCTCAAACGGCAAACCTCAATTGCAGACCCGCTTCTTCGATCTGCTCAGTCCCGACCTGAGCCGGGAGGAAAAAGTGCTGACCTGGGTACTGGTTGTAGAAAGGCTGATTTTACCAGAACGACCTTTAGAGGGCTAGGTTTTGGCCGTTTCTTTCTTTTTCCCCACTTTTACTGCCCTCAGCCGGCTCGAACATTTTGCTGCTTCCGGCGTTTGGTTCATAATTCATGGGTAACCCTTAGCACTGCAAAAGATGAATCTCAAGGATAAAGCCAACCTCATCATTTACCGCTTTCGGGAAAAAGGCCTGGAGATCTTTCTCGTCAACGCCTCGGAAGAGCAGGAGCAGTGGGAATTTCCGAACAATCCCCTGGCTGAGCGAGAAGAGGAAGCCTCCGAAACGGATCGTTACATCGAGCTCGATCCCGTCGTACAGGCCAGTGGCGAAGAAGAAAAAGCCATTGCAGTGGAAGGGGACTGGCACGACATTCCTTCCCTGAAAGGCATGCTTTTCGAGGATGCCATGGCTCTCAAGGAAAAAATTGCGGACATGGAGAAGGGTACCTACTTTGCCCTGAAGGAAGCTTTTAAAAAGGTATTGCCCCATCAATACGCCTTTCTGAAAGAGCTGAAAGACATCCTCACAGACCGCCATTCGACCCGCGATCTTTGATCGCATCCTACCGGAAACTCAGGTGGCCAGCGGCTCCCCGAGTTGAACAGTCCACAAGTCAGCATAGATCCCGCCGGATTTGAGCAGCGCCTGATGCGTTCCATGTTCGGCGATTCGCCCCTCATCCATGACCAGGATGCGATCCGCCTGCCGGATGGTCGAAAGCCGATGAGCGATCAGCAGGGCCGTTTTCCGACGGGTCAGCTCCGTCAGGTGCTGCTGAATGGCCCGTTCGGTTTCCGTATCAACGGCACTGGTCGCTTCGTCCAGGATCAGAATGGGTGCGTCTTTCAGTATGGCCCGTGCGATGCTGAGGCGCTGTCGCTGTCCGCCGGACAGCTTGACGCCACGTTCGCCGACCAGGGTGTCGTAACCCTGAGGGAGCTCTTGAATAAAGTCGTGCATTTCCGCCCGGCGGGCCGCATCTTCGATGGCCTGCTGAGACGGGCTCGTCATTCCGTAGGCGATATTCTCCCGGATGCTTCCGTGAAAGAGGTACACATCCTGACTCACCACGGCAAACTGACGGCGCAGATCCCGAAGTCTGAGTTCGCGCAGGTCGGTCCCGTCGAGCTGAATGCTGCCCTGTTGCACATCGTACAACCGGAGGAGCAGCTTGATGAGGGTGGTCTTGCCGCCGCCGGTGGCTCCGGCAATGCCGACGACTTCGCCGGGCTGGATTTCCAGGTCGATACCCCGTATCACCTCTTTGCCCAGGGGATAGGCAAAGTGCACCTCATTCAGGCGGATATGCCCGCTGCTTCGAGCCAGCGGTTTGGGCTCGGCCGGGTCCGTGATCTGGCGGGGCTGGTCCAGCAAACCGAAAATGCGCCTTGCCGAAGCGCGCGCCCGCTCCAGCTCATCGAAGAGCGTGCCCAGGCGGGTCACGGGCCAGAGCAATCGCTGGATCATCATCGCAAAAAAGGCCAGGCTGCCCACGGAGAACTTTTCGGGCTGAAAGAGCACCCAGTACGCGCCGATCAGCAGGGTGAGGGCGAAGCCCAGGGCGATAAACAGCCGAATGACCGGCACGTATACGGCGCTCCAGCGAATGGCCCGGAAGTTGGCCTCCCGGTAGGCCTGGGAGGCTTGCCGGACCCGTTCCAGCTCAAACGATTCCGCCGTGAAGCTTTTGATGACAGCTATGCCCGACAGGTTGTTTTCGAGGCGCGAAGCCAGCCGGCCCACACTTTCGCGAACCTCCCGGTAGTGGGGGGCCACCCGGCGCTGGTAGTACAGGCTGCCGGCTACGATAAAAGGCAGCGGGGCCATACCCAGCAAGCCGAGCTCCAGCGATACGGTACAGAGTGACCAGCCGGCTACCAACAGCAGGGTGAACAACTGAATAACTTCGTTGAAAAGGCTGTTGAGGAAGCGTTCCAGCTGGTTTACGTCGTCGTTGACCATGGCCAGCAGGTTGCCCGTGCGCTGGTTTTCGAAAAAACCCAATTCCCGGGCCTGCAGGGCGGCATAGGTGTCTGTGCGAAGATCGTGCTGGACGCGCTGAGCAAGACGCATAAAACCTCGCTTGTAGAGCCATTCGAATAAGCTCTCCCCCACAAAAACGAGCAGCGTGAGGCCCACGATGAACCCCACTGCCGGCCAGGCGGTGTCCAGGCCCGTGAGCCGGGGAATCCAGGCGGGCATATCGCCGATCACCGTATCGATGGCCCAGGCCGTAAGGAAAGGCGGCATGAGGTCCAGGACCTTGTTGACTATGCTGGCCGAAACAGCCCCCCAAAAGGACAAGCGATACCGGTCCAGGTAGCTGAACAAGCGGCGCATGGGGCGTTTCGACAAAGGCGTCTTGGTGACGGATTCAGAGGGCAAATCGGATTCGCTTTTTCGGTTCTATGCTGAAATGCAAAGGCAGGGGCCAGGGTTCACTGGGCCTTTTGAATGCGGATGCGCGCCAGGGCGAGCGCCATGGCCAGGGTCTCCTCTGCATCCAGGTTGGTATTGTCCAGCCGAACGGCCCCGGGAGCCTGCCGAAGCGGGCTGTCTTTGCGCGTGGAGTCGATCTCGTCCCGGGATTTCAAGTTCTGCCGCACCTGTTCCAGTGCAGAGGGTTGTCCTCTGCGCTGCAATTCGAGGTAGCGGCGCCGGGCGCGCACTTCGGGCTCGGCCGTGAGAAAGATCTTGAGTTGCGCCTTCGGAAATACAACCGTGCCAATATCGCGACCGTCCATCACCACCCCCTGTTCGCCGGCCAGGCTGCGCTGCTGCTCCACCAGGAAGCGGCGCACGACCGGCAGGGCGGCTACATGGCTTACCTGTTGCGACACCGCCATACTTCGGATCTCTTCTTCCACATCCTCGCCGTCGAGGCGGGCCCGGTTGTCGGGCCCGAAGGCAATGGAAAGCGAAGGGTTCAGGGCAGCCCGCAGAGCCGGTCCGTCCACCGGCTCAATGCCGGCACGCTGAAGGTGGAGCGTGAGCATGCGGTACATGGCGCCGGAATCGATATACAGGTAATCCAGCGCCCGGGCCAGGCCCCTGGACAGGGTGCTCTTTCCGCAAGAGGAATGGCCGTCGATGGCAATGATAATTCCCTTCAACAGGTAGTCGCTTTAAGGCCGTTGCATACGAGGGGTTTTACGAGGCAGAGTTCCTGCAAAACCCCTTTTTGGTGAAGGATACCCGCCGCTCCCGGGGGAGCGGGGGCACTAGTACTCGTCTTCGTTGAACAGAAAGTCGTCTTTCCGCGGATAATCGGGCCAAATGTCTTCGATGCCCTCGTAAACTTCTCCTTCGTCCTCCATTTGCTGAAGGTTCTCGATCACTTCCAGCGGAGCTCCTGAACGGATGGCATAGTCGATCAGTTCATCCCGGGTGGCCGGCCAGGGGGCTTCCTCCAGATGATAAGCGAGTTCCAATGTCCAATACATAGGCTTGTATGCGGTTTAAAAACGTGCAACAATAGCAATTTTTGCGTTGCCGCAGCAAAATTCCATACTTCTTATTCCACTTATTAGGGAAAAGTTCCCAATTCTGCTCAAAAAGCAGGGAAAAAATGATCGCTTTCCGTTGCATCCCGGTCGGTCGAGTCAGAGGGTGCTGTCCAGCAATACAAACGCATCGGTTTCGTAATCCGGAGCGAGGGGAATGGGGGCTCCGGGCGAGGTCAGCGGGCTTGTGGGATCGCAGAACCAGTAGATCCGTCCGTGCTGGCGGATGAAGGCACCTTCGCCGCCCGGGAAGGCCACGGCCGTGGTGAGGTGGTCGGGGAGTTCCAATACGAGCATGGGAAACCCAAGCAAGTCCCTTACCAGATTGTAGAACAGGGCGACCCGGTCCTCGCAATCGGAATAAGGATGCAGGAAAAGCTCTTCGGCGAAGAAGGGTTTCTCGAAGCCGAAGGCCGCATCATCGGTCCGGTAGGGGAAGGCCTGGCGCGTAAAGGCGAGCAGCAGCCGGATCGCCTCCACGGGCGGAAGTTCGCGGACCAGCGGCTCGAGCTGTTCGATGAGTTGCCGGCGAACGAAAGGGCTCATGGGCGTTTGCCAGTACATGCGCGATTCCACGACCGGGTAGGCGAGCAGCAAACTGCGCAGGGCCGTGGGCATGCGCAGGGTGATGCGCCATTCCCGCTGGTCGAAGGTGAAGGTCCAATGCTGGTTCAGGGTGTCGCAGGGCAACAGGGGCCAGCCCTCAAACGCGAAGGAAAGGGACTTGCCGCGGGGATTGGGCGCGTAGTCCAGGTAATAGTTTCGGTTGGTTTCCCGGGCAGCATTTTTCAGGCTGGAAGGCAGCAGATAGGCCGGCCCACCCCGGTCGATGTACACCGAGGTGGCATTGTAAACCTTTTCCCGGCAACGCACCACCATGTCTACACCGGTTTCGTCGTAGACCATGCGGGCGTCGTAACCCGATCGGGCCAAAAGCCAGCACAGGGCGATCTGGCCTTCGGACTCGCTCAGGGCGGGATAGGTCTGGGCCAGCGCTTTTTGGCACAGCTCCAGGTAGAGCCAGTCGTTGAGCCGGTGGAGGGCCTTTGCCGTTTGCAGGCCGTGCAGCAGGGCGCGCATTTGCCCCTGGTCCAGCGCCCATAGAAAATGCTTGATCTCCTCCGGCGCGTTCTTCGCCAGCCTTCGGTCGATGGCCCGGGGATTGAACGAGAGGATCACCTCCGCACTGTAAAAGGGAAGCCGTAGCGTTTCCGTATCGGGCGGCACATCGGCAGCCCCTGCTGCAGCCCCCATGTGGATGAGCAGAAGCAAAACAAGAAATCGCATGCGGTCGAGCATTGGCATAAGGAAAATACGGTGGACCGGGGCGATTTATTGCCGATCCGTTATCCAAAGCGGAACAAGCCGGTGCCGGAAAGGATGTGGCGGGGGGCCGGCGATGGATCCGGAGCCTACAAAATGAGCATGGCATCGCCGTAGCTGAAGAAGCGATACTCCTCCTTCACCGCTTCCTCATAAGCTTTCATGATCAGGTCGTAGCCGCCAAAAGCCGCGATCATGATGATGAGGCTGGATTTGGGCAGGTGAAAGTTGGTGATCATGGCATTGGCGATGTGAAAATCGTAGGGCGGGTAAATGAACTTGTTGGTCCAGCCCTCTACCGGCTTGAGCATGTTTTCGGCCGATACGGCCGATTCGATCGAACGCATCACGGTGGTGCCCACGGAGCAAACCCGCTTGCCTCCCTCCTTGGCCTTGTTGACGATGCTCACCGCCGGTTCTTCGATGTGGAAATACTCGGCATCCATTTTGTGCTTGGATAGGTCTTCCACGTCTATGCTGCGGAAGGTACCCAGCCCGATGTGCAGGGTGAGTTCGGCAAAGTTAACGCCTTTGATCTCCAGGCGCTTGAGCAGTTCCTGGGTGAAGTGAAGCCCGGCCGTCGGGGCAGCGACCGCTCCCGTTTCCTTGGCATAGACCGTCTGGTAGCGCTCCTTGTCGATGGGTTCGGCCGGCCGGTTGATGTATTTGGGCAGGGGGGTGTTGCCGAGCCGGTTGAGCTCCGTGCGAAACTCTTCGTCGGGCCCGTCGTACAGAAACCGGATGGTTCGCCCCCGGGAGGTGGTGTTGTCTACTACCTCGGCGACCAGCACGTCGTTGTCGTGCTCATCGCTGAAATAGAGTTTGTTGCCGACGCGGATCTTCCGGGCCGGATCGACGAGGACATCCCAAAGGCGCGCGTCGCTGTTGAGCTCGCGAAGGAGGAACACTTCAATGCGGGCGCCCGTTTTTTCCTTTCGGCCGTAGAGGCGGGCCGGAAACACTTTGGTGTTGTTGAAGATGAGGGCGTCGCCTTCGTCGAAGTACTTAATGATCTCGCGGAAGGTGCCGTGTTCGATCTTTCCGCTTTCCCGATGCACGACCATCAGGCGGGAAGCATCGCGGGCATCAGCCGGGTATTGGGCAATGAGTTTTTTGGGTAGCTCGAAGTCGAACTGCGAGAGTTTGGTCCGCATTAGTTCTGTTTTTCGTAAAGGAAGAGCAAAGATAATATTCTTGGGTCGATTCCAAGGCGCCGGCCCTGGCTGTGCAAAGCTGCCTGTTGAAAAAACCTTACAGCCCGCCGGATGGTTTTTGGCCGAGAAAACCCTTCGTTTTATCGATCGGGTGCCGACATGTGGTTCGGGTCTTGTATTTTTAGCCCGAAAGCAATATACCAGGCTATGCGCGTTGCCCGACGAATCATCGCTGAAAGTTTTTCCCAGGCGTTTCACCAGCTGTGGTCCAACAAGCTGCGCAGCTTCCTGTCTCTGCTGGGCATCCTCATCGGCATTGTATGCATCATCGGAGTGCTGGCAGCCGTCGATTCGCTGGAATCCAATATCCGAAGCAGCTTCGACAAGCTGGGCGACGATGTGTTGTACGTGCAAAAAATATCTTGGGCTGAAGATCCCGGTGAGAATTACTACAAGTACCTTCGCCGCCCGAGGGTCGATTACGATGATTATGAGGCGGTGGCCGAAAAGGCCCGTGCGGCCCAATTGGTCTCCTATCACGTATTTCTGGGCAACAAAAGCGCAAAATACCGCTCCAACAGCATTGAAAATGCTTTCATGTTCGGCGTGACCTACGACTACGGCGAAATGTTCAAGCTGGCCTTTGCCAAGGGGCGCTATTTTTCGCCTTCCGAATATCATTTTGGCTCCGGCAAGGCCGTGCTCGGCGCCGAAGTGGCCGATGCCCTGTTCGGCAACATCGACCCCATTGGCCGAGAGGTGAAAATCAGCGGACGCAAAATAGAGGTGATCGGCGTGCTCGAAAAATCGGGCAGCAGCATCATCAACATTATGGATTTCGACCGGGCGGTGATCGTATCCTACGAGTTGGCCCGGAAGATCGCCAACCTCAAGTCCAATAACCTCTTCGGCAATTCCATCCTCAACGTCAAGGCGAGGGAAGGGATCCCCATGCTGGAGCTGCGCGACGAGATCACCGGGGTGCTTCGGGCCGAACGCCGACTCAAACCCAAGGAAGAGGATAATTTTTCGATCAACGAATTGAGCATCCTGGCCGATCTGCTGGACAGCTTTTTCGGTGTGCTCAACATCGTGGGCCTTCTGGTGGGAGGCTTTGCCATTTTCGTCGGCATGTTCGGTGTGGCCAATATCATGTTCGTTTCGGTCAAGGAGCGGACGCGCATCATCGGCATCAAAAAAGCGCTGGGCGCCAAGCGTTTTGTGATCCTGCTGGAGTTTCTCATCGAATCGGTGGTGCTTTGCCTGCTCGGCGGGGCCCTGGGCCTGGGCCTGGTCCAGGTCTTGGTCTTCATTCTCAGCGCGGTCATTGACTTCGGCTTTCAGCTTTCGCTGTTCAACGTGCTGATTGGCCTGTTGCTGTCGGTGGTCGTCGGGGTCATCGCCGGCATCATTCCGGCCTCCCAGGCCGCTGCCATGAATCCCGTAGAGGCCATGCGGAAATAGGTATCAGGTTTCGGCCGTGCCGCTCTGGCCGGCATTCCGCGAGCCCGGCTCGTGCCTAAATGAGGTCCGGACCCCGGTTCTTCTCTTGCCCGCAACAGGCGGTTCCTGAGCCTTTGGCTCAAGCACCCCTACCGGGTAAAAAATTTAACAAATGGAAACCGAGGCACTGGGCAAGATTATTCTAATTTTAGCCCCAGTTTTGAAAAGCGGGTTTGAGAGGCCTGTCTCTTTCGGCATTCGCGGCGTTCGAATACCGGCATGCCAATGCTGATTCTTTTTGTCATGGGTCCTCGATCTCGATTCCGTTTTTGCCCCAGCGAATCAATCGAAAGCAGCACATTTACCCCAGGGTAAAATTTGCTAACTTTGTTTTATAAAGATGGTCCCATGAATAAGTTAAGTATACTACCCGTATTCTTACTGCTAACCCTTTCGTTGTCTGCACAACAGCTTTCCCTCTTCACGCAGTACCGAGAACACATGACGCTGATCAACCCCGCAGCGGTTGAGAGCGACTACCTGGCATTTGGTCAGAACCTGGTCTTCGGCGGCTCCTTTCGGGCGCAGTGGACGCAGATTCAGGGCGGTCCGAACACCCAGGTGCTTCGCGGCTCCTACTTCATGGATGATTACAGCGGCGTAACCATGCAGTTTGGCGGGCATCTGATCAACGACCAGACCGGGCCCACCGGCTTCACCGGCATTTACGGCCGGATAGCCGGGGTCCTGAGCAGCGATCCGGAGTTCGGCGGATTCTCCGTCGGGCTCACCGCCGGCGCCGTGCAGTACCGGGTAGATGGCCGGGAGATCAACGTGCGCGACGAAGGCGATGTGGTGGTCGACGAGAACTTCACCCAATGGTATCCCGATGTGGGCCTGGGTATGTACTACTATACCATGCTGGGCGGCAACTGGGATGGCGATTATTTCTACGCCGGCGTTTCCATTCCTCAGATCCTGGGGCTGGATCTCAGCTTTCAGGACGAGAACGGCGAGTTCTCCGTCAAACGAGTGCAGCACATTTTCGCCAATGTGGGCCTCTACAAGTTTTTCGATGACGTCAGCTTTCTGGAGCCCTCCATCTGGTTTCGCTATGTGCCGGGCGCACCGTTCTCTGCAGATGTCAACCTGCGGTATCAGCTTCCGGCACCCATTTGGGTGGGCGCCGGTGCAAGCACCAACGGCAACTTTCATTTCGAAACCGGGCTGGCCCTGGGCCTTTACGGCGACTGGAGCAACATCTTCAAGGTGGGCTATGGGTTCGATTATTCCTTTAGCTCCTTCGGGCCCTTCGTGGGCAGTACGCACGAGATCAACCTCAGCATAGCATTCGATAGGTGATAGGCTTCTAACTCCATTTTTTCGTATCCGGAATCGAAGCCGTACCCCAAGGACTAGGCCCCCAATTTGGAGCGCGAACAGCGAGGGGAAGGCTTCCGGAACAAACTCCGAGATTTTCATGAAAAACGCGCGCAATCTTTTTTTGGACATCTCCGGCTGGCAGCGGTGGGGAGTCCTGCTGGTATTTTTGACCCTCTTTCAACTCACAGCCTGGGCGCAGCCCTCCTTCATCCTGTCCCAGGAAGCCCCCAACCAGGGCGATAACTTCTGCATGGATATGACGGTAGACGACTTTACCAATATCCTTTCCTTCGAGTTCTCCATCTCTTTCGACCCCTCGACCCTGGATTTTGATCAGGTGACCAATTTCAACCTCACCGGGCTGAGTGGCGCCAGTTTCGATCTGAGCCAGGCCGACAACGGCATCATAACGGTCAGTTGGGAAGGCGAGGCCTGTTCGCCTACCTCCACGGGGATCACCCTGCCGGACGGCACGGTCATCTTTTCCCTCTGCTTCGATGCTATCGGCGGATACGGCACCACAGCCAGCGTGGACATCACAAATGATCCCGTACCGATTCGGGTCACCCGAAACAACAGCTGTCCGGCCAATATCGGCCTCATCCCCATACCCGGCTTCGTTTCCACGGAAGTGCGCCCCATTTCCCTGATCGCGACCCAAGCCTCGGGCAATCCCGACGATCTGGTCTGTATTACGGTCAGTGCGACCGGTTTTGACGATATGGTCAGCATGCAGTTGTCCATCAATTTCGATCCGGCAGTTCTGGAATTCGAAAATGCCCTCGACCTGGGCAACTTGCCGAACCTCTCGGTCAATAATTTCGGGGTTCCGCCTGCGCTCGACGGCGTGGTTACACTTTCCTGGTCGGCTGAACCCAACATGCCCGTTACGCTGCCCGACAGCACCGAAATTTTCCAGCTTTGCTTCCGGATCGTGGGCGATTGCGAAACCAGTACGGACGTTTCATTTACCTCCAATCCCACCCCCATCGAGTTTACCAACGACAACGATCAGGTCATCGGCTTCAACATTCCCTTTTTCCCCGTCGACGGCGGGGTTCAGGTGGGCGATTGCGCACCCACCGGCCTGGAGCTGTTTGCCGATTGCGGCATGCCGGTCGAGATCAGCGACCCCAACCCGGTATGTGTGCAGGTGACCGTGGGTGATAATTTTACCAACCTCACCGACATTGCCTTTCTCATGAGCTGGAACCCCTCCATTCTGGAGTTTCAGAACATCGCCAACATCAACGCGGGCGTCATGGGCCTGGACGCCGGCGACTTCAACACCGCCAACGCGGCCAACGGGGTGCTGGGGCTCGATTGGGAAACCCTGGCTACCCCGCAGAACTTGGCTCCCGGCAGCGTGCTCTTTGAGGTCTGTTTTGACGTAGTCGGTCTGGGCGGCAACAGCCCCTTTGCGTTCTCGGCCGATCAGGCGGTGGTCCTGCAAAACAATGCCACCAACATCGGCATCAGCCCGAACAACTGCGAAGTGCAGATCATTCAACCGGAGGGCGTAACCCTGATCATTCCCGATCAGGCGGCCCCGCAGGGCGATACGGTCTGCCTCGATTTTCAGGTCAATAACTTCGAGGAGGTTGAGAGCATGCAGTTCAGCCTGTCCTGGGATCCGGTGCATCTCAACTTTATAGAGGTGGCCAACCTTGCTCTGCCCGACGGCTCCCTGGCCAACTTCAACACCGGCCCGGCCCCTTCGGGCTCGGCCACGTTCTCCTGGAATCCCGCCAGTGCGGTGACCCTGCCCGACGGCTCCGTCATTTTCAGTCTTTGTTTTGAAGTGGTGGGACCCCTGCAGGCCTGCGACTTCCTGCAGGTCGTGGATTTTCCCATCGTTGCTGAAGTGACGACGACCGAATCCAACGGCGACAACGTGGGGCTCACCCAGCAGGGCGGAGAGGTCTGCGTGCTCGACCCCGAAGGATTCCGCCTGGTGATCGGGAAGGAAGAAGGCCTGCTGGGCGACACGGTCTGTGTGCCTTTCGAGCTGGTGGGTTTTACCGACATCCTGGATGCCGACTTCGACATCGTATGGGACCCCACCGGCCTGGAATTGGTCGATATCGTGCCGGCCGGCCCACTGGGGCTCGACCCCGGCCTGAATTTCGATCAGTCGGCGATCAATGTAGGCCTGCTGGGCTTCAATTGGGATAGCGGCGGCAACCCCCAATCTCTGGCCGACAGCACGCTCCTTTTCGAGCTTTGCTTTCAATTGGTCGGCGAGCCTCGCGAATGCGAGCCCGTAGCCATCGGCAGTTCGCCCACGCCCATCGTCACGACGGCTCTGGGCCCCGGCAGCCTGATCGTCGAAGAAGACGGCGAAGTGTGCATCCTCGATCAATTTGTGGTGGAAGACGTGATCATCACCCCGGAGAGCTGCCGGGGTGCGCGCGACGGCTCCATTGAGATCGTGGTCAGCGGCGGGGATGGCGGTCCGTTCATCACCTGGAACACCTCGCCCCAGCAGTTTGGTCCGGTAGCCAACAACCTCAGCGCCGGAGAGATCGACGTCACCATTTTCGATGCGGCCAATCCGCCGCTCAACCTTCAAAATACGTTTTCCATACCCGAAGCCCCGGGTATTCCTCAGCTGGAGATCGGCGATAATGTCGTTTTTCCCTGCGATATGAGCACCCTCGGCCTGGACCCCCAGTCGGTATCTCAAGGCCCGAATTACTCCTACAAATGGACGAGCGTGAACGGGGCTTTTTCGGGGCCTACCACCAATCGCATCGTGGCAGTGACCCAACCGGGGGAATACTACCTCTCGGTCACCAACGACACGCTTCTCTGCACGGTGCGGGACACCATCCGCGTGCTTCCGCCGGAGACCCCCACAGCCGATGCAGGCATGGATGTGAACTTCGATTGCCAGACCGAACAGATCACCCTGGGGGGCGGCAATACCACCCAGGGCGATACCGTAAGCTACCAATGGACAAAAGTGAGCGGGGACGGCAACCTGGTGCCCGGCACCGAGAATTTCGACCTGGCTGATGTGGACGGCCCCGGGCTGTTTGCCCTGGAAGTGACCTTCGACGCTACCGGCTGCTCGCAGACGGATACGGTGCGCGTCATCGACAACCGGGTACCCGTCTTTGCCGATGCCGGCGACAATATTCCCACGGGCTGCGACGGGTCCATCGTCCTGCTCGACGCTTCCGCCAGCGGCAATACCGTGCCGGTCAACTACGAGTGGTACGACCTGGCCGGGAACCTCCTTTCCACCGGAGTGACCACCACCGTTACGGCGGTGGGCACGATCGTGCTCATCGTCACCGATCCGGTGAGCACCTGCACGGCCACGGATACCGTAGAGGTCATACCCAATGAGGATTTTATTCCCGTTACCCTGCCGGATACGAGCAGCATCACTTGCGTGGATGAGCAGATCGCGCTGGAGCCGGTCATTAATACCAATCAAAACTACGATTTCCAGTGGACGGCTGCGGACGGCGGGCAGTTTCTCCCCGGCACCGAGAATCAGCTCGATCCGGTGGCAATTGCGGCCGGCACGTACCTTCTGGAAGTGACCAATACAACCACCAATTGCGTGACCCGCGATTCGGTCATCGTCGACCTGGACACCCTACCCCCCGACGTACAGATCGCCATGCCCCAGGAACTCACCTGCACCAATCAGACGGTCGTCCTGGATGCCAGCGGGACCCAGGGCACCCCGCCGTTCACCTTTACCTGGACGACGGCCGACGGCAACATCCTTGAGGATCTGATGGACGGCACGGTTGAAATCGATTCGGCGGGTACCTATACAGTCGATGTTGTGGGCGCCAACGGCTGCGAAGCTTCGGCATCGGTAGAAGTCATTCAGGGCCAGGCTCCGCCCGAACTATCACCTCAGTCCTTTGAGTCCCTGGATTGCATCACGCAGCAGACCACTTTGATTACTACCGTAAGCCCCAACAACCCGAATTACCAGATCAGCTGGACCAAGGATGGCTTTCCGCTTCCCAGTGCTGATGGGCTCATCCTCAGCAATGTGGGGGAAGGCGGGCTGTACGAGGTGACGGTGGAAGATCCGCTAACGGGCTGCGTGGTTTCGGCCACTTTCGAAGTGGAGCAGGATGTGACCCTTCCCGAGGTCGATCTGGGCGGCGTTCAAACCCTTAACTGCAACCGGAGCACGGCCTTGCTGGGACAGCCCGATACCAGCGGTTCCCTGACCTTCCAGTGGAACGTCATCGTTCCGGGCGAAACGCCGGCTGATCCGACGGCCTCCCAGATCGAAGTCGGCACTGCCGGCACCTATGAGCTGGTGGTGACGGATACCACCAACGGATGTACCAACAGCGCTACGGTGGAGGTGCGGGCTGACTTTGCCGAGCCCACCATTATCTTGGCGGAAACGGCCTTCCTGGATTGCCAAAACGATACCGTATTGCTGGACGCCTCCGCTTCTGCACCTGCAGGTTTGCTGGAAGGCAACTGGACAGGCCTTCAGGGGCAAAATGTATTCCCCACGGCGAATCCGCTGATTGCCGAAGTGGTGCAGGTCGGCGATTATCAGCTCGTCCTGACCAATTCCGGAAACGGCTGCAGCAGCGATACGACGATTGTGGTAGAGGGCGATACCGACCTGCCCATTGCCGATGCCGGCTTCGACCAGCAAGTGCCCTGTGTGCCCGATGCCGGCCAGCAGCTCAACGGATCGGCTTCTTCCCAGGGGCCGGAATTCATTTACCTGTGGACTTCGGCCGGCGGTGGAGCCATCCAGAACGAAACCAGCCTGACGCCTACCGTTTTCGGCCCCGGCCTGTACACCCTGTCGGTGACCAACCAGGCCAACGGCTGTAGCAGTACGGATGAAGTGCAGGTTGCCCTGGACGGAAGCCTGCCCCAGGCGGAGGCAGGAGAAGACATGACCTTGTGCGAAGACGGGACCATGCTGGCCGGGAATGCTGTGAATGGCGGCTCCACCGGTCTCTGGACTACCCCTGGCGGAGCGGCCATTGACATGCCCGACCAGGCGGCCACCTTTGCATCCGGGCTTGCCGAAGGCAGTAACGTCTTTGTGTGGTCACTCAGTACCCCGGCCTGTACGAACTACTCCCAGGACAGCGTCTCCATCGTGCTGGAGCCCGTGCCGGGGGCGCAGAACGATATCTTTAACCTGCCCATCGGTACGTTGCAGGCAGAGCTGGACGTGACGGCCAATGACGACCTCTTTTCGGAGGATTGGACGCTGAGCATTTCCCAAAGCCCCGCCCTGGGCCAGATCGATACTCTTGCCGGCGGCCTGATCGCTTATCAGATCGAAGAGGGCGTTTTCGGCGAAGATGTTTTCAGCTACCTGGTGTGCAGTGCCAACTGCCCGGATAAGTGTGATTCAGCGCAGGTGCAGGTCTTCATTCCGGTGGATCCGGACTACGAAGGTCCGCAAGTGCCCAACGCCATCACGCCCAACGGCGACGGCCTGAACGACATGCTCATCTTCGAGCAACTGGAAAACCCCGAGCGCTTCCCCGACAACGAGATCGTCATCTTCAACCGCTGGGGCAGCCAGGTATATACGGCCAGCCCCTACATGAACGATTGGCAGGGTACGACCGACAACGGCAACGAACTGCCGCAGGGCACCTACTACTACATCCTTCGCCTGAGCGTAGCCGAAGGTGAAGTGATCAAAGGCGATATCACCATCCTCAAGTAGCCGGGCGAAAGCCTCGCTCCGCTGTTTGATCCGGCATGGAGGCAATAAACGAGTGTTGGAAGGAGGGCCGCTAGCGGCCTTCCTTTTTTTCTACTGGAACAACCCGAAAGGATGATTGGCCAAGTATTTCTATATTTAAAGAGTATTTGGCAACACTATGGAACACGAACTCACCTCAGCCCTGCTGTTTCTGGGCATCGGGCTCCTTATCGGCATGCTGTTGGCCTGGCTGGGTATGCGGCTCCGGCTGCAGGCCACCCACATCAGCCGGGAGATCCTTCAGAAAGACTACGTAGGCCTGCCCGTGCACCGCGAGTTGCAGGAGCAGGCCGATGCCCTGCGGGCCGATCTGCGGGAAAAGGAAGCCGAACTCCGGGATCTGTCGGGCCACCTGTCGGCCGGCCGGGAGCGCATCGCCCACCTCACCGCACAACAGCAACAATGGGAAGCCCGCGAGGCGGAGCGCAGCCGCAAGCTGCAGCTGGAATTCGAAGGCCTGGCCAACCGCCTGCT
>CAZQSF010000049.1:0-29279 GCA_964595955.1 uncultured Saprospiraceae bacterium
AGCCCTCCTGCGCAATGCCTGGAACAACCTCAGCGGCCCGCTGGCTGCCAATGGCATTCTATTCGGCATACTTTGGCTGGCCGGTGCGCCCTGGCTGTACCTGCTCTGGCTCGGGGCCTATCTCACCACCTTTCAGGTGAGCCTGCGCGTGCGGTCCATCGCCGAGCATTCCGTAGTGGAGGATACCACCGATCCGCTCCGCAACACCCGCACGACGAACGCCAACTGGCTGGAGCGCATGCTCTTTGCGCCGCATCACGTCAACTACCACGTGGAGCATCACATGCTGATGAGCGTTCCGCCCTACAACCTGCCGAAGATGCACAAGCTGCTCAAAGCACGTGGCTTTTATGAACAGGGCGGACTGCTGGCCCGGGGCGGCTATCCGGAGATCATTCGCCTGGCCGCCGGTGGCCGAATGGCAGAAGCCTAAAAAAAGAATCCAGTGTCCAAAACGATCATCATCACCGGCGCGAGTAGAGGCATCGGCCGGAGTGCGGCCGAAGTATTGCTGAAGGCCGGCTACCGCTGTGCCCTGGCTGCCCGCCGCACGGACTCCCTGCGGGAGCTGGCCGATCAGTATCCGGATCAAACTCTCGTCCAGCCCACGGATGTGAGCCGGCTCGAAGAGGTCAAACGGTTGGTGGAGGCCACCGTAAAACGCTTCGGTGGGGTAGGGGTGCTGGTCAACAATGCCGGCCTGGGCACCTTCGATCCCATTCAGGACGGCAAGCCCGATGAATGGGACCGCATGATCGACGTCAACATCAAAGGGGTGCTGTACGCTATTCACGCCGTGCTGCCCCATATGCTGCAACAACAGGACGGTCATATCATCAACCTCGCCAGCGTGGCCGGGCATCACGTTTATCCCAACGGCGCCGTGTACGCGGCGACCAAACACGCAGTGCGAGCCATTTCGGAGGGGATAAGGCAGGACCTGCGCGGAAAAGTGCGCGTGACCACCATCTCACCCGGTGCCGTAAACACCCCCTTCCCCGAAAACATCAGCAATCCCGAACTGCGCGCTCACTTCAGGGAAAACCTGGGCAACGGCCTGGATCCCGCCGTAGTGGCACAGGCCATTCACCAGGCCATCGCCTATCCCGACAAGGTGATGATGAGCGAGATCATCCTGAGGCCGTTTCACCGGCAATAACACCCCAAGGTCGCGAGCACAGGCTGTTCAGCCTGAAGCCTCATATAGCTGTTCCGTCTTCGGTATCCATCCCGGAATGCCTTCCGGCAGCTGCTCGTGGCAGCCCAGCACCAGCATACCTCCAGCTCTCAGAGCCCCTTTTATTCTTGTAAAAACCGATCGCTGCAAGTCCGCATCAAAATAGGTGGCCACCAGGTTCCGGCACAAGATGAGGTCGAAGCGGCCTGCCGGCTGATCCCGGCGGATATCCTGCTGCATCCAGGAAATGCCTGCCTTAAAGCGGGGTTGTATACAAAATGTCTCCACTTGCCGGAAAAACGCCTGATCCAGCCACGAATCCGAAAGCTCCTTCAGGGCGCCCGGGGGATAGCAGCCCGTACGTGCGCGCGCCAGCATGTGCTCGACGGCATCCGTGGCGATGATGGAGAAATCGAGTTTCGGGAATTCCGCTTTCAAAAGGAAATGCCAGATCAGGGAAAGGGTGTAGGGCTCCTCACCGGAGGCACAACCGGCCGACCAGGCCCGAAGGGTTCGCCCTTCGGCCTTTGCCCGCCGGGCCAGTCCGGGAAGGATGTCCGCGGCCAGCGCATCGAACACGCCCCGGTCGCGATAGAAGCGGGAAATGGTGATCCGGCACATCCCGTCCAGTACTTCCCATTCGTCGGGATGATCTTCGAGCCATTGCCGGTAGGCCGCTACACCGGATAGCTTCAGCGCGCCAATGCGCCGGCGAATGCGCTTGCATGCCTGCTGGCGAACCTTGCGAAAGCCCGGCCATCGCATGCGCAGGCGGGGAAGCGCCCACTGCAAAAAAGCCACGCAGTCCGAATCGGATAGCATTGTTCTAGACTTGTACGATCCGCTTCCAGAAACCGGGAAGCTCGCGAAGTTTCTCCCGGGCGTATTCCCGAATGCGGTTTTTACTTTCCATCAGCGTTCCCACTTTCAGATGCAGCAGTTGGGGCGTATCGATCGGGTGCCCGATCTGGGAGACGAGGAAGACCTCCGCCGAATCGGTGAACTTTTGTTCCACCAGGCTGCGGCTCAGGTCCATCGCAAAATAATTGTAGATCTTTCCCACGTGGCTCACCGGATTTTTCCCGGAAGCCGCTTCCAGGCTCATGGGGTGGTAGGGGGTGATCAGGCCGTTGATCCGGTTTCCCCGGCCCACCTGGCCGTCGTCGCCGCTTTCGGCACTGGTGCCCGTCACGGTAAGATAGATGCTCGCTCGCTCGATGTCGTCGGCCGTATTGATCGCCACAGCGGAAACGGGCAGTCCCAGAGCAGAAGAAATATGGCGTTGCACCCGCGAGATCTTTTCCGCATAATCCGCCACATCGGCGATGTACCGGTCAATGATGGCTATGGCAACCGTAAATTGCATCTTTCCGGCTTCGGCGACACCCATCACCTTGGTGTCCTGGCCGATGAACGGAAACTCCCGACGGATGGCTTCCTCCCTCAATAGTCGGTCGGCCCGCAGGATCGTATTTTCCATAGGGGTGTTGGGGTAATAGCCGGCGCCGTAAGAGGTGTCATTGGCCAGTGGGGTTTCGCCCTGGCCAAATCGTTGGAACAGTTCCACCAGATCCGGGCTTCCCGAACGGATCTGTGCTGAAATCTGGACATGCTTTTCCACATCGAGATGGGGAAGATGCCGGCGCAGCCATTCCCGGGCAGTCTCCACCGCAATGTCCTCCACGGGAATGGGCTTGCCGCGCACTAGGGTAGTGGCCCGGCCGGCGACGATCAGCGACATGGGCTTCACGATCTTGCCTCCGCCATAGGCGGGCTCGGATACCCCTCCGATCAAAAGCGCCTTGTCCACGTTGTGGTGTTGTATGGCGCCGAATTCGCGCAGGTAGTACTTGCTCAGTTCGACGGAGATGCGTTCGGTAATCTCGTCGCAAATGGTATCCGGATGGCCGAGGCCTTTTTTTTCGGCTATACCGATAGGCAAGGCTTCCTCTGCTGCCTCAATCCAAATCGCAGGCATAGATATACAATGCTTGGAGCTGGCGCCCAGCTCGTTGTTTCCAAGGACTCAAAATAGGTTTTAATCGGGATTCGCAAGAAGAAGGGGATGGAGCAGAAATCTTTATTTAACATAATATAGATTATGGGAAAAAAGTAGAGAGGTCTTACAGGGGAGTCTGCCTGCTTCGGATCAATCCTCGCCGGACTCCACAGCTGCCCGCATGGGCTCGCTGTCCCAGGCGTGATCGCTGCTCGGATCCGGCATGCGATCCATATCGCACTGCAGCAGCTGCTCCTGGTATGCAATGCTTTGCCGGGCCTGCTGTATGTAGTTCTCGTAATCGTGGCGTTCCGGCGCCAGCTGCCGCAGGGCCGCCTCGTCGTATTTCAGGAAATTCTGTCCCAGGCGCGTGGCGCTGTAGGTGCGATGGCCCAGTTTGCGAAGCACATCTACGCCCAGCCGCACGGAGGTGTCCAGCGATTCGCGATACACATCATCCAGGCCCATATCGAGTAAGTCATAGGCTTCATACCGGTTCTTTGCCCGCACCATGAGCTGCAGATGCGGAAAATGCTTTTGAACGTTCTCTACCAATTCCTGGGTCACGCTGGGCTCATCGATGGCCGATACCAGGATCCTGGCATTTTCGGCGCCGGCGGAGCGCAACAGATCCACGCGGGTGGCATCGCCGTAGTACACCTTAAAGCCCAGACTGCGCAACAGGTCCACCCGGTCGGAGTCGTTGTCCAAAATAGTGGCCTCTACCCCATTGGCACGCAGAAACCGTCCTACCGTGCTGCCGAAATGTGCAAAACCGGCTATGATCACGGGATGTTGGTCTTCCACGGTGTCCGCCGGCCGTTGGGCTTCTTCCGTGGTGCCGAAGTACGGCTGTATGAAGTGCTCGTTGACCAGCATCAACAATGGCGTGAGGGTCATGCTAATGGCGATGACAGCCATGGCTGTGCCCACTTCATCGGCCGGAAGGATATGAAGGTCCTCGATGAATGTAAACAGCACAAAGCCGAACTCTCCGACCTGTGCCAGGCCCAGGGTAAAGAGTAGGTTTTGGTCCAGGCTCAGTTTAAAGACTCGGCCTAAAATAAAGAGGATCAGACCCTTAACCACCATGACCGCAAGTACAATAGCAAGTATGGTGACCGGCTTGCTCAGGATAAGCTCAAAGTTGATGGAGGCACCTACGGCGATGAAGAACAAACCGAGCAGCAGCCCTTTGAAGGGATCCAGGTCGCTTTCGAGTTCGTGCCGGTACGGACTATTGGCCAGTACTACCCCTCCCAGAAAAGTGCCCAGGGCCGGGCTGAGGCCTACCTGCTGCATGAGGTAGGCAATGGCGACCACAATAAGCAGAGCCGAAGCGGTAAAGATCTCCCGCAGGCGGGTTTTGGCGATCAGCCGCAGGAACGGCCCCATGAGGTGTCGACCGGCCAAGATGATCACCCCTACGGATCCCAGCACGGCCAGGGTCTGCAGCCAGCTGGGCAGTCCGCTCAGCAGGCTTTCGCCTCCGTGCCCCCCTCCCCCATCGTGAGTCGCCGCTTCCACAGCCAGCAGCGGCAGCAGCGCCAGGATGGGGATCACAGCGATATCCTGAAACAGCAGCACAGCAAAAGAACTCTGTCCGGCTGAGGTGTTGAGCTGATTCTTCTCTTTGAGGGTCTGCAGCACGATGGCCGTGGAAGACAGTGCAAAGGCCAGGCCCACGGCCAGACCGCCCCGCCAGCCCAAGCCCCAGAGGAGAGCCATTCCGAATAAAATGGCGGCCGTGATGAGCACTTGCGACAAGCCGAGGCCGAACACCATCTTTCGCATGCGCCAGAACTTTTCCGGCTCCAGTTCCAGTCCGATAAGGAACAACATCATGACTACCCCGAACTCCGCCACATGCATGACCTCGGCTCCCTCTGCCCGGCCGACAAAGCCCAAAACGAACGGGCCGATGATCATGCCTGCAATGAGGTAGCCGAGTACGGAGCTGAGGCCCAGGCGTTTGGCCACAGGTACACAAATCACGGCTGCTGCCAGATAGACGACCGCTCCGGTGAGTATATCTCCTTCCATGTCAGGCTTCTTTTTGTTGCATCCAGTCGTTTAGGAAATCGTAAGTGTGAAGTTCGGCCGGGTTCACCTCGCCCTCTAAAAGTTGTTCCAACAACAAGCGATAGGCAAAGGCCTGCTCCCGCAGCTGTTCATCCGAAAGGCGGTGCGTACCCTGCACGGCAAAGGGCGGCCAATAGTCCATATGACACAGGCAGGCCGTCTGCTCGAAAGGCCGCAAAAATTCCCGAATGGTATAGCGATTGTACCCTTCCCGGCAATACACCCGGCGGGCGCCTCCCGACGTAAAGGCATTGAACACCGCTTTGCCCTCCAATGCCTGGCCTCCGGGACCGTAGGCCCATCCGTATTCCAGCACCAGATCGATCCACTGCTTGAGCAGGGCAGGCGCACTGTACCAATACAAGGGATGGTGCCAGATTAGAATGTCGTGTGCTTCGACCCGTTCCTTCTCCGCTCCGATATCGATGTTAAAATCCGGATAGTGCTCATACAAGTCGTGCAGGGTGAGGTATTCGGAGTCCGGCATTTGTTCCAGCAGCATTCGGTTGGCCCTGGATTTTTCCAGCAACGGATGGGCAAAGAGGATCAGGATCTTGTTCATCGGGTTCCGGCGTTTTGAACAGATGCAAGGAAAACGATGCAAAAGGAACGGGAGTTCAAGGGCCGGCTCTTCGGCAAGTGCGTTTCCATTTTTGGCTGGAATGGCTTTTACTCACGATCATTTTTTTGATCTTTGAGGTACAAGCCCTGCCGGTTGACTCCAAACACAGTCAAACCCTGCATACATGACGGAACGCAAACAAGTAGCCCTCATCACTGGTGGTTCCAGCGGTATCGGACTGGGCATTGCACAGGAATTTGCCAAGGCCGGATACGATCTGCTGCTCAACGGCCTGGAAGAGAATGGCGACGAAATTGCCGGTGAGCTGGCGGCAACGTACGAGGTAAAGGTCCGCTTCTCTCCTACCAACCTCATGGATCCCGAAGCCGTTCGCAGCATGGTGCATCAGGCCGAATCCGATTTCGGCCGACTCGATGTACTCATCAACAATGCCGGTGTGCAACACGTCGCACCCATTGACGAATTTCCCGAAGGCAAGTGGGACCTCATTCTGGGGGTCAATCTTTCCGCAGCTTTCCACACCAGCAAAGCGGCCTGGCCGGGCATGAAAGCGCGAGGCTTCGGCCGGATCATCAACGTGGCCTCGGCCCACGGACTGCGAGCTTCGGAATACAAAGCGGCCTATGTAGCTTCCAAACACGGTATTCTCGGCCTCACCAAGGTGCTCGCCCTGGAGGGGGCCCCGCACAACATCACTTGCAATGCCATTTGCCCAGGCTACGTAAAAACGCCTCTGGTAGAGGCCCAGATCGAAGATCAGGCCAAAGCCCATGGCATCAGCGAGAAAGAGGTTATTCAAGAGGTCATGCTCAAAAAACAGGCCGTCAAATCTTTCGTCGCCACGGAAACTCTCGGTCAGTTGGCCCTTTTTCTGGCTTCGGATTACGCCAACACCCTGACCGGCACGGCCATTCCCGTAGATGGCGGATGGACTGCTCAATAAATCCACCCACACATGAAAGCAGACAAACAGCTCGCGCTGGCCCTGCAGGGCGGCGGGGCCCACGGTGCCATTACCTGGGGGGTGCTCGATCGCCTGCTGGAGGAAGAAGACCTGCCTCTCCGGGCCTTTTCCGGTACCAGCGCCGGTGCGGTGAATGCCGTTCTCCTCGCCTACGGGCTTCATCGGGGCGGCAGAAAGGCGGCTAGAGCGCTGCTGGAAGAGTTCTGGAAAGCCGTATCCGATTCCGCCCGGCGGTACTTTTTTCGTCCCAGCTATTGGGATGCCTTTTTCGGCAAGGGCAATATGGAAGCCTCGCCCAGCTACCTGTGGATGGAGATGTCTTCCCTCTTCCTCTCCCCTACCCAGTTCAACCCCCTGGGCCTGAACCCCCTGCGGGATATTCTGGAGGAAATGATCGATTTCGGGGAGTTGCGCCGCTGCAGCGAAGCCGAAGTGTTCGTCTGTGCAACCAATGTCCGGCGCGGCCGCGCCAAAGTGTTTCGCATGAACGAAATCAGCCTGGAGGCGGTGTTGGCATCGGCTTGCCTCCCGCAACTTTTCCACACCGTAGAAATTGGAAGTGAAGCCTATTGGGACGGCGGGTTTATGGGTAATCCTCCCCTGTTTCCGCTGGTGGAAGAAACGGATTGCACTGATATCGTGATCGTACAGATCAATCCCATGAACATCGACAAGGTCCCCAACTCGCCCTATGAGATTCGGGACCGGGTCAATGAGCTGAGTTTCAACTCCAGCCTTTTGTTGGAGCTTCAAAAGCTTGATCTGCTGCGAAGGCTATATGAGGCCGGCATCGATTGCCAAGGGCACTATCGGCCTTTTTACCTACACAACATCAACCCTGAAAAGGATGCACAGTCTTTAAAATTGTCCAGCAAGTTCAACACGCAGTGGGCCTTTTTGGAAGCACTCAAAGCCATGGGTCGCGAACATGCGGAACGGTGGCTGATACAAAATTCGGATCGGCTCGGCAAGGCCAGTACCTGCGATATCGAATACGCAGTGCTTTGACCGGTGTGAAGCAGCGGTATTCACGGTTTTCAGGATAAAATAGGTCTTGGTAAAAAGGTCATTTTATCCTGAAAACCGTATAAAAACCAGATACACAATGAAATCCCTGACTTTTTCAAACGGTGATCGCCTGGCAGCCATTGGTCTGGGCACTTGGAAGTCCAGACCCAATGAGGTTGGCCGCGCCGTGGTAGAGGCTGTAAAGGCCGGCTACAGACACCTGGATTGCGCACCGATTTACGGCAATGAACCCGAAATAGGCGAGGCCCTTCAGCAGCTCTTTAGCGAGGGCACCGTCAAACGCGAGGATCTCTGGATCACCTCCAAGCTTTGGAACAACGCCCACCGCGAGACAGATGTGGTACCGGCCCTGGAGCACAGCCTTCGGGATTTAAAGCTGGACTATCTGGATCTGTTCCTCATCCACTGGCCTGTAGCATTTCGGCCCGAGGTGCAATCCATGCCCTCCGGCCCGGATGATTTCCTGAGTCTGAATGAACTGCCCACCGGAGAAACCTGGCTTGGGATGGAGCATTGCGTGGAGCAGGGCAAGAGCCGTCACATCGGCCTGTCCAACTTCAGCAAGGCCAAGGTCGACGCCCTTTTGCCACACACCTCCATTCGGCCTGCCATGAACCAGGTCGAATTACACCCTTACCTGCAGCAAATGGAGCTGCTGAATTACTGTCACGACCAAGATATCCACCTTACCGCGTATTCGCCTTTGGGATCGAAAGACCGGGTCAAACAGATGAAAAAAGAGGATGAGCCCGACCTGATGAAGGTGCCCCAGGTAGTGGCTATCGCCGAAAAGCACGGGTGCAGTTCAGCGCAAGTCCTCATCGCCTGGCATTTGGTGCGGGATTGCGCCGTTATTCCCAAATCGACAAACCCCCAGCGCATCCGGGAAAACCTGGCGGCTGCAAAAATCCACCTGGATGCAGATGACCTGCGCAAGCTTGCCAAGTTGGACAGGCACTACCGTTTTGTGGACGGTTCCTTTTGGGCCCGGGAAGGCAGCCCTTACACCTTAGAAAGCCTGTGGGATGAATAACTTTTGTTTCCATATTTTTCCTTATCCTTGTTTCTGATCAACCACTCATCAAAACCAGAAGATTTATGAAATGGTATCACGCGCTTTTTGTTGTTATGGCATTGACCCTGGCCGCTCCACCTTCGTTTGGTCAGAATCTCACCAAGGATGAACAAAAGGAGTGGAAGAAAAAGGCCAAAGACTACAGGAAAAATCCCGCACAGCTCAAGCAGCTGACCGAAGAGCGGGATCAGTACAAGATGGAAGCTCAGCAGGCGACGGCGCAGCTGAACACCATGCAAGCCAACCAGCAGCAGTTTCAGGCTCAGCTGAGTCAAGCCCAGCAGGAGAATCAGCAATTGAAGCAACAGCTGATGGCGGCCCAGCAAACCATTAATCAACTCCAGCAAACCACCATGCCACCGGAACCCACGCCTACGATGCCTTCCGGCCCGGATCCCTCAATGGAGGATTACTCCATGGGCGTCGTTTACCGGGTTCAGGTAGGTGCTTATTCCTACGGGAAAATCCCGGGCAAGGTGCAAAGCATTCCCGACATGCGGGTTGAGGATGCCGGCAATATCCAGAAAGTCGTTATCGGCAACTACCGGGACTTCAACGAAGCCAAGTCGCGTCAGTCCGAACTCAAACGCCAGGGCTTCAGCAGCGCCTGGATCGTGGCTTACAAGGACGACGTACGGGTATCCCTCAAGGAAGCCCGGGGGTATTAAGGCCCTTTGCTTCACCGGACCCCTCCTGCGTCCGGTGAAGCATTTTTTTCTCTTCATTCCCAGAGTTTCAATTGGGGGTTCTTCCGCTTCTCATAGCTAGCCAGATTGTAGGGGGGCATCGCTTTCCCTTCGAAATAAAGACGCCTGGCCAGATCCATCTGCTGACTGATCATTTCGGCCAGCTTACCTTCACCGCGCATACGCCTGCCGAACTGGCTGTCGTTGAGTTGACCGCCGTGGCAATCGCGAATGCGATTGAGAATGCGATCGGCCCGGTCGGGCATGGTCTTTCGCACCCAATCTTCAAAAATTTCCGCTACATCGCCGTTGAGCCGGACCACTGTGTGGTGCAAGGCCCTGGCGCCGCTTTCCGAAACGGCCTTTGCCATGGGCAGGATCTCGTGATCGTTTAGCCCTGGAATGATCGGCGCCAACATGGCACTAACCGGAATGCCGCTTTCCGTCAGGCGCCGGATCACCAATAAGCGGCTGGCAGCCGATGCCGTGCGGGGCTCCAGAAGCCTGCGCAGCTCGTCATCCAGGCTAGTCACCGATAGGGCTACCCGCACAAGCCCTTCCGCTGCCATACTTGCCAGAAGATCCAAATCGCGCAGGATCAATCGACTTTTGGTAATTATCCCCACCGGATGGCGAAAGTCCCAAAGCACCTCCAGGATCTGCCGGGTGATTTGATACTTGCGCTCCGCCGGCTGATAGCAGTCGGTATTTCCCGAAAGCATGATGGGCGCTGCACGCCAGCTCTTTTTCTGCAGGCTTTCGCGCAATAAACGGGGGGCATCCCTTTTGATCAGAATGTTTTGTTCAAAATCCAGACCAGCACGGAATCCCCAGAACGGGTGGGTATTGCGGGCGTAGCAATACACGCAGCCGTGCTCACAGCCCTGATAGGGATTCATGCTCCAGGCCATGCCGATGTCGGGACTGTCTACCCGGTTGATCATGGTTTTGGGGTATACTTCGCGATAATGGGTCCGGTCGGCTGCATCCGGATCAGGGGCTTTGTCCCGTTGAAGGGCTTCAAAGGGATTGTGGGGGTTGAGTTGGGCCCCCCTACCCTTCCGGAAGTTGGGTGAACTGACTTTTTGCACGATCTGTTTCATTTTTATCAAATGTAAAACATTTTGTGTTTACATAAAAGCGCATTTCCGCTTACATTGGCCAGACAACCGACCGAAAAAATGCGAATCACCCGGAAAGCCTTTGCCCGGGGCCTTGCCTTGGGCACTTTGTCACTGCCTTTTGCCATTCGAGCCTGCATGCCGCAGCCCAGCGCACAGAACGGGCCGTCCGTCCGAAACGGAAAGCGCTACCGCTGGCGCATGGTCACCACCTGGCCGCCTAACTTTCCGATCCTGGGCGAAGCCTGTGCGCAATTTGCCGAATGGGTCGCCGGCATGTCGGGTGGTCAGATGGAGATTCGCGTTTTCGGCGGCGGAGAATTGGTACCCGCCCTGGAGGTGTTTGATGCGGTTCGATCGGGAGCGGCTGAGATCGGTAACGGGTGTTCGTACTACTGGGCGGGAATCGCCCCGGCCGCCCAGTTTTTTGCCTCTGTGCCCTTCGGCCTGAATGCCCAGCAATTGAACGCATGGCTGCTGGGTGGCGGAGGGCTGAAACTCTGGGAAGAACTCTACCGCGACTTTAACCTCGTGCCCTGCCCCGGGGGAAATACCGGGGTTCAGATGGGCGGCTGGTTCAATCGGGAGATCAACAGCATCGAGGATCTTCGCGGACTGAAAATGCGCATGCCCGGCCTGGGGGGGAAGGTGTTGGAACGGGCCGGGGGGGCGCCCGTGTTGTTGGCCGGCGGTGAGATTTACACTGGCCTGGAGCGCGGGGTCATCGACGCCACGGAGTGGTTGGGGCCCTACCACGATGCGCTGATGGGCTTTCAGCATATTGCGCGCTACTATTACAACCCTGGCTGGCATGAGACGGGTACGGCCCTGGAATACATTTTCAACAAAGAAGCGTTCGATGCCTTGCCCAACCACCTGCAACAGATTTTACGCACCGCAGCACAGGCCATGAACACCAGGGTACTCGCTGAGATGGAGGCCCGAAATGCCGACCGCTTGCAGTCGCTTATTCAGGAGGGAGTGGACCTGAGGCAATTCCCGGAATCCGTACTCCAACGGCTCCGGCAGCTTACCCGGGAGGTGCTGGACGGGCTGGCCCAAAGCGATCCCTTCAGCCGGAGGGTGTACGACGCCTACTTCGCTTTCCAGCAGCGGGCTCGGGCATATGCTGCGATAACGGAAAAGGCCTATTTCAATCGGATTCTTCCGGGCCAAACTGCCGGTTGAGCCCGTAGGCGGCCCCCAGGGTCGTAAAAAACGAAAAGCTGCCATAGGCGACCGCCATCAGGGCCAGATCGGGATCGTTCAATACGCCCTGGGCAATGAAGACAGCCAAGGCACTGTTCTGCAGTCCCATCTCGATAGCGATGGTGTAGCTGCTCCGATGATCCAGCCCCAGATACTGCGTGAGAAAGTAGCCCACAGCCATAGTGCTCAGATTGAGCATCAATCCGGCAGGGTAAAGACTCAGCAGTTTCTCCAGGCTTTGCTCCACCGGATCCTCTCCAAAGAAGAGTGCCAGTGCGAAAACGAGCAATAAGAGAGCCGGAAGGACGTATCGCAGTGGTTTTTTGAGTCGACGGCTGAGGTCGGGGACGTACTCGTGGGTCAACAGTCCGGCAAGTACCGGCAGCAATACGGCAAGAACGACCTGTCGGACGGTTTGGCCTACGGGAAGCTCAATGGCCTGTGTGTCGCCGAGAAACAGGCCGAAAGCTCCCTTCATCAATAGGGGAATCGTCAGCAGGATCAAAAAGCTGTTGAAAGCCGTCAGGGTAACAGAGAGTGCGACCCGGCCCCTGAGCATGAAGGTGACCAGGTTGGATGCCGTACCGCCCGGGCAGGCTGCAATGAGGACCAGGCCGACTTTATGCTTGGGAGATAGTGGCAGCATCATTGCAATGCAAAAGGCGGCCAGAGGTAGCAAAACCATTTGGCATAGCAACCCGATCAAGACCGGCCTGGGAAAGCGAAAGACGCGCCGGAAAGCTCCCCAGTCCAGATTGATACCTATGCCGTACATGATTACGGCGAGAGCAGCAGGCATCAACCAATCGGACATAGAAAAGAACTTTTCTTGGTAACGCTATGGGAGAAGCAGAATTGACTCAATGAAGAGAGCCGGTGCATTACACACCAGCTCTCGATAGTCTTTGCCGCATGTCGTTTCCCTATGCCTTTGGAAAGAAGAAAAGCAGAGGCAGAATGTCTTGCAAAGCTTTTAGTTGCCCATAACGCGGAACTCCGTGCGGCGGTTTTTCTGGTGCTCCTCTTCAGAGCAAGGTACGCCATCGCGGCAATTGTTCACCAGGCGGGTCTCGCCATAGCCTTTGGCTATCAGGCGATCGCGGTCGATCCCCTTGCCGACCAGATAGTTTACCACCGACTGGGCGCGTCGCTGAGACAGATCCATGTTTGAGGCTGCGGATCCGCGCGAGTCCGTATGGGAGTTCAATTCTACCCGTACGAGGGGTTTCTCCACCATGAGGGCGTAGAGGCGTTCGTCAATGATGCGCTTGGACTCTGCCGTCAGGCGGGCACTACCCAGTTCGTAGTAGACCGGCAACGGGGTGAAGGTCGTCAGTTCGCAGTCGATCTCTTCCCATACGGCCAAGCCACCTTTCTTCTTCAGCACGCGGCGCGTTTCGGTGCGATACTCGGCCGGGACGTCAACTTCGCGCACTTCGGGCCCTTTGGCCAATACCTTCTTTTTGATGGTCTTGTATTCTGCCGGGATCTCCACCTCTTCCACACGAGCCGGTTCTTTGATCACCTGTTTCTGAACGGTCACGGTGCGAGCAGCTCGCATGCCGCTATCCCCCATTTCGCGTCCTTCCTTGCGCGGAACTGCCTTTGCCGGTTCTTTCAGTACCTGCTTGGCGATGCGGGTCTTCTGGGCCGGATATTCGACATAGCACATGACCATGCAATCGCGAGGGTCGTCAGACTCACAGTTTTCCATGGCCGACTGGTATTCGTAGCGGGCATAGGCCGGCTGCAATTCAATTTCCTCAAAAATATCTTCGAACTGGGCCGGAATGATCTCGTAGGCATCCGGAGCTTCTTCGACGAGTACCTCCTCAGTCACTGTTTCGTATACAGCGGGCACGTACACGTACTTCTTCGATGCTTCTTTTACAAGTACTCGCTCTTCAACCTCACGGTAATCTGCCTCGCCCACTTCCAGACGTTTGTGGGCGGGTTTTACAACTACCCGAACTTCTTCTTCTTCCCACTCGTCAGGAGTCACACAGCGAATGTAGCACTTACCCGGCTCCGGGTTGGGGGGCAAGCCATCTTGCGCTAAAAGGGGAAGCGTGAAAAAGAGAGAAAATAGTGAGAAAAAGATCGCCTTTCTCATACGTAATGGTTTTAAGGTCAAAAAAGATTTTTGTTGGAAATTTTCGTTTTCTACTTGGTCCATCTCCTTCGCTCAAAGGCGATGGATTATCTTGCGGGTCATTTGATCACAAAGCTTGCGAACAAATATTAACTATACATCAAATCTCAATGAGAGCACATTACTACCTACAAGCGTTTCTGGTCGTATTCATGTTCATGGGCTGCAATACGGGAAAGAAGTCCGTCAGCGCCAGTGAAACCCCTCTTCCTGAAAGCCCTGCGGATTCGTATTCGGCCCTCAAGGAGGTGGAGTTGTCCGATCGGCTGAAGCGCATCAAAATGACCAATCGCTTCGGCTATCCTTTTACCTTACGCGATCTGGGCGGCCGTCCGGTTTTCCTCAATTTCTGGGCTACCTGGTGCGGCCCGTGCATCAGTGAAATGCGTTCTATGTCCGAAATATATGAAATCTATAAGGATCAGGCTGTTTTTTTGGCGGTCACAACGGAGGATTTTGACAAGATCGAAGCCTTTCGCCAGGAACATCAATTTCCGTTTGAATTTGCCCGCCTGGATGTGGACTATATTGAGGCCTTTGTGATTAAATTACCCACCACCATGCTGATCAACCGGAATGGCGAGCTGGTTTATGAAGAGGAGGGTTATCGTGACTGGACCAACTTCAACAATGTGGAAAAACTAAAAGAGATCATCCGCTAGTGGGGCTTAAAGCTCCTCGGCGGCAAAGGTGTCGCCCTGAGCGAGATCGCCGGTCACGAATCCCTTTTTGAACCAACGCATCCGCTGAGCCGAAGTCCCGTGGGTAAAGGATTCCGGTATCACGTATCCCCGGGCCTGTTTTTGAAGGCGATCGTCTCCTATGGCATTTGCGGCATTGAGCGCCTCCTGAATGTCGCCTTCCTCCAGGATACCTTTCATTTCTTCGGCGTGATGGGCCCAAACGCCGGCCAGAAAATCGGCCTGAAGTTCCAGCCGAACACTAAGCTGATTGTATTGCGTTTTGGGTATGCGGCCGCGCTGACGATGCACCTGGTCCGTAATCCCCATAAGGTTCTGAACGTGGTGTCCCACTTCATGGGCGACCACATAGGCCATGGCAAAATCTCCGGGCGCCCCGAAGCGGTTTTTGAGGTCCTGATAAAAGCTGAGATCGATGTAGAGTTTTTGGTCGCCCGGGCAGTAAAAGGGCCCTGTGGCTGCGCTGGCCATCCCACAAGCCGAGGTCACCGACTGTGTGAACAAGACCAGGGTGGGCTTGCGATAGGTCGCTTGCAATTGCCTGGCAAAGAGTTTGTCCCAAACATCTTCGGTATCCTTCAACACCACCGATACAAACTTGGCCAGCTCATCTTCGGCAGCATTCGTGGTCGTTGTGGGGCCGCCGGCCGGTGCTCCCCCACCCTGCTGCAGAACCTGCTGGGGGTCGCCGCCTAAGAACCAGACGAGAATCGCTATGAGAATAGCGCCTATACTCAGGCCGCCCCCTATGGCTGCCCCCCGCCCCCTGCGGCGGTCTTCTACGTTTTGGCTTCCCTCACGTCCTTGCCAACGCATAGTATTTGGTATTCAGTTTTCGAGTTAAAGGTAGGGCTTTTTCATCATCTATTTGTCCGGGTTCTATGCGACAAAATCGCATTCCGAGGCAAGGTACTGCTCAGTCCGGCACAGGGAGCCAGGAGGGAAAAAGCAGCAGGACGATCAGCAGGGCAGCTTGAAGAAACACAAAAGGCAGGATGCCCCGGTACAGGTGCATCGTAGTCACCGATTCCGGAGCTACGCCTTTGAGGTAAAAGAGCGAAAACCCAAAAGGCGGCGTGAGAAAAGAGGTCTGAAGGTTCAGCCCGAGCAGAACACCTACCCAGAGCAAGTTGACACCCATTTCCTGAAAAAGCGGTGCAACGATGGGAACGACGATGAAAACGATCTCGATGAAATCGAGGAAAAAGCCCGAGACGAACACCACGAGCATGACCAACAACAGAAAGGCCAGGGGGCTCAGGTCGGCTTGCTGAACGGTAGCCAGCAGATAGGTGTCGCCGCCCAGTTCCAGAAATACCAGTGAAAAGGTCGTAGCCCCCAGCAGAATGAAAAATACCATACTGGTGAGGTGGGTGGTCTCTTGCATGACCTGGCGAAGCATCCGACCGGAAAATTTCCCTCGATACATCGTAAGGCTTAGGGCACCTGCTGCACCTATAGCGGCTGCCTCGGTAGGCGAAGCGAGGCCGGCAAAGATGGCCCCCAGTACGCACAAAATGAGGAGCAGGGGCAGCACAAAAGCCTCCGCAATCAGTCGGGTATCGACCCGCTTTCGAAAGGCTTCGCGTTCAGAGGGTCGCAAGACGGGCACCCAGTCCGGCCGGACTTGTCCCAGCAACAGGACATGCCCGATGTAAAGCGCAACGAGCAAGAGCCCGGGCAGCAAGGCCACTGCAAAAAGGTCGCCGACCGAGACCTGTAGCACACTACCCAGAAGAACCAGCACGATTGAAGGCGGAATGATCTGCCCCAGCGTGCCACTTGCGGCCACCGTACCCGTAGCCAACTCGGGCCGGTATCCCCGCTTGAGCATGGTCGGCAGGCTGATCAGCCCCATGGTAACTACCGTAGCACCTACAATCCCGGTTGAGGCGGCCAGCATTGTGCCTACCACAATAACGGCGATAGCCAGCCCGCCGCGAATGCCCCCCAGTAAAAAACCCATCGTATCCAGCAACTGCTCGGCAAGGCCTGAACGCTCCAACATAATGCCCATAAAAATAAAAAGCGGCACCGCCAGGAGGACGTAATTGCTGACTACCCCCATAAAGCGGGCCGGCAGGGCGGCGAAGGTATGGATATCCAGAAACAACAGCGCATAGATCATGGATAGCCCACCCAGGGTAAAGGCTACGGGATAACCGTACAGGATAAGAACGAAAATGCTGATGAAAAGCAGGATAGCGAGGATCTCCATCTCAGGACTTTTTTCCCAGAACCTGTACACAGCGCAGCAGGCGGGCCAGCCCCTGCATGAAAAGCAGGATCAAGCCCAAGACCAAGGCCCCCTTGATGAGGTAGCGGGCGGGAAGCCCGCCCGGATCCGGAGATCCTTCCCGAACGGCCCAGGAGGCTGCTGCGTATTGGGCACTCCAATAAATGAGTACCGTGCACCAGGGCAGCAAGAAGAGCAACGTACCCAGTAGATCCACCCAGGCTCGCTCGCGCTCGCCCATGCGCTGGTAAAATACATCCACTCGCACATGGCGGTCCTGTTGAAGAGCATAGGCTCCGCCCAACAGGAAGAGCAATCCGAAGAGATGCCATTCCAGCTCCATGATCCAGGCAGCCGTTCGCTGTAAAAAATACCGGGCCAGAACGTCGTAAACCGTGATCAGGACCAGCAAGAGAGAAGCCCAGGACACCGCCTGCCCCACTAACTGGCTAATGCGATCCATATGCCGTATAAGTGCGTTCAAAGCTCCGTCCGTTGAGTTCGGGAGGCCAGATACCGCGTCCCGAATCGGGCCAATACCGGCACCATCTGACAAGCCTCCTCACCCAGCGGGGTCAGAGTATACCGCTGCCCGCTTTTTTCAATGAGCCGGCTATCGGTCAGGACGCCCAGTTCCTGAGCCAGCATCTTTTCGCTGATATCGGGCAGTACCCTGCCGATTTCGCTAAAGCGCAGCCCCTCTCCTTCCAAAGCCTGAAGAATGAGGAGGCGCCATTTTCCTCCGAGCAGGTCGAGGGTGGTGCGGACGGGGCATTGCGGTCTCACCTTGGGTTCCATACTTACTAAAAGGTTAGTGCCTGAAGGCAAACGCCGTTTGCGGGAAAGGCGTTAGGCACGCAAAACGGAAAAATATGAAACGGATCGCACTTTTCGGAGGCTCCGGTCGCACGGGGCAACAGTTCATTCCCAAAGCGCTGTCGGCTGGTTACGCCATTCGGGCTCTGGCGCGCAGTCCGGAGAAAATCCCCCAAAAGGATCCCCAATTGACAGTCATCTCCGGCGATGTGCTGAACCCGGAAGAGGTTCGGGCGGCCGTGCAGGGTACCGATGTGGTGGTCAGTCTTTTTGGCCACGTAAAAGGATCGCCGGACTGGCTCCAAACCGAGGGAACGAAAAACATCTTGCAGGCTATGCAGGCCGAGCAGGTGGAAAAGATCATCAGCCTTTCAGGCGGCGGTCTGCCGTTCGAAAAGGATCGCCCCAAGCTGGCCGACCAGCTAATTCGCAGATTGATGAAGCTGTTCGTGCCCAGGGTGCTCGAGGATGCTTCACGTCATGCCGATGTGCTGAAAAGCAGTGATCGCGACTGGATCATCGTGCGTGGCCCGCGCCTGACAGATGGCCCGGAAAAAGGCGACTATCAGGTGGGCTGGGTAGGGGTTCCGGGCGGCACCACCATCAGCCGGGCCGACCTGGCCGACTTCCTGCTCATACAGGTAGCCGATGACACGTACCTCCGGCAAATGCCCTTCGTCAGCTATTGACAAAGGCAAGTTGCTGGCGGTCAGACCCGAGAGTCGGGATCGCTCGAGGATTCGGCCGCCCGGGCTTCTTGTTCCAAGGGGTTGTCGTGGTATCCGTAACGCAAGCTCCACCAGATATACCGGAGTAAAAAGGGTGCGAATCCCATGCGGCGATACTGGTCTACATGCGCTAGTTCGTGACGGACCCAGCGGGTGTTGGCCAGAAAGGTCGGGGTATCGACGCCGTGCAAATGAATGGTACGCCCCAACACCATAGCCATGGTATCGCTTCGAAGCCAGCAGGCGGCCAGGCGCGCCAGCGGACTTCGCTCCACAATCCGAACCCCGGGCGGTAGGGCCATAGCTTCCCTTACTTGTTCTTATTCTTCTTCCGCTCCTCCTTTTCCTTCTTTCGGAAATACCGCCGAAAGAGAAAATGCTCTCGCATCGCCTTCAAGTTCTCGTTGAGCAACAGGGTGCTGGTATCTACCTGATCGATAATGTGCCGGATATCGCGGGCGGATGCCGTGTCGTACAACATGGTACCTACCACACCTCGCTGATTGCGAAGTTCTTGAGAGAACTGGTCCAGTTCGTTGCTGAAGGACTCAATGTTTTGGCCGGACTTCTCCAGCTCGTCCAGAATGCCGGTCACCTGGTCCATTACCCCTGTATCCAGCCGGGCGGCCACGCTGTGAATGCGATGCGGTATAAGCGTGTCTTGAGTAAGCAGGCCGACCAGCCCTCCACCCGACGAAGCGTCCTGCACGATCTGATCCAGGTTCTTGCTGGTCGATTGCAGGTAACTGGCCGTGCGATTCAGCTGATAGATGGTATGTTGCAGCGATTGCGCCATGAGGGTATCTCGCAGCAGCATGCCGATCGTGCCCCTGCCCGAGTTGATCTTTTCGGCGATCTCCAAAAGGTCATTGGCCAAGACCGCAAGGTTTTCATTGGTCTTGCCGAAGGTGTTGATGATTTCTTCGGTCTTGATCCGGCTGTAGGATTGCAGAAGGTCTCCATCGGAAATCGGCGGTGCCGAATTTGTGCCCGGGCTGATGTTGACCAGCATATTGCCGACGAGTCCATCCGTACCGATGCTGGCTACGGCATCCTTATGCATGTAGGGCAGTACCTTCTTTTCCAGCACCATATCGACGCGTAGCGTGGAATCGTTCTCAAAGGTGATACCGGACACGGTTCCCACCTTGATGCCCGCATAATGCACATTGTTGCCGGGTTGCAGCCCGTTCACATTTCCAAACCGGGCGCTGACCTCGAAAGTTGGGGTAAACAGGTTCTCGTTATTTCCTATGAAATAACTGGCAAGGATAAAGAGGGTGAGTGCTACCACTACAAACAAGCCCAGGCGTAGTCTATATCGATTGGTTGTGCTCATGCGTTCGCGGGTTAGAAAGTATCACAATGGTGCCATTCGTGCGTCTTCGTCAAATAAAAAAGGCCTGAACTTTTGGGTCCTTCATTTGAGCCAGTTCTTCAAACCGGCCCATGGCATAGGCCAGGCCGTCCACTAAGACAATGACCCGGCTCGCAATAATGCGGGCCACATCCATATCGTGAGTAATGATCAGCGATGAAGTCCGATACCGGTCCTGGACATTCCGGATCAGCCGGGTGATCTCGGAAGAGGTTATGGGATCGAGGCCGCTCGTGGGTTCGTCGTAGAGAATGATGCGGGGTTTGAGGATCAGGGTGCGAGCCAGGGCAACTCGTCGTTTCATGCCGCCGGATAATTCGGCCGGCATCAGGTCGATGGCTTCCTCGAGTCCTACGTCGCTCAGCGCGGAGCGCACGAGCTCTTCCACGGGCTCGTCTCCAATCTTCTGGGGATGGCGGCGAAGCGGGAATTCGAGGTTTTCGCGCACGGTCATGGAATCGTACAGGGCGCTACCCTGAAACAAAAACCCCACCTCCAGTCGCATCCGGTTGAGTGCATTGCGGTCCATCTGCGGTACGGATTCGCCCATGACCAAAAGCTGACCTTGGTCGGGAGCCATCAGCCCGATGATGCACTTCAGCAATACGGACTTGCCCGAACCCGATTTGCCGATGATGACCACGTTTTCCCCGTCGTAAAGCTGCAGGTCAAAACCCCGGAGCACCCGATTGTCGCCGAAAGACTTGTACAGCCCTCGAATATCGATGAGCAGCTCGGCATCTTGCGATACCAGGTCCGGAGATGTATGTACCTGATCCTTCGGCATGCCGTATTTAATCAATGAAAATATCGCCCAGAAGTACCGCCATGAAATCGATGACGAAAACAAGCATAGAGGCCAGCACTACGCCGGAATTGGCAGCCCGACCGACCCCGGCGGTCCCTTTATCCGAATTATAGCCCTTATAGCAGCCCACCAGGCCAATGATCCATCCGAAGAAAAAGGACTTGATGGTCGCCGGCATGAGGTCATTGAAATTGAGGCTGCGAAATACCTTGTGGTAGAACAATTGAAAGGTCACCTGCCCTTTTGCGTTTTCCACCAGGTAGGAACCAAAAATCGCTATGCCATCGGCAAGAATGACCAGTAACGGAAGCATGAGCGTCGTGGCCAGGACCCGGGTCACCACGAGATAGTTGAAGGGGTTGGTCCCGGATACCTCCATGGCGTCGATCTGTTCGGTCACTTTCATAGAGCCCAGTTCGGCTCCGATGCTGGACCCGATCTTTCCGGCACAGATCAAAGCCGTAATCACCGGGCCGATCTCCCGTACGATGGAAATGGCCACCATGGAAGGCATGTAAGCTTCGGCGCCGAAGTCTTCCATGGTCGGACGGGTTTGGAGCGTGAGCACCAGCCCCATGATGAAACCGGTGACACCGACCAAAAAGAGGGATTTGTTCCCCACCAGATAGCATTGCCGAAGAAACTCCTGGAATTCAAACGGACGGCGCGGCAACTCCCGGAAAAACTGACCGGCAAACAGGCTCAGATTACCCGTTTCGATGAAAAACTGTTGGATAATCCCCATGTGACAATAGTACGGAATTTTCATTCGAACCGGCTCCGGTTTTTGCCATGCGGGTCATGAAACCGGAGCGGCCCTGTTTTTACAAATGCCGTACCATGGCCAGATACCGGCAAAGCGGTATCTTGCGTTATCTCAAAAATTAAAGCGACTATGCGACGTATACCCACTTTGTTGATCTTCGGCTTTTTATTTCCTTTCTTTGCCTGTAGCAATGACGATGACAATGAGCCCAATGAGCCTCAGATTGAGGAAGGCCTTTTTTACGACGGTCCAAATGCCAATTCACCTATCCTGCCTGCCGGCGAGTACGAGGCGGCCGTTCGGTTTTCGTCCAGTGAAACAACCCCCTTCAGCGGCCGGGAAATCACTTCGGTATTTCTGTACTTCTACAATTTACCTACCGGCGTACAGGTGAAAATCTACCGCGGGAACGGGCCCGATGCCCCATCTACGCTGCTTTACAGCGATAACATTACTCGAAACGAACTCGCGGAGTTTGCCTGGAGTGAACACGTATTGGACACGCCCCTGGAGATCACCGGCGATGAGATCTGGGTGAGCACCCGCTTCGTCCACCCGTTTGACCAGCAGTCCATCGGCTGCGATGCCGGCCCCCGCAATAGCCAGGGCGGCGATTATTTGTTCGAAGCAGACAACAGTGCCTGGACCACCTACCAAGCCCTGACCAATGGAGAGTCGATCAACTGGAATATCCGGGTCCGGGTAGAATAGTCCCAGCCCGAGGCAGTCCAGGTAGAATTGCTACCTTTCCCGGCAAACGCCTAAGCACATGTCCTTGCGTATCGTCTTTATGGGAACGCCCGAATTTGCCGTGCCTTCCCTGGATATCCTCGTACGAAACAATTATCAGGTGGTAGGCGTGGTCACCGCTACCGACAAATACGGGGGTCGGGGCGGGAAAAAGCTGATCGAGTCAGCGGTGAAAACGTATGCTCGTGCCAACGACATTCCGGTGCTGCAGCCCGAAAAGCTCAAGGCACCTGATTTTTTGGAAAACCTACGCGTACTGAATGCCGATCTGTTCGTGGTCGTGGCCTTTCGCATGCTGCCCGAAGTAGTCTGGTCTATGCCCCCCAAAGGCACTTTCAATCTGCACGGATCCCTCCTGCCCAAATACCGGGGGGCTGCGCCGATAAACTGGGCCATCATTCGAGGCGAAAAAGAAACCGGGGTCACTACCTTTTTTATACAGCACGACATCGACACCGGCGATATGCTGTTGCAAAAGCGAATGCCCATCGGCCCGGAGGAAACGGCCGGTGAGGTCCACGACCGCCTGATGCAACTCGGTGCAGAGGCCGTCCTGGAAACGGTGCAACTTATCGAAGCGGATTCCTACGAACTGAAAAAGCAGGACGACAGCCAGGCCACCAAGGCCCCTAAGATCTATACCGAAACTTGTGAGATCCATTTCGACCAGGCCGTTGGGAAAGTCCATGATTTCGTTCGCGGCCTGAGCCCCTACCCCGCCGCCTGGACCACTCTCGACGGCCAAAAGCTCAAAATCCTGAAGGCCAGACCTGTGTACGAGGAACACGACTATCCGCCTGCCACTGTACTATCGGATAGAAAGACGGTGCTTCGATTTGCCGCTCGCGACGGTTTCCTGCAGGTTTTGGAACTAAAACTGGAGGGGCGAAGGCAAATGAAGACGGATGTTTTCCTAAATGGGTATGTCTTGTTTGATTTTGTTAAGATTTAACAAAGCAGAAAATCTTAACTGAGTAAAATTTTTAGCCGGAATACAACTTAGGCACCCACTTTATATTTTTGTAAATTAGCTTTCCGTTCCACCAAACCTCACACGAGATGCCAAACGCTTACGTCAGCCTTCGCAACCTGCAGTTCCAGCTTTTCGAAGTCCTCCAGGCCGAGCAGCTTCAGCATTATGCCTTCTTCAAGGAATACGACCGCGAGAGCATGCAAATGGCTATGGAAGCAGCCCTGCAATTGGCCGACCAGTATCTCTACCCCTACTATCGGGAAATGGACCGCGAAAAAGCCCATTACAAAGACGGGGAGGTATGGGTACACCCGGCTGTCCGGAATGCTATACATGCCATGGCGGAGGCCGGTTGGATAGGAGCCATCGACCATCACGAGGCGGGAGGTCAGCAAATGCCGCTCACCTTGCTGAACGCTGCGGTTATCATTTTCAATGCGGCAAACCCCAACATTGCCCCCTATGCATTCCTCACTCAGGGTGCGGCCAACCTGATTCGCAATTTCGGCAGTGAGGAGCTGGAAAGGACCTATATCCCTAACATGTATGCCGGAAAATGGCAGGGGACTATGGCGCTCACAGAACCCCAGGCAGGCAGCTCGCTATCCGACCTGAGTACAACGGCCACACCCACCAGCAACGGCGCCTATAAGCTCCGGGGGCAGAAGATCTACATCTCCGGAGGCGACCATACAGCGGCCGAAAACGTCGTTCACCTGGCTCTGGCTCGAATCGAAGGCGCTCCTGCCGGCACGAAGGGGATCTCGCTTTTCGTGGTGCCCAAACACCGGCCGGAAAACGGCGGATATGTGCCCAATGACGTCACTACAGCCGGTATCTACGGAAAGATGGGGCAAAAGGGATACGTCGCCGCCCACCTCATGCTGGGGGAGCAGGACGACTGCCATGGCTACCTGGTAGGCGAGCCGCACAAAGGGCTTCGATACATGTTCCAGATGATGAATGAGGCGCGAATTGGTACCGGCGTCATGGCTGCTGCAACGGCTTCGGCTGCCTACTACGCTTCCTTGAAGTACGCTCACGAGAGGCCCCAGGGTCGCCATCCGTCCAACAAAGACGCCAGTCAGGCTCCCGTGCTCATCATCGAGCATGCCGATGTGCGGCGCATGCTGCTTTTTCAAAAAGCGGTGGTAGAAGGCAGTATTGCCCTGCTCATGCGCTGCAGCCATTACGCGGATGTAGCCGAACACGAACCCGAGACCGAAAAGCAAAAACGAGCCCATCTTCTGCTGGAGCTGCTCACGCCCGTAGCGAAAAGCTGGCCCTCTGAAATGGGCAATCTGTCGGTAAGTTCTGGTATGCAAGTGCTCGGAGGTGCCGGCTACACAGATGATTTCCCGCTGGAGCAATACTTTCGCGACATACGGGTCAACTCCATCTATGAGGGCACCACTACGATCCACGGCATGGATCTGCTGGGTCGCAAAGTGATGATGGAAAACGGCAAAGCAGCCCAGTATTTTGCTGAAGAATTGCAGGCCAGCATCCAGCGAGCCCAGGATGCAGACTCCCTGAAGCCTTTCGCCGAAAAACTGGCTGATGCCGCGCAAACCCTGCAGCAAACCACCTTACACCTCATGGGCCTGGCCATGCAGGAAAAACCGGAGGTCTTCCTGGCGGACGCAACGCTGTTCCTGGAATATTTTGGCACGATAGCCATTGCCTGGCAGTGGCTCGAGCAAGCCATCGTAGCCCAGCAGGCCCTGGACGACGGAGCCGAAGGAGACGAGGCTCTGTTTTACCGTAGCAAGATCCGGACCTTCCAATACTTTTTCGAGTACGAACTGCCCAAAACCTGCGGCCTTCAGCAGCGGCTGGTCAGCAACAGGCATGTAACCCTCGACACCCGGCCGGAGGAGCTGGTCTGAACGAACCATTCGACGTATTATGGACATTCTCTACACTCCGGACGAGCGTTTCGAAAAGCTGGCAGATTACCCTTTTGCGCCCCATTTCACAACGGTTGCCGACGGCCTTCGCATGCATTACTTGGATGAGGGGCCCAAAGATGCAAGAACCTTACTTTTATTGCACGGGGAACCCTCCTGGTCTTATCTCTACCGAAAGATGATCCCCTTGCTGACTCAGGCCGGCTATCGATGCATCGCCCCCGATCTAATCGGTTTCGGCAAATCGGGCAAACCCGCCCGTAAAGCGGACTACAGCTACGCAGCGCACCTGAATTGGTTGCGCACGGCTTTGGATCGGGTTTTACCGGAGGCGTCTGTGCTTTTCTGCCAGGACTGGGGCGGGCTGTTGGGGCTGCGCCTGCTGGCCGAGCGCCCGGATCGATTCTCAGCCGCTGTGGCGGCCAACACCTTTCTGCCGACCGGCGAACGCCCCATGCCCAAGGCCTTTGAACAGTGGCGGGCCTTTTCGCAGACGGTCCCCGAGTTTCCCGTGGGAAATGTGGTCAACATGGGCACGGCCACGCCCCTGGCGCCCGAGGTTATGGCGGCCTACGATGCCCCCTTCCCCGATGAAAGCTACAAAAGCGGCGTCCGGACCTTTCCCGCCCTGGTTCCCGCTTCCGCATCGGATCCCGAAGCCCTCGCGAATCGCAACGCCTGGAAAGTGCTCGAACAATGGGATAAGCCCTTTCTCACCCTATTCGGGGATTCCGACCCCATTACCCGAGGGGCTGATAAGGTTCTTCAAGATTGCATTCCCGGCGCCCGCGGACAATCCCACGCCGTACTCGAACAGGCCGGTCATTTTATACAGGAAGATAAAGGGGAAGAACTGGCCCGACGGTTGCTGGACTTTCTTGCCGAATAGGAGTGCCCTCAATTTTCCACCCAAACCGAATTTCACTATGCCAACCTTTGTGCGTCTTCTACCCCTGCTGGGCTTCCTTTTTCACCTTGGACTTTCCTCCGCCCAGGATCGCATCACCGGAAAACCCTTTGCCACGCGTTCGGAAGTGATCGCCTCAAACGGCATGGCCTGTACCAGTCAGCCCCTTTGCACACAGGTGGCCCTCGACATCCTCAAGGCGGGCGGCTCGGCCATTGACGCCGCCATTGCCGCCAATGCCTGCCTGGGGCTTATGGAGCCTACCGGTTGCGGTATCGGCGGCGACCTGTTTGCCTTGGTTTGGGATGCCAAAACGAAAAAACTACACGGCTTGAACGCCAGCGGTCGCTCCCCCCGGTCCCTGACCCTGAAGCATTTTCGCAAGAAAGGCCTGGAAAAGATCCCCGCTCTGGGGCCACTGCCGGTAAGTGTACCCGGCTGTGTAGACGGCTGGTTTGAACTGCACGCCAAATTCGGCACCCTGCCGATGGAACGAATTTTGGCCCCGGCGATTCGCTATGCCGAACAGGGCTTTCCGCTCAGCGAACTCATCGCGTACTATATGGGCCGTTCCGTTCCCTACTACATCCGGCAGGGTTTTCCCAATGTGGAGGAGACGTATACAGTGGCGGGCCACGTACCCGGTAAGGGAGAGATCTTTCGCAATCCGGGCCTGGCACGCACGTACCGGGTACTGGCCCAAAAAGGACGGGATGCCTTTTATGAGGGCGAAATCGCCCGAACCATCGCTGCTTTTATCCAGGAGCAAGGCGGCTACCTGAGCATGGCCGACCTGGCCGCTCACCGATCCGAATGGGTTGAACCGGTGAGCACAACCTATCGCGGTTACGAGTTGTGGGAGCTGCCGCCCAATGGACAGGGGATCGCCGCCCTGCAGATGCTCAACATTTTGGAGGGGTACGATCTCGCTTCCTATGGGTTCGGCTCTCCGGAGCACATCCACTACCTGGTAGAAGCCAAGAAGCTTGCCTTCGAAGACCGGGCGAAGTATTATGCCGACATGGACTTTGCCGACGTGCCGGTGGAGACCCTCATTTCTAAACCTTATGGCGCCAAGCGCCGTGCACGCATCCGAAAAGACCGGGCCGGCAGCTACGAAGCCGGGGCTATCAGCCAGGGGGAGACCATCTACCTGACGGTAGCCGATAAGGCGGGCAATATGATATCGCTCATCCAGAGCAACTACCGGGGCATGGGGTCGGGCATGGTACCGCCGGGGCTGGGCTTTATGTTGCAGGACCGGGGTGAGCTCTTCAGCCTGAAAGAAGGCCAGGCCAACACCTACGCTCCGGGCAAACGCCCCTTCCACACCATCATCCCGGCCTTTGTGACCCAAGAGGGCGAGCCGTGGCTCAGCTTTGGGGTCATGGGCGGGGATTTTCAGCCGCAAGGACATGTTCAGATCTTGCTCAACCTCATCGATTTCGGCATGAACCTGCAAGAAGCCGGCGATGCCCCACGCATCGACCACAGTGGCTCCAGCACCCCGACCGGCCTGCCGGCAGAAGGCCGGGGGGAAATTCATCTGGAATCCGGATTTCCGCTAGAAACCATAAATGAGTTGCAACGCCTTGGCCATAAGGTGGGCTATGCCCGCGGCGTCTACGGTGGCTATCAGGCCATCCTCTATGATGCCGATCAGGGCGTTTATTACGGAGCTAGCGAAAGCCGGAAGGATGGCCAGGCAGCCGGATTCTGATCCAATGATTGAAAGGACATGCCCGGACGAAATCCAAACAGCCGACCAGGCAATGAAAAACAGACCGTGATGGCTCCCGTGCTCCGTGCTTACAGCCTTTGGGCCGGAAGCCTCGATCAAAATCAAAATATCTTCGTATCTAATCTGTCGTACTTATCGACCACCTACTTTAAACGAAGCATTCCATAGCATGATCGAAATCTTAGACCTGGGGTTTTTAGGTTCTTCGCATACGATAGCCTCTTTTTTAGTTCGCACCAGCGAAGGGCCCGTACTTGTTGAGACAGGACCTCACTCTACCTTTGCTCAGCTTGCAAAGGGGCTCGAACGACGCGGCCTGACACCGGAAGATATCCGACACGTTTTTCTCACGCACATTCACCTGGATCACGCCGGTGCAGCTTGGGAGTTTGCCCGGCGGGGAGCTCGCATTTACGTACATCCGGCGGGAGCCCCCCATTTGATCGATCCTTCCCGGCTTATGAATTCGGCTAAACGAATCTACCAAGACCAGATGGACCGTTTATGGGGCCGCATGGAAGCCATAGCGGAAGGGCAAGTATACAGCCCCGGACAGGAGGAACAAATCGTTTTGGGAGATCAAACCTTCACGGCCTTACACACGCCGGGGCATGCCACCCATCACATCGCCTGGGAAATAAACGAGGGCCTGATCTTTACCGGAGATGTTGCAGGCGTGAAGATCAACGGCGGAATCGTAGTGCCCCCGTGTCCGCCGCCCGATATCCATGTAGAGCACTGGCAACAATCCATAGCCTTGTTAAAGGAGAGAGCTCCCAGAACGCTTTTCCTTACGCATTACGGAAAGGTAAACGAGGTGACGGAACATCTGGATGCTCTGGAGAGGCGATTGTTGGACTGGTCGAAGTGGATGCGCCCGCGATTTGAAGCGGGAAAAAGCATAGAGGAAACGGTTCCTGATTTTCAAGCTTATGTGCAGAATCAGCTGGAAGAAGGAGGAGTAAAAGGCGATCAGCTTGCTCAATATGAGAAAGCCAATCCATCGTTCATGAGCGTGGCCGGCCTGATGCGATACTGGAAAAAGAAACTCAGTAACTAGCGGGGACCAGACGCGAAATACCTCGCACCACCTTGTGAACGACCCGCACTTCGGGGAAGGCGATTTTCTTGTCGCTATCCGAGTCCTTTTGTTCGCTCGGCGTTTGCTGCACCTCTTCGAGTACAGAGGGTTGGATGGAAGAGTAGGTATTCAGGTAAATGTAGGAGCAGATACTGCTTACAACAAGCAGCACCGCAATTACGGAACGTAGGGGTTTCTTCGGTTTCATGATCGTTTAGCAATCAGCGTTACAGGTTAAAAATACGGAAGTTATCTCCAGAAGTCACTTCTTTTCGACGATTCCTTCCTTTTTTCAGACCACTGTCAATGATAAAGACGGGCCATGGATCGGAAGGGTTGCAAATTTTTCTCTTTTTATACGGTTTTCAGGATAAAATGACCTTTCTACCAAGACCTATTTTATCCTG
>CAZQSF010000050.1:0-29204 GCA_964595955.1 uncultured Saprospiraceae bacterium
TATGAAATGACCTAAAATTTATTTCATACTTGAAGCGGTATTCACGGTTTTCAGGATAAAATAAGTCTTTGTAGAAAGGTCATTTTATCCTGAAAACCGTATGAAGAGAGGCAGCCAGAAGCGAATAGCCAACGGCTCTCGCTCTCCCCTGGCCCCGCATCGTCTCCCCGCTTAGGATCCCGGAAAGCGGCGCAGCCAGGGCGGGAAAAAAGAGGAGATCCCAGAGCGCCTCGGATGGCGCGGCACTTAGCCAAGCTTGCCGGATTCATGGCCTCTCCTATTCCGGTTCGAAGCCAAGCACGATGTTGAAGTCGCCGATCTGGCGGCCTTCGGGCTTGTCGAAACCCCAACCGTAGTCGAAGCCGAGCACGCCGAACATGGGCAGGAAGACCCGCACCCCGAAGCCGACGGAGCGCCTGAAATCAAAGGGGTTGAAGTCGCGCAGGCGCCGCCAGGCGTTGCCGCCCTGGGCAAAGGCCAGCACGTAGATGGTGGAGCTGGGGTTGAGGGAGAGCGGATAGCGCAGTTCCACGGTGAATTTGTCGAAAATGGGGGTGGGTACATTGCCCCGGTTGGCCTCAATGTCCTGCACTTCATAGCCACGCATGGAAATGATGTCGACCCCGGCAAAGCCGATCTGCTGGTTGTTGATGCCGTCGCCCCCCAACTGGAAGCGCTCGAAAGGCGAAGTGCCGATCTCGGAATTGTAAAAGCCCAGGATGCCGATCTTGGCCTGGGCCTTGAGCACCAGTTTGCCCACCAGGGTAGTGTACCACTCGGCATCGAAGCGCCATTTGTGGTATTCCAGAAAGCGGAATTTCTCCTCTACGGTTTCCTCCCCGATCTCGCGATCGGGCTGGAAGAGGGAGTAGGGAGGGGTAAACTGGACCGAAAGCGAGATGCGCGAGCCCTCCCGCGGAAAGATCGGGTCGCCGATGGTGGATCGGGCGATGGTCTGGCGGATGCTGAAGTTGTTGTAGCGGCCGTTGTTGACGTTCTGGCCGTCGTCGGTCTGGAAAGAGAGGCCACTCCAGTTCTCGAGGGTCAGCGTCTGCAGGTTGAGGGCTGTGGTCGACACAAAGTTGTCGTCCGGCCATTGCAGGCGCGTACCCAGGCTCACCGTACCCTGAATGATCTGTAGCAGGCCGGCTCCGAAAGAGCGGTTGTCGAAGCGATTGTAGAAGCCGGCTACCGTAAGGGCATTGGGGCGGTTGCCGCCCAGCCAGGGCTCGGTAAAAGAGATGTTGTAGGACTGAAAGAAGCGCCCGTTGGTCTGGGCCCGAAGCGAGAGGCGCTGGCCGTCGCCCATGGGCAGGGGGCTCCAGGCCTTGCCATTGAAGATATTGCGCAACGAAAAGTTGTTGAAGGATACGCCCAGGGTGCCGATCACACCGCGACCGCCACCGCCCCAGCCGGCCGAAAGCTCCAGCTGGTCGCTGGGCTTCTCTTCCACCTGGTACTCGATGTCTACCGTGCCCCGCTGCGGATTCACCGGGGTGTTGATCCCAAGCGTCTCGGGGTTGAAATAGTTGAGGGCCATGAGCTGGCGCTGAGAGCGGATGATGTCCGAACGGCTGAACTTTTCGCCGGGCAGCGTGCGCAGCTCCCTGCGGATCACGTGCTCGTGCGTGCGGTCGTTGCCGGCGATTTCCACCTTGTCGATGGTAGCCTGCGGCCCTTCGAAGATCCGCATCTCCAGGTCGATGGAGTCGCCGACCACGGCAACCTCTACGGGATCGACCCGGAAAAAGAGGTAGCCATTGTCCAGGTAGAGGCTGCTCACGTCGCGCCCATCCTGGCTGAAGCTGAGTCGCGTCTGCAGCAGTTCCTGATTGTACACATCGCCGCGCTCGATACCCAGCACCTGTTGGAGCGTGGCATCCTCGTAGATCGAGTTGCCTTTCCACTCGATATTGCGAAAGTGGTAGGTATTGCCCTCGAACAGGTCGATGCGAATGTGCAGCAAGCCGCGCTTGTCGCGCCACATGCTGTCCTTCAGAATGCGGGCGTCGCGATACCCCAGGGTATTGTAGTAGTTGATGACGGCCTCCTTGTCGGCCTCGTAGTCGTCCTGAATGAGCTTGGAAGAAGAAAACAGGCGCCTTTTCAGCCGCGTGCCCTTCATTTGCTTGCGCAGCTTTTTGTCCTTGACGGCCGTATTTCCGGTGAACTCGATCTCTTTGATCTTGATCTTCTTCTTCTTGTCCACTTCAAACTGCAGGCGAACGGCATTGGTGCGGGAGGAATCCGGAAATTCATTGACCGTCACCTCGGTATCCAGGTAGCCCTTGCCTACGTAATACTGCCGGATGGCATTGCTGGCATTGGCCTTGACATTTTCCGTAACGATGCCGCCCTTGAGCAGGTATTTGTTCACCTCGTCGTTGAGGTCGTCATGCCGCGACTTTTTGGCTCCCTTGTAGGAGTATTTGCTGAGCCGGGGGCGCTCCTGGACGCGGATCTCAAAAAAGACCACATCCCCGATGATCTTTTGGATGTTCAGTTGCACATCGGTGAAAAGGCGGAGTTTCCAGAGCGCTTTGATCGCTTTGGGAATATCGGGGCCCGGGATGCGGATCTTGTCGCCTACCCGAAGGCCGGAGATGCTGATGATGGACTTGTCGTCGCTGTAATCGGCTCCGGTGACCTGAATGCCGCCGATTTCGTAATCTTTGGGATCGCCGTACTCCAGCACGGCGACGGAATCGCTGGCGGTGGTGTCTGTCGCTTCCTGAGCCTGGGCGCCAGCCAGCAGGAGGAGAAAGGTCAAAGCCGTAAGGCAGATTCGTGCGTAGGTCTGCATTCCTTCGTAAGCCGGTAAATTCATTATCCGCTTCTCATCGTTTTGGTAACCACTCTCGGAAACCGCTCGTGCTTCACTCGCCGATGCGATACTAAGGAGTAGGGGGTTGGTGGCGGGGTTGTATTCAGTGGATGATTTGTTCGCTGATTTTGCCGAAGCGCCGCTCCCGGCTCTGATAGTCGATCAAGGCCTGATAGAAATGGTCTTTATTGAAATCCGGCCAGAATACGTTTGAAAAATAAAACTCCGTATAGGCGCATTCCCAAAGCAGGAAATTGCTGAGGCGATGCTCACCACTCGTCCGGATCAGCAGTTCGGGTTCGGGCAAATCCCGGGTACTAAGCACCTGCCGGATGGTTTCCTCGCCGATGTCGCTCGGGCTCAGCCGCTCTTCCCGTACCTCTTGGGCCAGCTTTCGCACGGCCTGGGTGATATCCCACCGGCCGCTGTAGTTGAGGGCCAGCACGAGGTTCATCCGCTTGTTGTCCGCCGTATTGGCAATGCCTTCCAACAAAGCTTTGTGGGTGGAGGAAGGCAGGCGATCCAGTTCGCCTATGGCCTGCAGGCGGATATTGTTCTTGTTCAGCGTATCCAACTCTTTGTACAGGGTGTCCACCAGGAGCTGCATAAGGGCACTCACTTCCCATTTGGGGCGGCTCCAGTTCTCGGTGGAGAAGGCGTAAAGCGTCAAATAAGGCACCCCCAGTTCAGCAGCAGTTTCCGTAATTTCCCGCACGGTCTTGACGCCGTTCCGGTGGCCGAAAATGCGCGGCTTCCCGTGCTTTTTTGCCCACCGACCATTCCCATCCATGATGATTGCCACGTGATGGGGCAGTTTGTTCAGGTCGATCTGTCCTTTTAAATCCATAATCCTCACTGGTCTCAGCACGCTGATGCGCCCATCGGGTTTATCGGGAAAGCGACGGGGGTGTTAAAAATTCCCACAAAGCTAAGAAAAGAATGCCAATACCCTCTTGCCCGGAAGCTGCCGATCTGACGGCCAGAATACCAGGCGTGCATATCGTCGGGCCGGAGGTGAAGGGCTTGACAATGTGCCGGTTTTTCTGCATTTTAAAAAAGCATTTCGTCAATCCTTTTCCGGGAGTCCGCTCAATCCTGCCATTGCCTGAATCCGACCGCCTGCCGCAAGCAGGTGGATGAGGGCGGTGTTTTTTCCGAAGATCTTTCGGAGCGGGCTCTGCGTCACAGCCCGAACTGCTGCCCATGGAAAATGTAGTGCTCAGCTTCCTCACGGGCCTGGGATTGGCCCATCTGCTTCTGCCCGCCCTGATTCGCATCGGACACAGCAAAGGCTTGTGTGATGCGCCCAATCCGCGCAGCTCCCATCGGCGGCACACCCCTACCCTGGGCGGTGTCGCCTTTTATTTCAGCCTGCTGCTGACCGCTCTGCTCTGGATGCCCGCCTTTGCCTTCGGCCGCTTCAAGTACGGATTGGCCGGTTTATCGCTGTTGTTTCTGCTGGGGCTCCGGGATGACATCCGGCCCCTGCCTGCCGGTTTTAAGCTGATCGTGCAGACGGGGGTGGCGGCCCTGCTCGTGGGAGCGGCCGGCCTGGAGCCCGGGCTGCAAGCCGCTGTGCTGCCGGGGCTACCCGGTACAGGGGTGCATCTGTTGAGCGTGTTCCTCCTCGTTCTGGGCATGAATGCGTTCAACCTGATCGACGGCATCGACGGGCTGGCGGCCGGTATCGGCTTGTTGGTATCGGGCGTGCTGGGCAGCTGGTTTTGCCTGGCCGGAGCCTGGCAGCTCGGCGTGCCCGCTTTCGGGCTGTTCGGCGCCTTGCTGGCATTCCTTCGTTACAATGCCCGGCCGGCCCGGATCTTTATGGGCGACTCCGGCTCCCTGCTCGTAGGTGCTGCCTGTGGCATGCTGGGCCTGGAGTTTCTGCGCCTCAATGCCACGCTGCCACCCGGCGATTTTCCGAGGGTAGCTTCCGCGGGGCTTGCGGCCGCCGGGGTTTTCCTGTATCCGCTTTTCGACACCTTCCGGGTGGTGTGCACCCGAATCTACCGCGGGCAGTCACCGTTCAAAGCCGACCGCCGCCACATTCACCACATGCTTATCGACTACGGATTTTCCCATTTCGAAGCGGCCAGCCTGCTCGTCCTGCTCAACTTGCTCAGCACCCTGCTCGTGCTCTTCAAGCCAGCCTGGATACCCTGGCCCCTGCTGCTGGCCGTCCTGCTGCTGGCAGCCCTTGGGCTCACCTATGGCCTGCACCTTCAGCTCACCCGCCGAAGCGGGCCAGCCCGCCTGGCCGACAAGCTGTGATGGCTTTCCAGCGGCAAGTCGTACCTTCACCCCGTTCAAACGCCTTTGGTGTATGCAGTTTTTATTGGTGTTCATCGGCGGTGGCCTGGGAAGTTTGTGCCGCTTTGCCCTCTCCGGCTATCTGATGCGCGCCTACCCCACCCCCTTTCCCTGGGGCACCTTTCTGGCCAATGTGCTGGCCTGCCTCATCCTGGGCGTGTTGGTGGGTCTTTCCGTGCGAAACCTCCTGCCCTCCCCGTATCGCTTTCTACTGATGAGCGGCTTTTGCGGAGGCTTCTCCACCTTTTCCACCTTTTCCAATGAAACCCTGGGATTGCTGCAAAGCGGGCAGTACGGGCAGGCCGCAGCCAATGTGCTCCTGAGTCTTTTCGTCGGCCTGATTTCGCTATATTTAGGTATGCGCATTGCGCTTTAGGCAAATCGATAAGCATCCGTATGGACCTCACACACGACATACTCGACCGGCTGGAAAAGCTGGAAGAAAAATACGCGGCCATGGGCCAGGATATAGCCTCCTACCTGGACGGCCTGCTCTATGCCGACTACCTCACCTATTGGGATTACATCCACCTGGACACCCTGCTGAGCCTGCAGTCGCCGCGCACGCCTTTCCCGGACGAGTCTATATTCATCATGTACCACCAGATCACGGAGTTGTATTTCAAGCTCACCCTGCACGCCATGAAGCAGCTGACGGAAAACCAGCCTTCGCCGGAGCTCTTCAAGCGCCAGCTTCGACGCATGAATGCCTATATCGGCCATCTGGTGCACTCTTTCGACGTGATGGTGGAAGGCATGGACAAGGAAGAGTTCCTCAAATTCCGGATGAGCCTGCTCCCGGCCAGTGGCTTTCAGTCGGCACAGTTTCGGATGATCGAGTTGATGAGTACGGATATGCACCTGTTGGTTCATGCCGATCAGAGAGCGCAGTTTTCAGCATCGAGCGATCTGAAAACCATGTACCCCCATCTGTACTGGAAGTCGGGAGCGACCGAGCTGGCCTCCGGCAAAAAGACCCTCACCCTCCGGCAGTTCGAACAAAAATACGGGGAGGATTTCCTCGAACTCGCCGAGGAGATGAAGCCCAGGAATCTGCGCCGCCAGTATTTGCGCGCAAAAGACCGGGAAGAAACCGACGAGGAACTGGAAGGCTTGCTGCGCACCTACGATCATGCCCTGAACGTCGAATGGCCGCTCATGCATTTCAAATCGGCCATGCGGTACCTGGATCAAAAGCCCAGGGTTATCGAAGCCACCGGCGGAACGAACTGGCAAAAATACCTGCCGCCCCGGTTTCAGCGCATCGTATTCTTTCCGGAACTGTGGACGGAAGAGGAGCGGGAGCTCTGGGGCCGGCGCGCACAGTTGGCGCACTAACCAAGCCTTGCTCACCCAGGGCATCAAGCTTCATCTACCCTCAGGCGATCGAGATCCAGATTTACCAGCAAAGCTGCACTCAGGAAAAAGAAGGCCCCCACTTTGTCGAGTTCAACCAGGTCGTTGATGATCTGCAGAACCATGACGCTGGAAAAGGACAGGGTCGCCATCAGGACGAGCCGTCGCTTCCGGGCGCCCCGGCTGCGGTGATACAGGCGTTGCCCGGTGAGGAGCACCCAGGCATTGAAAAACAGGAAGATGAGCAGGCCGGGCAGGCCCTGTTCCACCAGGGTCATGAGGTAATAGCTGTGGATCCCCGACTTTTCTTTGTTGTCGCTCACGTAGGTCATGAAACTCAAGACTGTATAGGGCCGGTAGGACTCGTAAAAAGCCCCCGGACCGAAGCCCAGCCAGGGCTTTTCGCCGAACATGTGAAATCCGGCCACCCAGCGATAGAGCCTTTCCATCGTCGAAATATCCTCGCCCTGGTACGTGGCCTCCAACAAGTTGCCGAAATCTTCGTGCGTAATGGTAGACGCGTAATCCGGAGCCAATTCGAGATAACGGTTCTGCCGGACCATGCCGGACAGGGTGATCAGGGCAATGAGCCCGGCGACCAGTACAGCCGGCCCTACCAGCCGGAGCCGGATGAGCACATATACCCCCACAGACGACAACACCGCGATGTATGCAGCCCGGGTGTAGGAGAGATAAATGGCAGCCAGCATGAACAGGATCAGGCCCCAAAACAGGGCATTCCAGACAGGTCGGTGGCGGTATTCCAGGCGCATGTACCACAGCCAGGGAAAGAAGACTGCCAGCAGGGCCGCATAGATCACGTGATTGCTGTAGAAGGGATGCAGTACTGAGCCCACGGAGGCAAAGGTGAAGCCCTCGGCAGCATGTCGTACCATTACGTACACCACCGTGATCACCAAGGGTAGGAGAACGATCCAGAAAAGTCGACGAAAATCTCGGAAGGATCGCATCAGCCAGCCGCTCAACAGGTAAAACGGCAGGACATACCAGATCTTAGCCAGCAAAAACTTCGTGGAAATAAAAGGCTCCTGGCTGGTCAGGGTTGTGATGGCAATCCAGCCTATGTGCAGGGCCAGTAAAAGGCTTACCGGATGCCGGAGAAATCGCAGATCGCCCTGACCGAGCCGGTGAAGCCCGAGCAGCAGGCCGAGTCCCGTGAGCACAAGCATCAGGGGCTCCGTCGGCAAATCGGTACCAAACCCGCCGGGCAAAAAGACCGGAAAGCTAACGGGAATACAAGCAAACAAGAGATAGTACAGGATGCGCACATCCCGGATCGTGAGCAGAACGCCTGCCCACAACAGCGGAAGGCCAAAAAGCACCCATTGCCGGGTGGCGATGCCGATGAAAAGGCCGGCGAGCACCCAGGCGGCATACGCCATGAACATCCGGCTTTGGTCTTTGCGGATCGCCTCACTTGCCATGCACCACCTCCTTCCAGTTCAGATCCTGGGTGAGTTCAACGAGCAATACTCCGACCAGGGCGAAAAGAAAAGCGATAGCGACACTCGCCACCACGATGATCGACCGTCGAGGCCTCGATTTTACCTCCGGCGCTTCGGCTTGTTCGATGAGGATGAGAGCTGGTGTGCGCGTCGTTGTCGTTGCGGTCCAGCGCTTTATCCGCTCCTGATCGTAGGAGATATTGCGCTGGGTTTGCTCGTACTCCTCGCTCAGGGTTTCCACGGTAGTAAGCCCTTGGTTGAAACTTTGCAGATCGCTCTTCAGGTCTTCCAGGGCGCGATCGAGGCCTTTGACCTCGGCCTGCACATAAGCGATGGTGTCCGGTTTGATCCCCCGGGAATTTTGAAGGATCTCCAGGCGGGCCCGGGAGCGGGCCAGTTTGTTCTTCGTCTCCGATAGCTGCGTCGTGAGGGCTTCGGATTGCGCCTCGACACTGTAGATGCCGTACCGCTCGCGGTAGAAGACCAGGCTGTCGCTGAGTTCCCTCAATCGCTCGCTATTCCGGGCCAGGTTGAATTGATAGGCATCCAGGGCTTTTTGTTGCGTATCCTTTATGAGGCGTTGGCCCAGCAGGTCGATGTAATCCCTGGCAGCATTCACCACAGCAGCCGAAAAATCGGGATCGGTATCCTCAAAACGAAGTTGGATGGCATCCCGCTTGGTCTTTATCACCTCATAGTACTTTCCAAAACGGCGATGCACCTTGAAGTCGGCCCGGGGATCATCGGGATCGATGTCGTAGTGCTCGTACAGCTCGAAGGAGTCGACCAGAAACTGCACCACCTCCTTGGATTCAGCCAGGGTAAGCAGGCGATCGATATCGTTCTTGTTGCCATAGTACTGCGACTCGATAGTACCTCCTCCGAAGAGGATTTCCGGTTTGGACTGGTCCGGGCTGGCCGCGAGAAAGGTCGTGGAAGCTTCGTAGTAGTTGGGCATCAGCAGGGTGACGACTATACTACCCAGACCGGCAGCCACGCACAGGCCGATGATGTAGATACGCCAGCGATAGAAGGTGTGAAGCAGCCCCAGGAGATCAAACGGTCGGTCCATGCGCGGAAATTGTTCCCGCAAAAGTAGAAAAAACGATACGAAAGGATCAGCCTTCGGAGCCCGGCTGCCGGCTCCGCCACAAGCTCAGCAGCGCAGGCGGCCAGATGAGCCGGAAGGCCACCGACAGCAAGCCGCCCAACAGCAGGCTGCAGCCGAAGCCCACCAGCCACTGGCCGGGAGGCAACCAGCGGCTGAGCCCGAGAGCCAGGGCTGTCAGGAACAGGCCGAAGCTCCCCAGGCGAAGCAACAGATCCGGAAGGGGGCGCAGCCCGAACAAGCGCATCGCCAGGGCCAACTGCAAGCCAAAGGAGGCCGACTGGGTAAGGCAGGTGGCAAACGCAGCTCCCTGGGCGCCGTACCGGGGAATGAGCAGGAAGTTGAGCAATACATTTCCGCCTACGGTGGCCAGAAAAATGCGGTTCATAGCTGCCAGCTTGCCGTCGGCCGTGAGCAGGGTGCTGTACACGTAATTTCCGCTCATCGCCAGGAACGTCAGCATCAGCCAGGCAAGGATTCCCCCCGAATAGGCACTCCCGTTCACGTACAGGGCCTCCATGATAGGTGTGCTGTACACCATACAGGGTATGGCAACCGAAAGGGCTATAGCCAGCAGCAGGCGCACGCTGAGTCGAATGAGCGGGCTGACGTTCTTTTGGAGCTTGAGCTGGTAAGCCAGCATGGGCAACAACAGGCCGGCAAATAGAAAGCCGAGCATATTGGCCGCATCCAGAAGCCGGAAGGCCGAAGCGTACAGATCCGCTTCCCGGCGGCCATCGGCCAGCAGCCGTTCGATCATAACGCCGTCCAGGCGGGTATACAGCGTCATGAGAAAAATGGCCAGAGCATAGGGCAGGCTGCGCGCCAGCAGAAGCCGGAGGCGACTCGGACGCCAGTGCCAGCGAAAAGGGCCGCCGTGCCGGAGTACAAACCCCAGGGCGAAAGCGGCCGTGAGGGCCAGAGCAGCCGTCTGGGCCCCGACGAACCACATGAGTTGAAAGGGCTTCGGAGCACCGGGATGCCACAACAGAAAGCCGACGATGCCGATGAGCAGCAGCTTGTCCAGAGCCGAAAGGAAACTATCCACCCGGTAGAATCCCAGGCCGGAGATGTTGGAGCGCAAATACAAGACCAAAGAGACCAGGGTCTGATTCAGGGCGATCAGGGCGAGCAAGGGGCCCACCGCCCGCTCGTAGCCCAACAACCAGGCCGCCAAGCCCACGACCAACAAAAAAAGCAGGGCCAGCACCCCTTTGAGCATGAGGAAATTGGGGAAATAGTGCCCCAGCAAATGCCGGTTTTGGGACACCTGCCGATTGTTGAAGACCTGCAGGCCGAAATCATTGATGATCTGAAACAAATAGGTAAAGTTGAACAGGGCAAAAAACAGGCCGTACTCCCCCTCAGCCAGGGTATTCTGCACCGTCCGGTCAATGCCGAATAGATATACCGGCTTGACGATGCCGTTGATAACCAGCAGAAAAAACAGATTGACGACGAAAGCCCGGTTCATGAATGGGCGAAATTAGGGTTTCCCGGCCTATTCGTAGCGCAGCGATTCGATGGGATCCAGCTGGGAGGCCTTCAAAGCCGGGTAAATCCCGGACACCAGGCCCACCAGCGTACAGAAAAGGATGGCCAATACGATCCAGTTTACCGGAATGAGAAAGCTTCCGCCCAGAAAGTAGGTGACCAGATTGCCGATTAGCACCCCCAGAAAAATGCCCAGTAGGCCTCCCAACAGGCAAATCACAACCGCCTCGGTGAGGAATTGGGTGAGAATGGTCGACTTTTTGGCACCTACGGCCTTGCGGATGCCGATCTCCCGGGTTCGCTCCGTGACGGACACCAGCATGATGTTCATCAGGCCGATGGCCGCCCCGATCAGGGTGATGAGCCCGATCAGGACCGCAGACAGGCGCAGCGTAACGGTATTGTCCTTGATGATGTTGATCAGGCCTTCGCTGGTGGCGATCTCGAAGTCGTTGTCCTGGCTGGCCTTCAACCCGCGAACAATCCGCATCAGTCCGGTGGCTTCGGATATGGCGTCGTCCATACGGGAGGGGTCGCGAACCTCCACGAGCAGTTCGTAATTGGTGCGTTGAGAACCGTAGAATCGCTTTCCAGTAAGCAGGGGGATCAAAACTCGCCGGTCCTCGCTTTGCGACATACTCGATCCCTTGGACTCCAGCACGCCTACTACGGTGAGTTTGAGCTTGCCTGCCAGAATAGACCTGCCCATGGCCTGTTCCGGCTTGTCGTCGAAGAGGAGTTTGACGATATCCTTGCCGATCAAGGCGACGTTGTTGCCTTGCCGGGCTTCCCGGGCGGTGAAATTGCGGCCCATGGCCAGGCTGAATGCTTTGGCCTGGAGAAAATTCTCGTCGGCGGCTACAACAATGACGTTGGGGTTGGTTTTTTCATCCTGGTATTTCACGCTGGCCGTTCCCGTGCAGGTCATGGATATGGAAACCAGGGCGGGAAAATCGAGCCGCTCCTTGAAATCCATGGCCTGGCGGTAGCTGATGGGCTCCCCGCTTTTTTCCACATTCCCGCCATGCCTCCGCCGCACGCCTTCACCGGTCGGCTTGATCGTAAGGGTATTGACCCCCACGGAAGAAAAGTTCTGATTGAGGGAGTAGATCGCGCTGTCGATAGCCGTGAGGATGCCCACCAGGGACATAATGCCGAAGGCGATGATGAGCAGGGTGAGCACGGCCCGAAGAATGTTGGACCGGACCGAGCTGAGAGCCAGACGTATGTTTTCCAATACCTGCATAGGGCCGTTTCTCGGGCATGCTTGCGCGACAAAGTTACATGTTGAACCGCACTCGCGCTAACCTACGGCTTGACCCGGATGTCAGAAGGGTTCCTTCGATCAAAGACAGACTTTTTCCGACCAGTGCTCGCAGATGCCTTTCGGACCTAGGCCCGAAAGGCCGGCCCGATCTGCTGAAGCAAAGCTCGATGAATGGCTGGCGAGCCGGCGATGAGTTCCTCGCCATGCAAAAAACCCTCTCCGTTGGCAAAGTCCGTCACCCGGCCGCCGGCTTCCTGCACAAGGAGGGCTCCCGCAGCTACATCCCAGGGCTTGAGGCTGTACTCGAAAAAACCGTCGAATCGGCCGCAGGCCACGTAGGCCAGATCCAGGGCAGCAGATCCGAACCGGCGAATACCCCGGCTGTGCTGCATAAAATAGCGCAAGACCCCGATATAGGCTTCCATGCGTTCGTAATCGTAATAGGGAAAGCCCGTGGCGAGTAAACTCTGGCTGAGGTCTTCCGCCCCGGAAACGGCTATGGGGCGGTGGTTGAGATAGGCCCCGCCGTTTGTCCAGGCGGAAAAGCACTCCTCCCGGTTCGGGTCGTACACCACGCCAAGGCTAAGCCGGCCTTCCAGTTGCAGCCCGAGGCTCACGACAAAAGCCGGAAGGGAATGCAGAAAGTTGGTGGTGCCGTCCAGGGGGTCGATGATCCACTGCACCGGGCTGTCCCGGTTCTGCACGGTGTCCTCCTCGGTGAGGAAGGTGGCCTCCGGAAGCAATTGCCCCAGGGCCTCCACCAATTGTTCTTCGGCCTGCCGGTCGACGTAGCTCACCAGGCTGTTCAGCGCTTTTTCCTCGACCTCCGCAGCCCGGACTCGCCCCAGTTCCTGGATGAGGTACCCGCCCGTTCGCCGGGCAACGGCTTCTACCTCCCGGCTTAATGTTTTGAGCGATTGGGTATCCATAGGTCAGGTTTTGGCGTCGAGCTGATACAGGTCGGGCAAATGGCGGCCCAGGCCCCGGTAATCGAGTCCGTAGCCCACCACAAAAGCATCGGGGATCTCAAACCCGAGATAGGTGACGGGCAACTCGTGCTGAACGGCAGTCGGTTTGAGGAGCAGGGTGGCCAGCTCCAGACTGGCCGGTTTCTGCGCTTCCAGTTGGGGAAGGAGATGTGCCATGGTGTGGCCGGTGTCGATGATGTCTTCCACGACGATGACATGCCGGCCCTCCAGGTCCTGAACGACATCCAAGTGCTGGCGAACTGCCCCTGAGGAGGTAGTGCCCTCATAGGACGAAAGCCGCATGAAGTCCACCTCGGTCGAAAGGGAGCAGGCGCGCATCAGATCGGCCGTGAAAACAAACGCACCGTTGAGAATGGCCAAAAAAAGCGGGCAGTAGCCGGCATGGCGCAAGGCAATTTCCGCCCCCAACTCCCGTACGCGGGTGCGAATGGCATTCGCCGAAATATATCTTCGAAAGCGGAGGTCGTGCAATTGAACGGTTTGACTGTCGGGCCCCATAGGCTATTCCAATCCGTATTTGTCCAGCAGAAAGACCAGACTCGCCATGGCGGCGGCGCCGAGCTTCAGTTCCCTTGGATTGACGGCTTCCAGTTGGTCGTACTGGGTGTGATGGTAATCGAAGTAACGCTGCGTATCGGGATCGAGCCCGAAGAGGAGCGGTCCCTGGCTTTTGAGCTGCCCCACATCTGCTCCCGAGCCTCCCTTGCGAAAGTCCAATCCATAGGGCTGGAGCAGGCCCAACCATTCGCGCAGCGTCTCGGCCTGGGCCGTCACCACCTCCGGCAACCCGTCAAAGGTGAAGCCCCGGGGGGTGAACCCGCCCCGGTCCGATTCGATGGCGGCCAGGTGATCCCACCCTTTGCTGAGGCTGCTGTCGCGGTAGGCTTTCCCCCCGTTCACTCCGTTTTCCTCGTCCATAAAGAGGACACAGCGAATCGTTCGCCTGGGCCGGTAGCCGGCCTTGCAAAGCAGCTCCAGCACGGCCATGGACTGCACGCAGCCGGCCCCGTCGTCGTGCGCCCCTTGGCCTACGTCCCAGGAATCCAGATGGCCGCCCACCACGATAATCTCCTCGGGAAACTCCCGCCCTCGTATTTCGGCGATCACATTGTGGGAGGTGGTAAAGGGCTGGGTTTCGCAATCGGCTTCCACGAAGACCTCCACCGGCCCTTGCCTCAGCAAACGGCTGAGAAGATCCGCATCCCGGGTAGCAATGCCCAGAGCCGGTATGGAGGGACCGTCTTCTTCAAAGACGGTTACCCCGGTATGCGGCCGGTCGTCTGTGCGGGTTGTGAGCGAGCGGACCAGGGTGGCAACGGCTCCGTAGCGGGCGGCCCGGGCCGGGCCGTACACCCGTTGATCGGCAGCACGACCATAGGCATTGAAGGTGTTGAGTTGCAATGGGTCCATAGGGCGATTGAAAAAGGCGATCTTGCCGGCCAGGCTGTCGCCGAAGGCATCTACCTCATCCAACTGCTGAAACTCCACCACCTCGGCAAAGACACCTCCGGCCGGGCTAGCCCCCGAACGCCCCAGAGCCAGCGAACGCAAGTCGAGGCTCCCCATGGCTGAGCGGGCGATGCGCACCACCTCCGGTTTTTGGCCCCGCTTCCAATTCGACACCCGGCAAGGCTGCAACCAGCTGGTGTCTGTGCCCAGGGTGTCGAGTAGGGCGCGGGTATAGGCTACGGCAGCTACCGCCTGGGGCGAACCTGCCAGCCTCGGCCCCACCTGCTGGGTCAGGCCTTCCAACCATTGATAACAATGGCTCTCCCCAAGGGCCAGGTCGTAGATCTTTCGGATGAAGAACGCATCCTCATCACTTTGCCCGTACAGGCTGCCGAGGGCGAGCCCAAAGCATAAAATCGTTCCGAAAAGACGGTGCTTCATTCAACAGGACGCTTTGTGAAAAGGGCCAAAATAGCCATTGAACCAGGGATTTTCGGCGACCTCCGCCGGAAAAAAGAGATGACCAGGCCACCCGAGGGGTTGATTTTCCTGCCTTTCGGCAGTTTTGCGAAAAAAATTCAATGTTTTTCGAGCGGGTAATTGTACTTTTTACACAAAGCTCTTATTTTTGTAGGGACCGGACAAAAAACGTCCTGTCGAGACATAATTTGGTTTTATTTGGTTAGGGCTGAGGTGGTGCAACTTGCACTGCCTCATTTTTTTATCCAGCGCACCTCTACAAGGGCTCTATGCCCTTCCCCCAAAATCGGATCCTGCTCTGATTCCAGGCGGTAGCCTTTGGCCGGCGTGTAGTGCAGCGTCTGACGAAGTTCCTCGATCAGGCTATTGGTCTCTTTAGTCACCTCTATGGCGAGTACCCGCCCGGTATCCGCCTGAAACTCGACCAGCAGCTCCTGTACCCGCAGCTTGCCCTCCAGACTCCGGTAACGCACCTGATAGGTATCCTCGGTATCCGAAGTGAGGGTATCCACCCGGTATTTGTCGTACCAGGCCGGGCGATTGATATCCGAATCGGCAAAGGGCTTCAGCTCTTGCTGGTAGTTGAGGCTGTCCCATGCCCTTTCCTGTACCTCCCCTTTCAACAACACGCGTTTGATAACCCTGGGCTGTAAGGCCTGCAACCGCTTCATCTCCGCTTCCATGTAGTCGGACAGGTCGAAGAAGGAAGGCTTGTCCATTTCGGCGGCGGGCACCTCCTCCACCCGCAGGCAATTCGGCAAAAACGCGGCAACAGCACCTACCCATAACAGATTCTTCCACCTATTCTTCATGATCGACGAGCAGTAGGTCACCGGTCATGGCAGACGGGATGTCCATACCGTACAGGTTGAGGATGGTAGGGGCAATATCGCCCAGCTTGCCGTCTTTGAGGGCGTAGCGACCGGCCGTTTTGGAAACATATACAATGGGCACGGGATTTTTGGTGTGGGCCGTATTGGGGGTGCCGTCTTCGTTGATCATGTAGTCGGAGTTGCCGTGATCGGCCGTAATGATGAGGTGGTAGTCGTGCGCGAGGGCCGTCTCCACCACTTCCTTCAGGCACTCGTCCACGACTTCGGCAGCTCTTACGGCCGCTTCGAATACGCCGGTATGCCCCACCATATCGGTATTGGCGAAATTAAGGCAGATGAAATGGGGCCGGTGCTCGCGTATATACTGCACGATGGCATCCTTTACCTCGTACGCGCTCATTTCGGGCTTCTGGTCGTAGGTGGCTACTTCTTTGGGCGAAGGAATGAGAATGCGGTGTTCGCCGGGCAGCGCTTCCTCCATGCCTCCGGAGAAAAAGAAGGTTACGTGCGGGTACTTTTCGGTTTCGGCTATGCGCACCTGGCGTTTTCCGGCCTTTGCAAGCACCTCGCCCAGGGTGTCGGTCAGGTTTTCTTTTTCGAACAAAACATCTATCCCTTCAAAAGCTTCGTCGTAGCGCGTCATGGTCAGGTATCGCAGGTTGAGCTTTTTCATACCGTATTCGGGCATATCGCGCTGGGTGAGCACCTCCGAGATCTCCCGGGGGCGATCGGTTCGGAAATTGAAGCAGATCAAAACATCGCCATCCGCCAGGGTCGCCACCGGACGGCCGGAGGCGTCCGCACACGCGATGGGTTTGAGGAACTCATCGGTTTCTCCCGCCTGATAGCGCTTCCGAATGGTCGCCAGGGGATCGGAGGTAAGCTCCCCCTTCCCATGCACCAGGAGATCGTAGGCGAGCTTGACCCGTTCCCAGCGCTTGTCGCGATCCATGGCGTAGTACCGGCCTATTACGCTGGCCAGCCGGGTGGGTTGCTCTTGGGTGGCGTCCAGCAGATCCTGCAGAAAGCCAAGCCCGCTTTTCGGATCGCAATCGCGGCCGTCAGTAAAGGCATGCACGAAGATGTCTTGCAGGCCGGCCTTTGTGGCGATGGCACACAAGGCCTTGAGGTGATCGATATGCGAATGCACGCCGCCATCGCTTACCAGTCCCATGAGATGAAGAGCCCTGTTGCCGGCTTTGGCATAGGCCATGGCTTGCTGCAGGACCGGATTAGCAGCCAGTTCGCCATCCCGAATGGCTTTGTTGATGCGAGCCAGCTCCTGATAGACCACGCGGCCGGCGCCGATATTCATGTGCCCGACTTCGCTATTGCCCATTTGATCTTCGGGGAGGCCAACAGCCTCGCCAAAGGTGACCAGCTCGGCCTGGGGGTAGTCCCGGCAAAGGCCGTCCATGAACGGGGTGCGGGCCTGGTAAATCGCATCCACTTCGGGCCTGGGCCCCTTTCCCCAGCCATCCAGGATGATGAGCATAACGTTTTCTGCAGGCATAAACCATGGAATTACATCGGACAGTTGAAGTTGGAAAACAACGCTAAGGATGAGGTAGTGCCCGATGAAGGCAAAGGTAGGAAATGATACGGGTCCCGGGAAGCTCACCGACCCCGATCCCAGCGGCCCCGGGCAGGGAATTCGCAACGACTGATGCCGGAGTCGGGAACTCAGAAGAAATTATTTTAGTTTTTATGCGTTGTAAAGACGGTGTAAACATTCTCTTCCCATGAACAAAAAGATTCGAACAATGAAAAGCATTTGGTTGGTCGCTTTTCTGGCAACGGCTTCCGCATGGACGCCGGCAGACCAGAGCATAAGCAAGATCACGCGAGCCCTGGGCTCCGGCGATGCCTCTTCGCTGGGCAACTACTTTGACCGCACGGTCGATCTGGCCGTGGTCGACCGCGAGGATACCTACAGCCGGGCGGAGGCCATAGCAGTGGTCGAAAAGTTTTTCCGAACCCATCCGCCGCGCTCCTTTGCCCAAGTCCATCAGGGCGTATCCCGAACCAAAGATGCCCAATACTGCATCGGCAACCTGAGTACGGATTCGGGCGTTTTCCGGGTCTACATTTACCTGAAGTCCTCCGGCGGTCAGAATCTGATCCAGGAATTGCGCTTCGATGAAGAGTGAGGCCTAGGGCCAGGGCACCTCGCCGGGGCTTTCTTTTTCCAGTATACCCAGCCCGAACAGGGCAAAGTCGTACCGAGCCGGATCTTCGGGATTCAACTTGCGCATCCTGTCCGTGAGTTCGAGCACGGTCTGCCAGTCTGTTTGCTTGCGTGTGAGCAGACCGAGCCGGCGCGCTACCCGGTCGACGTGCACGTCTAAAGGCATCAGCAATTGAGCCGGCCGGATCCGGTTCCACAGACCAAAATCCACACCGCGCGCATCCTGGCGTACCATCCAGCGCAGAAACATATTCAGACGCTTACAGGTCGACTTCCGGGCGGGGGTGGCCACGTGCTTGCGCGTTCGGGCCGGTGCATGGGGCAGGGAGAAAAAATCCCGGTGAAATCCTTCCAAAGCCGGCCCGATATGGGGGCTTCCGGGGGGTAAATGGCGAACGAAGGCCTCCTCCAGCGAACGGTGACGGCGGTAGAAATGCTGGAAAAACTCGAGGAAATACAGGGCATCCGTTCCATTGAAGGTTCGGTGCTTGAAATCGGCAAACCGCCTTCGGTCTTTTTCCCGGTGATGCAGGACAAAATCATAGGGCGTCCCCTCCATGAGCCGAACCAACTCCATAGCCTTGTTGAGTATGGTGGTGCGCTGCCCCCAGGCCAACATGGCCACCCAGAACCCTGTAATTTCTATATCTTGGGATGTGGAGAATCGGTGGGGAATAGCAATGGGGTCCGGGGAAATGAAGTCCGGCCGGTTGTACTTATCGACGTAGTATTCCAGAAAGGCTTTCAAGCGGGCATGCATAAGGCGAGGCAGCGTTTTGACGGTTCCTATCGTTTCATCCACAAGCTACGCAACCACAGAATATCCTAAATACCCTACAACTAATCCAACGTACATCCATGACTGCCACACTCACTTACACGCTCCTGCTCGCCGCCATCTACATCAGCCGCAAAACTCTTCACATCTGAATCAGGGCAAGAATCGCGCCCGTGGGGTCAGCCGATGGGTTCCTTCTTTTTTCGGGTATTCAGCGCATACAACTCAAACCGGGCCAGTCCCAGCCTTTGCAGAAAATGCTTCAGGGATACCCCCAGCACGCCAATCCCATAGCGCACGCTTCGGCTGAAATTGATAGAAGAGGCCTCTTCGAAGTACTTGGTCGGACAAGTCACCTCCGCAATGTGAAATCCGGCATAGATGATTTGCGAAAGCATCTGGTTGTCGAAGACGAAATCGTCGGAATTGTTCTCGTAATTGATGGTCTCGAGTACCTCCCGGCTGAACGCCCGGTAGCCCGTATGGTATTCGCTGAGTTTATAGTTGACCAGCAGGTTCTGCGCGGCAGTGAGGAAACGGTTGGCTATGTACTTGTATAGAGGCATTCCGCCGGCCAGAGCTCCCCGCCCCAGAATGCGCGATCCCAGCACCACCGGATAGAGTTCATCGCCAATGATATTCACCATGGCGGGAATCAGTTTGGGCGTATACTGGTAGTCCGGATGAAGCATGATGACGATATCCGCTCCGATTTCGAGCGCCCGGTTGTAAAGCGATTTTTGGTTGCCGCCGTATCCCCGGTTGTTCGTATGCACGATGACGTGCTCGATACCGATCTCCTGAGCCAATAAACTGGTGTTATCGCTGCTGGCATCATCGCAGAGAATGACCTCGTCAACCAGGTCGAAGGGGATCTCGGCATAGGTCTTTTCCAGGGTGAGGGCGGCATTGTAAGCCGGCAAGACCACAACTACTTTCTTCCCGTTGTACATGCCGCAAAATTAGCGATTTCGGGCAGGCAAAAAAATAGGGTCTTTCGTCCGCCCGAAGAACAATTTGCACCTTTGCAGCATTGGGAAGTACACTCAGGCAAATTCCATGTTATGAAACGCGTATTGCTCGTTCTGGGGCTCATTTTTTTGGCGCTTATCCTCATCGCCCTCATCGCCGGATGGGTAATGCACAAACCTAGACCCGAGGCCGAACCCTCCCCCGAAGCTGATCAGCTGGCCCGAAACATGATGGCCGCCGTACAGGCCGAAGCCTGGGACAGCACCCGCTGGTTGCGCTGGACCTTCCTGGGGCAGCACGACTATGTCTGGGATAAAACCCGTCATCTGGTGGAGGTGCGCTGGAGCGATTACCGGGTATTGCTGGATCCCAACACGAGTGCGGGCAAGGCCTGGAAAAAAGGACAAGCCCTGGAAGGCGAAGCCAAAGCAAAAGCCCTGGATAAGGCCCTCGCTTTTTTCTTCAACGATTCGTTTTGGCTCAACCCGGTGGTCAAAGCCTTCGACCCCGGTACGCGCCGGAGCATCGTCCCGTTGAAGGACGGCAGCAACGGCTTGCTGGTCGAATACACCAGCGGCGGAGTCACCCCCGGCGATGCCTACCTGTGGATCCTGGACGACAATTTCCGGCCCAGGGCCTGGCGCATGTGGGTGAGCGTCCTGCCCATAGGCGGGGTGGAAAATACCTGGGAAGGCTGGAGGCAACTGCCTACGGGCGCCTGGATCGCTCCCGTCCACAAAACCGCTATCGGAACCATGGAACTAACCGGCATCCGGGGCGGGATGACCCTCAATGACATCGGCTTGGACGAAGATCCTTTTTCCGAATGGCCGCCAAACGAGCATTAAAGCCCCCTGCCGGCCCGAGCACGACTTATTCCTCCTCGTCTCCGCCGGCCAGCAGCCCTTTCTCTTTGAGGTAACCAAACCACTGGACAATCTTTTTCACATCCCGCAGGTAGACCCGCTCCGGATCATAGCTCGGAAGAACGTCTTCGAAATAGTCGAAAAGTTCCTCCTGCGAACTTCCGGGATCGACCGGCGGATTGTCTTCGTATTGATCCAGCATGCGCTGAAATACTTCCGGCAAGGGTTTGGTATCGCCGTCCGTGAGGTAAACCCCAATGGAGCCCAGGGGGGTGAAATTGTGTTTTCGCGCTGAGGCGAACCGCCGCTTGCCGGTGTCCAGGTCCTCCACGATCAGGCCGTTGCTTCGGTTGGCTGCCAGGCGGTAGAGCCCCGGCAGGCCGCTTACGGCTACGATGTCGTCCAGATTCATGTATGCTGTTTGCGTTATTCTATATCCGTTTCGAAGTGGTTTGGGCGTTTTCACTAGCCCGAACCCTGAGCAATGGGGAATGCTGATCCATGACGATCCTACGGATGTCAGGACAGGGTACGAAGGCGTATCCCTCCTCCTGCGATTGCACGGCTTCTCATCCGCGGGGAATGCTTCAATAGGCGGCCAGCCTGCGCACTGCATCCCGAAAACGATCGACGGGCAAAAATTGCTGCTCCAGCGGGCCGGCAAAGGGCACCGGCGTGTCCAGGCTGGCCACCCGCAATACGGGGCCGTCCAAATGCTCGAACAGATGCTCACTGATGTAGGCGGCCAGCTCCCCACCCAGTCCGCCGAAGAGGGTGTCTTCGTGCAGAACGATGACCTTGTTGGTCTTGGCCACGCTGCGGTCGATCGCTTCATAATCCAGTGGCAGCAGGCTGCGCAGGTCTACAATGTCGGCCGAGATGTCGAGCTCGTCGCAAACCCGCTGCGCCCAGTGTACGCCCATGCCGTAGGTGATCACCGACAGTTGGTCGCCCTCCCGGGCCAAACGCGCCTTTCCAATGGGCTCCGTATAGTAGTCGTCCGGCACCGAACCACTCAGGCTGCGGTACAGGGCTTTGTGTTCGAAAAAAAGAATGGGATTGGGATCTTCAAAAGCCGCTAGCAGCAAGCCCTTGGCATCGCGAGGCGTAGCGGGATACAACACCTTGAGGCCGGGCGTGTGGGCAAACCAGGCTTCGTTGCTCTGGGAGTGGAAGGGCCCGGCTCCTACTCCGGCCCCCGTGGGCATGCGAACGACCACATCGGCGGCCTGCCCCCAACGGTAGTGCAGCTTGGCCAGGTTGTTGACGATCTGGTTGAATCCGCAGCTCACGAAGTCGGCAAACTGCATCTCCACCATGGATTTGTAGCCGCGCAGGCTCAACCCCAGCCCGATGCCGAGGATAGCACTCTCACACAGGGGCGTATTGCGCACCCGATCCGTACCGAATTGCTCCGAAAAGCCCTGGGTGATCTTGAAGACCCCGCCGTACTCGGCAATGTCCTGCCCCATGAGCACCAGCCGATCGTGCGTTTCCATGGCCTGCCGAAGCCCCTCGGAAATGGCATCCACGAAGCGGCGTTCGGAAGCCCGGGCAGTAGCCGGGGGGGTCGGCATAGAAGCACTGGGGGCATAGACGTCTCCGACTTCGCGCTCTGCCTGAGAGGAAATGGCTTCTTCACCAAAAGCTTTCTCCAGCCCGGCTTCGATCTCGGCCCTGATCGATGTGCGAACCGCTTTTCGCTCTTCCTCCGTGAGGAGGCCCGTTTGCATCAGGTATTGCTCGTAATTGGTCACGGGATCCCTCGCGGCCCAGGCATCCATAAGCTCCTTGGGAACGTACTTGGTACCCGAGGCTTCCTCGTGGCCTCGCATGCGGAAGGTAAGGCACTCCAGCAGCACGGGCTCGGGCTTTGCCCGCAACTCTTCGGCCAGACGACGCACCGTTCGGTTCACCTCCAGCACGTCGTTGCCATCCAGCGTGAGTGCGCGCATTCCGTATCCGGCGCCCCGCTCGGCAAGCCGGGAGCAGGCGTATTGCTCGTTGGTAGGCGTGGACAGGCCGTAGCCATTATTCTCGATGGTGAAGATCACGGGGAGTTTCCATACGGCAGCAACGTTCAGGGCCTCGTGAAATTCCCCCTCGCTGGTAGCCCCTTCACCGGTAAAAGCCAGGGCTACCTGCTGCGTACCGGACAGCCTGGCCGCCAGCCCGGCCCCTCCGGCCAGCGATAGCTGCGGCCCCAGATGAGAGATCATGCCAACGATGCCGTGTTCCATGCTGCCGAAGTGGAAGGAGCGGTCGCGCCCCTTGGTGAAACCACTGGCCTTGCCCTGCCATTGGGCAAAGAGGCGCTCCAACGGCACCTGCCGGCTGGTGAAAACCCCAAGGTTGCGGTGCATGGTAAATACCAACTCCTCCGGATGCAGCGCTTCGGCACAACCCACCGAAATGGCCTCCTGGCCCATGCCTGAAAACCACTTGCTGATCCGGCCCTGCCGGAGTAAAATGAGCATCTTTTCCTCGATCATGCGGGGCTTGACGAGTGCCCGATACAGATGGAGCAACTGTTCGTCGGTGAAATCGCCGCGGTCGTAGGCAATGGCGGCTTTAGAGATGGTTGCCATGGTCCTGTTTTCTGTTTGTCGCTTTTCGCCCTGCAAAGGTTGTGATTTTTTCAGGATGAGAAAGAACTGTTTATACGCCCAACCTATTGCGTACCTTCACCTTAAACAGACCAAATCCACAGCCCAATGAAACAGACGACATGGATCGCCATCCTGCTGCTTTTTGCCGCAGGAAGTTGTACGAACAATCCCAAGGATCAGTCGGCAGAGGAAGGCATGGCTCAATTTGCCGATGATGCCGAATTCAAAGACGCCCACGATGAGCCCGGGGCCCTGGCTTTCGAAGCCAAGGGCGAGATGATCACCTTTCCCACCCCCGACGGCAAAACAGGCAGTGCCTATGCCCTCATGGCCGAAGGGGACACGGATAAATACCTGCTCGTCATCCACGAATGGTGGGGGCTCAATGACCACATCAAAGCCGAGGCCGAACGCCTGTACGAGCAACTGGACGACGTGCACGTCATGGCCCTGGACATGTACGACGGCAAAGTGGCCACCACCCGCGACCAGGCCGGCCAGTACATGAAGTCAATGACTGAAGACCGGGGCAAAGCCATCGTCCGGGGCGCGCTCAACAAGGCCGGCGACGACGCTCGCGTTGGCACCATCGGCTGGTGCTTCGGCGGCGGCTGGTCCCTTCAGGCGTCCATCCTGGCCGGCGAGCAGGGCGAAGCCTGCGTGATCTACTACGGCATGCCGGTGCAAAAAGCCGATGCCCTGGCCCCCCTGCAAGCCCCTATACTGGGCATTTTTGCCGAGCAGGACGGTTGGATCACGCCCGAGGTGGTCAACGAGTTCGAGAGCCTGGCCCAGGCTACCGGCAAGAGCATACAGGTTCACCAGTTCGATGCCGAACACGCCTTTGCCAACCCCTCCAACCCGCAGTACGATGCCGAAGCGACCCAAAAGGCCCATGCTCTGGCGCTGGCATTCCTCCAAGAACATCTGTAACCCGGCCGGCGGGCAGACGGGTGCTGGCAGGCAACCGTCTGCTTACCTTAGCCTGCATTGGAAGATTATACTCTCCCGCTCCAAACCACCTGCATACCCGATTCATCTCCTATCTTTGCACTTCGGCAAAACCGCCCGCGCGGCAAAAACGAAGCATTCGTCATGAAGGTATCCTTCAATTGGCTCAAGCAATACCTGGACATCGATCTGCCCCCAGATGAGTTGGGCGCCTTACTCACGGCCCTGGGGCTGGAAGTGGAAGGCATGGAAGACGTACAAAGCATTCCCGGCGGCCTGAAAGGGGTGGTCATCGGAGAGGTGGTAGAGTGCCGCTCCCACCCCGATGCCGACCACCTCTCTGTGACCCGGGTGAATATCGGCAATGGCGACCCCCTGCCTATTGTCTGCGGTGCCCCCAATGTAGCGGCCGGACAGAAAGTGGTGGTCGCCACGGTAGGCTCCACCATCTACCCGGTCGAGGGCGATCCCCTGACCCTGAAAAAGGTAAAGCTGCGGGGCGAAGTCTCCGAAGGTATGATCTGTGCTGAAGACGAACTCGGGCTGGGGCACAGCCACGACGGCATCCTGGTGCTCCCTCCCGAAGCCGAGGTCGGTATGCCGGCGAGCGATTATTTCGAGGTGGAAACAGATGTCGTGTACGAGATCGGACTCACGCCCAACCGTTCGGATGCGACCAACCATCTGGGCGTAGCCCGCGACCTGGCCGCCTACCTGCGCGTCAACCACGATCATGGCGGTGCGATCCATTGGCCGGACGTAAGTGCCTTTCAGGTCGAAAACCACAATCAGACCGTGGAGGTCGAAGTGGAAGCCCCGGAAGCCTGCCCGCGTTATTCCGGCCTCTCTCTGGAGGGCATTGAAGTAAAGGAATCGCCCGACTGGCTGAAGCGCCGCCTGCGAGCGATCGGATTGCGCCCGATCAACAATGTAGTGGATGCGACCAACTTCGTGCTGCACGAACTGGGGCAGCCGCTGCACGCCTTCGACCTGGATGCCATACCCTCCAAAGAGATCGTGGTCAAAACCCTGCCCAGCGGCTCCTCGTTCACCACGCTCGACGAAGTGGAACGCACACTCAGCAGCGAAGACCTCATGATTTGCGACGGCGAGGAGAACGGCCTTTGCATAGCCGGCGTATTCGGCGGCTTGGGCTCCGGGGTGACCCGGAAAACCACCCGGCTATTTCTGGAATCCGCCCATTTCGACCCCAAATGGATCCGGCGTACGAGCATGCGTTACAACCTGCGCACCGATGCGGCCAAAGTGTATGAAAAAGGCAGCGACCCCAACATCACAGTTTACGCCCTCAAACGGGCAGCCCTCCTCATCCAGGAGCTTGCCGGCGGCACCATCGCCTCGGATATCATAGATCGGTACCCCCAACCGATCCGTCCGGCCGCGGTGCGGGTACGGCCGGCCCAGGTCAACCGGTTGCTGGGCCTTGAACTCACCTCCCGCGAACTGTTGCGCATCCTGGAAGCCCTGGATATGGAGGCGGAAAAGCAGGGGGAAGACGAACTGCAGGTCCGCGTTCCCACCAACAAAAGCGATGTGACTCGCGAAGCGGATGTGATCGAAGAGATCCTGCGCATCTATGGCTATGACAAGGTGCCCATTCCCGAAAAGATCCACTCGGCTATGGCCATCGCCGCCTACCCCGAGCCCAACGAACTGCGCGATGCGGTCAGCCAGCTTCTCATCAGCCGGGGTTTTCTGGAAATGATGGGGCTTTCGCTCAGCGAATCGCGCTACTATATCGAGGGTCCGAATCCGGGCATTGCTCCCGATGACCTGGTCTACATCAACAACACCTCCAACGTGCACCTGGACGTTATGCGCCCCACCATGCTCATCACCGGCCTGGAGGCCATCCGCTACAACCAGAATCGCCAGCAGCAAGACCTCAAGCTGTTCGAGTTTGGCAAGACGTACCGGCAGGCCGAAGGAAGCATCTCGGAGACCGAGCACCTGGCGCTCTTCCTCACCGGCGCACGATGGCGGGAAAGCTGGCTGTTCGACCGCGAACAAGCGGTTACCTTCTACACCCTCAAGGCCATGGTAGAGAGCGTCTTGATGCGCCTGGGCATCAGCCGCTTTCAGCAGGATGTTCTGAAAGACGAACGCTTCCAGTACGGCCTGACCTACCACCGGGGTCCGGTGGTGCTGGCCGAATTGGGGCAGGTCCCCCTTGCGATCAGCCAGGCCATGGATATCCGCACATCGGTGCTGTACGCCGATTTGCACTGGGAAAACCTGGCGGCCGCCGTCAAGCCCGACGGCCTCACCTTCCAGGAAATCAACCGCTTTCCGGCCGTGCGTCGCGACCTGGCGCTGGTGGTTGATAATTCGGTGAAATTTCAGGATATTGCATCCATTGCCAAAAAGTATGGCAAAAAATTGCTGAAAACGACCGACTTGTTCGACGTGTACGAAAACGAAGAACAATTGGGAGCAGGCAAAAAATCCTACGCGGTCAGTTTCGTGCTGGAGCATCCGGAAAAAACGCTGAAGGACAAAGAGGTGGACAAACTCATGGATCAACTGATCCAGGCCTACGAGGCGCAATTGGGAGCCTCCATCCGTCGTTGATCAAGCCGTGAATATCCGCTTATGCAAAAGACCGAAGTAGCTGACAAGTTGGAGGCCATAGAGCTGAAAGTCAAGCAACTGGGGCTCAACCTGGAACGATTGCGTATGGAGAACGCCGGCCTGCGCCGCGAGAACGAGCGGCTGAAAGCCGAACTCGACCACCTGCAACAGAGCACAGTGGCCGAACTCAAAGAAAAATTGGAAGAAACCCAGCGGAGACTGGAGGCGAACCGAGATGGAGAGGAGGTGCCCCTGCACCAGCTGAGGGATGATCTGGACCAATATATTCAGGAGATCGATACGTGTATAGCCTGGCTGGAGAAGCAATAAGGTGAGCCATGGAAGAGAAGGATTCCAAACAGATCACGGTACTCATTGCCAATCGGCCCTATCCCCTGCGCATAAAAAGCGAAGATGAAAGCGCTATACGCCGCATTGTTAAGGAAGTCAATGAAAAAGTCAACCGCTTTCAACTGATGTATACCAATAAGGACAAGCAGGATTGCCTGGCCATGGCCCTGTTGACCTTTGCCGTTGACCTGCACCTCCAAAGACAATCTGCCGCCCTGGACGAGGAACTGTCCCGGCGCATCGACTCCCTGGATAGCCTGCTCGACGAGCTGGCCGCCTGATATCCCCCTCTGCTTCCCCACCTCGCTTTGCGGCCCTCCGCCGGCATTGTAGATCCTATTAAATGCAAAACAATGGACATTGGAATCGGACTCGCCATAGGGCTGGTTGTGGGCGGCCTCATCGGCTTCGTGCTGTTGCGCTTTTTTTTGAAGAGCGCCCAATCCCGGCAACTGGCCGAACTAAATAAAAAAGTAGACCTGGAAGTGCAGGAAGCCCGCCTGTCGGCCAAGCGCATCCTGGATGATGCGGAAACCCAGGCCGAAAAGATCGTCGGCCAGGCCGAAAGCAAGAACGAGCGCATCAAACAAAAGAAAATCCAGGAAGCCAAGGAGCGTTTCAACCGCCTGCGTTCGCAATTCGACAGCGAAAAAACCGCCCACAAGGTGGAGTTGAAGGAACGGGAAATGGAGGTGAAAAACCTGGAGAACGAGATCGCTCAGCGCCGCGAAAAGCTCGAACAGCGCGCCAAAGCCCTGGATGAGCAGGTCGCCGAACTCGAACAGCGGGAAGCCGAGACGCACACCGTGCGGGAGAACCTGGAAAAACAGCTCAAGGTGGTCGCCCGCAAAAAGGAAGAGCTGGATGCCGCCAACGAAAAGCACATCAAAGCCCTGGAGCAAGTGGCCAAGCTCAGCGAAACGGAGGCCCGCGAGCAGCTGTTGGAAGCCGTTCAGGCCAAATCCGAAACCGAAGCGCTCGGCCTTCGCAAGCGCATCCTGCAAGAGGCGAAAGCAACCGCAGCCAAAGATGCTAAGAAGATCGTCGTGCAGAGCATCCAGCGAATGTGCGCCGAATACACCATCGAAAATACCGTATCCGTCTTCAACCTGGATAGCGACGACCTCAAAGGGCAGATCATCGGACGGGAAGGGCGGAACATTCGCGCCCTGGAAGCCGCCACCGGCGCAGAGATCGTCGTCGACGATACGCCTGAGGCCATCGTTATCTCCAGCTTCGACCCCATTCGAAGAGAGGTGTGCCGCCTGGCCCTCAAACGCCTGGTTGCCGACGGCCGCATCCATCCCGCCCGCATCGAAGAGGTGGTGGCTAAAATCCGCAAGCAACTGGACGAGCAGATCGTAGAGATCGGAGAGCGCACCGTTATCGAGCTGGACATCCACGGCCTGGACCCCTACCTGGTGAAAATGGTGGGGCGCATGCGCTACCGGTCTTCCTACGGCCAGAACCTGCTCAAACATTCGATCGAAACGGCAAACCTCTGCGCTATTATGGCCGCCGAGTTGGGCCTGAATCCCAAACAGGTCAAACGAGCCAAACGGGCCGGCCTCTTGCACGACATCGGCAAAGTGGCGGAAGAGGAAAACGAGCTTTCCCACGCCATTCTCGGCATGAAGCTCTGTGAAAAATACAGCGAGCACCCGGGGGTTTGCAATGCCGTCGGCGCTCACCACGATGAGGTTGAAATGACCGACATCATCTCGCCTATCATTCAGGCCTGCGATGCCATTTCAGGAGCGCGCCCCGGTGCCCGGCGGGAAATTCTGGAGAGCTACCTCAAACGCATCGGCGAACTGGAAGAGCTGGCCATGGGCTTTGACGGGGTTCAGAAAGCCTTTGCCATGCAGGCCGGCCGGGAGCTGCGCGTGGTACTCGAAGCCGAAAAAGTATCGGACGACTATGCCGACAGCCTCTCGTTCCAGATCTCCGAAAAAATCCAGAACGAGATGCAATACCCCGGCCAGATCAAGGTGACCGTCATTCGCGAGAAGCGATCGGTGGCCTATGCCCGATAAACCGGAAAGGACGTATAGACGGGGGGTATACTCGGGTTCGGATCGAAGCACCCAAATTGCGCTGACTTCGCCGAGGCGTTCCGTTTCCCCATATCGCGCCGAACCAGGCAGGGCTTTTGGCAAGAACTGCCCCTGAGCCAAAAAGAAAATGGATCATTTTTGACAACCTGACCTCCTAAAAAGAGGTCAACACGAGTCTACAGCGAGCATGCCTTGCGACCTTCTGCAAGCTTCCGGGTAGAGCCACCGGTTGCCCGGTAGCTCCCCCACAGATCCGGACGAGCG
>CAZQSF010000051.1:0-29174 GCA_964595955.1 uncultured Saprospiraceae bacterium
AAATCGGGGGCATCCAAAGAAAGAGCGGACCAACCCCGGCAGGGGTTGAATATGTTGAAGCCTGCACCTTCCCTCGCCGAGCTCGCAGACCGTGAAGGGAGGCAAAAGGTTTACAGAAGCCTTACCCATCACCCACGAGTATCGCAATGGTCATCGGCATAGTTGGTATTCCCATCCGTCCAAACTTTGAGGCACTCTCCCGGATGGGCGGCCAGCCATTCTCCGGCACGGCGGGCAAAGTGAAGGTTGTTGGAACCTTGGCAAACAATCTTTTCGACTACGGGTACCGGAAAATCATCCAGGGGATAGTCCCCCGCTTCACTGCCGTAGGTGAGCAGGTCGATGACATCGACCTCTCCGTTTTCCTTTTGTACGAATACAACGACGGCCGGTTCGGATTCCTCGTGGAGCGTTTCCACAACCCAGAGGATATCTTCTGTGTTGGAATCAGACCTGTTTTCCACCTGAGGTTGAACCGGTTCTTCAAAGCCGGTAGCCTCTTTTTCGCAGCTCCAAAAAACCATTAGAAAAAAGAACAGAAATGGCAGGGAGATAAAAATCCTCCATGATTCGGTGCTTCTTATCTGTTTCATAAAGAAAGGATTGATCGGCGATACAATAAAAATAAATTGACGTTACGAATATATTCAGAAGGTGTACACTTGTCAAGATCAGGTACTTACTTTGCCCAACTTTGCGCAACTTTGCCCGATTGAACGGACTGTCTTCCCATCGCCCAAAGGAGTAAAAGCAGCTCTCCTGTCCACAGTAAATTGACGCGGCCAAAAAGAAGAGGCAAGAAAGGCTTCCCCCAACTCCTGATGTATACCCCCCCGGCGAGCAGCCCTTCAGGCTTCCCTTCCCCCATATCGCTGAAGCAAAGCAAAAGCCGGTATCCTCCCCGTTCGGGCAGGGTGTTTTATATTTCCGGCTTCAAGCCAGATTTTCCATGACTTCCAAGCATCCCCTGCTGCTCTTCGCGTCCGTGCTCTTCCTCCTGCTCGCTACCTGCCGGCGCCCGGAGCCACCCCCTGCTCCTGCCGTGGGCGTACTGGCCGACTCGGCCATGGTGGTCACCGGCCACTTCCGGGCCGCGGAGATCGCCCGCGACGTCCTTCGCCGGGGCGGCAATGCCTTCGACGCGGCCTTTGCCGCCCACTTTGCCCTGGCCGTGCTCCACCCCCGGGCCGGCAACCTGGGCGGGGGCGGCTTTGCGGTCTTCCGACGGGCCGACGGGCAGGCCGGCAGCCTCGACTTCCGGGAGAAAGCCCCGGCCGCCGCCACCCGCGACATGTTCCTCGACGCCCGGGGCGAGGCCGTGGACAGCCTGAGCCGCTACGGTGCCCTGGCCGTGGGCGTACCCGGCTCAGTGCGGGGCCTCTTCCGCCTGCACGAGCGCTACGGGCGCCTGCCTTACCGCCCCCTGCTGGATCCCGCCATCCGGCTGGCTACGGAGGGCTACCCCCTCACGGCTGCCGAAGCCGAGCGGCTGAACCGATACCGCAGCCTGTTCGAAACCGTCAACCCCGGCAAGGCACTGCCCATGCTGCGGGAGGGCGAGTGGCAGGCAGGCGATACCATCCGCTATGCCGAGCTGGGCGAGACCCTGACCCGCATCCGGGCCGTAGGGGCGGAGGATTTCTACGAGGGCCGCACCGCCGAACTGATCGCAGCCGAAATGCAGCGCAGCGGCGGCCTCATCAGTCCGGCCGACCTCAGCAGCTACGAAGCCGTTTGGCGCGAGCCGATCAGCTGCTCCTACAAGAACTACCGCCTCCTCTCCATGGGCCTGCCCTCCAGCGGCGGCATCCTGCTCTGTCAGCTCTTCTACGGGCTGGCAATGGAGCCCCTGCCGCCCTATGGCAGCACGGCCATGATCCACCGCCTGGTCGAGCTGGAGAAGCGCGCCTATGCCGACCGGGCCGCCTACCTGGGCGATCCCGAACGGGTGGAGGTGCCGGTAGAGCAACTGCTGGACAGTACCTACCTGCAGCGGAAGTTCGCCTCCATCCGGCCGGACAGCGCCACGCCCTACCAGCAATTCCTCGATGTGGAGGCGGTATTCAAAGAGACCTACGAGACCACCCACATCTCCGTGGTGGATGCCGAAGGCAACGCCCTGGCCCTCACCAGCACCCTCAACGGCAACTACGGCTCGGGCCTGTACGTGCGCGGAGCCGGCTTCGTGCTCAACAACCAGATGGACGACTTCAGCGCCAAGCCGGGCGTACCCAACCAATACGGCCTGGTAGGGGCCGAGGCCAATGCCGTGGCACCCGGCAAGCGCATGCTCAGCTCCATGTCGCCGACCATACTCGAAAAGGACGGCCGGCTGTGGATGGTGCTGGGCGGGCCGGGCGGCTCCACCATCATCACCTCCGTCTTCCAGTCGGTGGTGCGGGTGGCCGAGTACGGCTGGCCCATGCAGGAGGCCGTGGACCGCCCCCGCTTTCACCACCAGTGGATCCCCGACGCCATCCAGTATCGCGAAGGGGCCATCGGAGCAGCCCAGCAAGACTCCCTCCGGGCCATGGGGCACAAGCTGAAAAAGGTCAACTACCTGGGCAAGATCGAGGCCATCCTGCGGCGCCCGGACGGCAAATGGGAAGGGGCCGCTGATTTCAGGCGCGGCGAAGACGACCGGGCGGCGGGCTATTAAGTGCAAAACCTTTGGTTTTGCGGTTTGAGTTTGAGTTTGGGAGTGGGTGTGAGGGTTTTACACGACTTTCATAATCATTAGGTGTGGGTCGTACCGTTCAAAGCCCATCGCTAGTCTCAGGCCGCCTTGAAGTCGACTGCTTGCATGATGACAGGCGGAAAGCCTCGTCATTACTGAGCCAGCCACTAACGCAGCCCAAACGTTTGAAGTCTTGGAGACTTCAAAAGTCTCGTCCGGGTAGCACCTATCCGCGGGCCGGCAAGGCTCGGTGGCACTCACAGGGCCGCCGAGACTAAGCGTGGGGCGTAACAGCTCAAGGCACACCCCACTAGTCTCAGGCCTACGTTGGGTTTGAGTTTGGGTGTGGGGGATTGCACACGGGAGAACACCCCTTCAATGCGTTTGAGTTGGTTCTTAGCCCCACGCAGTGGCCTCAGAGGATGAAAAAAAATCGAAGGGTTTTTTTCGACTTGCGCGAGCAGCCGAAAAGCCGGAAGCCATGAGATGCGGCATAGTAAAGCGAACGCCCATCGGCTACTTTCTGGCTAGGGGGTATGTGAATGCTCGCCATAGGAGCAAACCATCCGCTTTTCAGGTGGTCATTTTAGATAAAACCCCATGCGCTTTCAGCTCAGCTCCATACATCCGGTTTCGCCCGGGCTCTTCTGGGAAGAGTTGCAGTACCCGCGCTCCTTCCTTTACGTATCCGCGCCCCTGGTCCGCTTTGTGCCCCATCCGGATCATCCCCTGCCGGAGCGCTGGGTGCCGGGTCGCTATCTGGTGAAGATGTACCTGTTCGGCTTTCTGCCCCTGGGCGAACAGTGGATCGTGATCAGCCTGGATGCCGGCAACAGGCAGTTGCACGATCAGGGCCACAGCCGGCTCATTTCCACCTGGGACCACCGCATTGCCCTGGAGCCTGCCGGCCCGGGTCAAACCCGCTATACCGATACGGTAGAGGTAGGTGCCGGCTGGCTCACCCCCCTCGTCTTTGCCTTTGCCCGCGTCTTTTTCTGGTGGCGGCAGCGGCGGTGGACCCGCTTCTGGCAAGACCCCCAGCCGGCGGACGATGCCTGACCTATGCCGGAAAACGGACCACCGTACCTTGACCTGGTACTCCGATTCCCGTATTTTTACACCACTCATACTTCATGAGCATCCTCCACTTGAGTGCATAAGGACGGAACGTTTGATCTGTTCATCACCAGACTGAACGTGCGTGCAGGCAGGGTTTGTGATCCGCCAAAGGCCCATCGACAAGAGCCTGATCGCGGGCTTATTGCCGAATCACCAAACCGCAGGCCTGTTGCGCGCCCTCAGTTCAAAAACGTATGCACATGGACAAAAATGTAGTAGGCTGGTTTGAGATTCCCGTATCCGATATGGATCGGGCCATTCGCTTTTACGAGCAGGTGCTCGACCTGAAGCTGGAGCGCCACCCCATGGGGCCGCTGGACATGGCCTGGTTTCCCTTCACCGAAACGGGCATCGGTGCACCCGGCTCGCTGGTGTACCATCCCGATCATTACCGCCCATCCGCCGATGGTTCCCTGATCTACTTCACCGCTCGCTCGGGCGACCTTGCCGTGGAGTTGGGTCGCGTGGAAAAGGCCGGCGGCCGGGTCCTCCAGCCCAAAACCCTCATCAACGAGGACGTGGGCTACATGGGCCTCTTCCTGGATACCGAAGGCAACCGCATGGCGGTGCATTCGAGGCGCTGAGGGCGGCCACAGGCAGCCCGGATTGTCCACCAAAGCCCGTAGGAAATGCAACCGCCCTCTACAAGGGCTGTGGAAATGCCGTTGGCGAACGATCACCGGACCGGCCTACCGCCCCAGCCGTAGATGTCGGGCCATTCGATGGTATCGCCTTCCGGGCCGGGCACGCGCAGGTCGTACCGATACCGGACCTGGGTGCCCAGGGGGGCGTAGTAGTAGATGCGCCACATGGCCCATTCGCTTACGCCTACACAGCCGTTGGAATACGCACGCCCCAGGGTTTTGGGATTGGTTGTGGGATGGATGAGGTGGCCGTGGCAAACACCGTTGATCTCGGGTTCGATCCAGGGAATGCGCGGCAGGGTCGTCAGGCGGCCGTCATCGCGCCGCGTCTGTTGATAGGGACGGCAGTTGGCCGGGTTGATGAAGGCCGGGTTTTTGCTGATGCGCACGATCTGCCCCGCCCCAGGTTGGGTTCGCAGGTCAGTGACCCGCCTGCTCATGGCCAGGTACTTGCGCTCATTGCGCCCTACGCGCACCGGAAAGGTGAAAAGCGTGTCGGGCGGATCCAGTATGCGCAGACGGTACTCCGGAATGTTCACATCCAGCACGATCCGCTTTTGCTGGGCCTCGATCAGGCGGGCCAGTTTTTCACCGGGCAAGAACAAGGTGTCGCCCTCTTGCAAAACCGTCAGTGAATTCTGATCGTACACAAAGGAATCTCGAGCTGCGAGGTAATAGTAATCCGTGCGTTGCAGGCGGTCGATCAGCCAGGGATTGCTCCGCACCAGCAGGTGTTCGTTGAGGTCGTAGGGGCAAAGGGAATCCCACCTTTGCACCAGGCTGTCCAGATACGCAAAATACTCCCTCACTGATACCGGACGGTCTACCGGCAGGGTATCCAGCGGCTTCCACTCAACCCGCCACCGGAGAGAATCTTTCGGATTTTCCGTCGCCAGATAGGGTGGCCCCTCCGCCCGTTGGCAGGTCCAAAGGAGTACACCTAAAATCCAATACATCCATGCGATTCGAGCGAACCGGCGCATCATTCAAATTGCCTTCTGGGGTTTCTCGGTGTCGAAGGCGAAGTTGCGGGCCACATTCAGCGGGCGCAAACTGGCTTTGCGCTTCACCTGATGGGCTTGCATGCGAGTGAGGATGTCGGCCAGGGTATCGACGGCTTTCACGATGTAGGGCCCTTTGTTGAGCATCACGCATTCGGCCCGTCCGCTCATGGCGGCATCGGTGATCTCAGCCCGGCTGGCCTGGCCTTTCTTGGCCAGTTTTTCCAGCACCTGGGTGGCCCAGATTCCCGGCAGGTGAGCTGCCTCGCAAAGCCACAACAACTCTTCCTGCACTTCGGCAATGCGTTCAAAGCCAATTTCCACGGCCAGGTCGCCCCGGGCGATCATCACGCCCACATGCGGGCTGCGCATGGCCGTCAAAAAGATCTCAGGGAGGTTGTCGAACGTTTCCTTGGTTTCGATCTTGAGGATAATGCCCATGTCTTCGCGCCCGAGTCGCCGCAGTTCTTCCTGCAATTGTTCGACATCGCTGGGCTTGCGCACAAAGGAGTAGCCCACCAGGTCGGCATGGCGGGCAATGAAGGGCAGGTTGGCGTGATCGTCGGTGGTGAGGGATGGGGTTCGCAATTGAGTATCCGGCAGGTTGATCCCTTTGTCGCTTCGCAGTTTGGTACCCGTCATTCCGGCTTGCTCCACCTCTACCAGAAAGCCGTCGTCCAGCACCTCTTTTATGCGGCCGCCGATTTTCCCGTCGTCGAAAAAAACGCGTTGCCCCACATGCACGTCTTCAAAAATCGCAAGCAGGGAGGCAGAAATCCGGGCTACGAAGCGGGCGTTCTGGTGGGTAGGCGTCACGCTGCTCACCTGATGGCGGCACACCTTGATGCGGTCGCCCGGGAAGAGCCGCAGACCGGGCTTTTTCTTGTTTTCCTGCCCGGGAGGAGGCGGAAAGTCCGTGCGCAGTTTGGGGCCGGCCAGGTCCATGTAGACCTTGCACTCGCGGCCCGTTTCCTTCTCGGCCCGGCGAATGTTTTCGATCATGGCCTCCCAACGCTCGGGATCGTCATGGCTGCAGTTGATACGCGCTATATCCATGCCGGCACGGATGAGGTCGCGAAGCAATTCGTAGTCTTCGGACGCTTCGGAAGGCATGGTGACCATAATGCGCGCCTGGCAGTCGGGTCGTCCGGCGCCGAAAAGCTCCCGGGTGTGGGTCAGCAGTTTACTGCGGCTCTGCCTGTAGTTGAGCGGAGCCCTTCCGTCCCACTCTTTGCCCTCCGAACGATCGCCCTGCAGGAGTTGCAGCAGCCGGTGAATATTCAGCAAGTTGGCCAGGGTGTAGCCCTCTGCATGCGCAATCGCTGAAATGCCCAGCATGGCCAGTTGGTCCTGGATCGTGCGCAAGTCGAAGGTGCGCATGGTCAGGTAGTGCACCAAATTGCGCGCACTGCTCAGGTTGGACGGGTCCACCTGGCTGAGCATGGTCTCATATTCCGCTTCTCTGGCCAGCACGCGCTCGATAATTTCCTGAATGCGCCGGCCCAGGTCAGCAACGTCTACAGGATTCTGATTAGGGGGCATGGCTCTCTTTTGATCGAAAGTTGCTTCATTCATCCAGGCGATTCAAGGACAAAAGTCATTCGCCTCTCGATTTTTCCCATCCTTCTCAAAACTGGAATCGGATCCCGTTGCGAACGGCGTAGATCAGCCGGGGTACAGTCTCCGGAGGGGCCGCATCGTAGATGAAGTTGAGGTAAAACTGAAAGGACAAGTATTTGGAGATGCCAAAGCTCAGGTTGTTCAAGGAGGTGATGCGATAGTCCGACACCCGGTTGATGCGCGGTTGATAGTAGAGCGTGTGGTTAAAGCCCACCGTTTTGCTGGGCAACCAGGTAAAAGCCGCATACACGGTTGCCCGGAAATCGCGATGGTAAGTAATGGCGTCCTCCAGGCCGCTGTCCTCCTCGTATTCGTACATCACCGACCCGCCCAGGTTGAGGTAAAGCGAGTCCTGCCGCACGATGTTGAACCGGGGCCCCGTGCCCCACAACGCACGCACGTTGATCTCCTGAATCACATTGCGCTGCACCTGGGTGAAAGCCTCCCAGACAAACCAGGCATTGAAGCGATAATTGTAGCGAATGTGGCCAAAGGCGCGATTGGAAAATACGGAGCGGGTTTCGTCCGGGTTTTCGGGATCTTCCAATAGGGTCAGGTAGTATGTACCCAGAAAAATGAGCCGGTGGTTGTTCTTCAGATACTCCAGGCGCGCTTCGTTATTGAAGTCGAAAAACCGGCCGGCCTTGTTGCGGCGTATGTTGAACCCGACCTCTGCAAAGCCTTGCCAGCCCTCTTTTTTGACGTTCAAGCGAAGGGATTCCGTATTGATGATCTGGCTGTGAAGCGGAAGGCAAAAAAGAAGAAACAGGAAAAAGACAATCGGGCGCAGCATGTCGGGCGGGTGTTCGTTCAGGAGAGCTAAAGTAACACCCAGCCTGCAATGAATGACAATTATCAATATCGAATGTGAATTTTATCAGGCACCGCCCGGCAGGGCGCCGTTATTTTGGGAATTCAAAAATACATTCTAGCTATGTACCTCGTTGACTGGCTGACCGCAAACCTGCTCATGGGTTTTATGGTACTCGTCATTTTCGGCACGGCTGCCGTAATGCTCTACGTGGCCTTCACCAAAAAGGAAGGGGCTGCGGATAACGTAGAGAAGTACCGGCAGGAAGAGGAAGAAGAAGAACTGGTCGAGTAATCCCGGACGACCGCAGAACAGGCCTCCGGTCGCCACGCAGGGCTTGAGCGCTTACTTCAGCAGAGCCCTATAGGCATCCGCATCGTTGAGCAGCTCGATAGCCTTGGTAATTTCGGCATCGTTCTTGAGGCGCATTTTCACTTTGCCCACCTGATAATAATATCGGGTGGCGATATCCTCTTCGATCAGTTTGCGGATGGCCTCCTTGTGTTCGAGTATGGCAGCTCGCTTCACCTTGTCCAGGCCCTCGGCGATATCCTCCAATTCGTCCTCCAGCGAATATCCCTCCTCGCGGTTGACCTCCTCCAGTTTTTCCAGCAGTTTTTCACTTTTCGTCTTGTACTCGAAATTGCGTTTCTGCAGGAAGGCCTGAAAGTCGGCGTACGCATCGAACGAAAAGTCTTCCACTTCTGGGATCGTCTCGTTTTCCAGGCAGAATTGGGTAACGTAATCGAAAAGGTAGTGATCCTCGATCAGGCTTTTCACAACCTGGTTGTCGGTGATCTCTTCCAGCAAAATATCGGGCTTGACCCCTCCGCCATCCAGTACGGTGCGCCCGATTCGGGTTTTGAACGGCTGGCGTTCATCGTCGGGGATATGCACGGGCTCGCCCTCTTTGTACTTCACGCTCTGTATGCAACGCCCACTGGGAATGTAATACTTCGCCGTGGTGAGTTTGACCTTCGCATTGTAGCCCACATCCCGGGTATTTTGCACCAGGCCTTTGCCGTAGGTCCGCTGCCCGATGAGCACGCCCCGGTCGTAGTCCTGGATGACCCCGCTGACGATCTCGGAGGCCGAAGCCGAGTTTTGGTCGATCAGCACAACCAGCGGAATGTCCGTATCAATGGGCGTGTTCTGGGTCCTGAAGCTGCGGTCCCACTCCTTGACTTTACCCTTGGTGGTCACGACCAGCTCGTTCTTGGGAATAAATACATTGGCGACGTTTACAGCTTCGGTGAGCAAGCCGCCGCCATTGCCGCGCAGGTCGAGGACAATGCCCTTGAGGTTGGGTTGCTCTACCTGAAGTTCCTTCAGGGCTTTGCCCACATTTCGGCCGGCATTGCGGGTAAAAGTGGTGAGGGCGATATAGCCGATATCCTCGCTTACCAGGCCCTTGTAAGGCACATTGGGAATACTCACTTCGTCGCGCACCAGGCGGATGTCGATGGTTTCCTCCCGGCCGGGTCGCTTTAGGGTGAGCTTCACCTCTGTGCCCGGAAAGCCGCGAAGGATCTCATTGACCTCGTCCGGGGTCTTTCCCCTGGCTTCCTTGCCGTCCACTGCCACGATCTGATCCCCCACCTTCAAACCGGCGGTTGCGGCCGGCTGGCCTTCGTACAACTCGGTGATGGTCACGTAATCATCGATCATCTCGCTCATGGCGCCGATGCCGTTGTACCGGCCTTCGGTCATGTAGCGGTAGCCCTCGATGTCGGATTCGGAAATGTAGTTGGTGAACGGGTCCAGGCTGCCCACCATGGCGTCGATGCCGGTGCGCATGAGCTCGCCGGGATCCAATTCGTCCACGTAATAGGTATTGAGTTCCCGGTACAAGTTGACGAAGATCTCCAGGTTCTTGGTGATCTCGAATTCCTTGTTATCCGCTTGAAAGGTAGCGGACATTCCCAGGGTGACCACGACAACCAGAATGGTCAAGCGTTTTCCCAACTGCTGCATAGTAATCTTTCTTGGGAGCCCCTCCGGATAGCAGCCCGAGGGCTGCTGTTCTTGCCGAACGAACTCGGTCGATGTGAAATGAACGAAATGGCCGAGCGGCCTATTGTCGCAATTTTTTTTCGCTGAATGTCCGGACGAAAGCGACGCCCTCCTTCAGGCTCGATAGCTGCCTCCCACTGGGTATGGCTTCTCCGTTTGGATTACCGAAGCCCGAATGGGGCAGAACAGGGAGTTCCGTTGCGAAAGCAAAACCCAGTATTCCGTGGGGCGACTCTTGATGTCCGTTCGACTCAGCGCTGCATAATAACGCTTCAGAGGGCATTGCGGTTGCAGTATGCTGCTATTCGCCTTCGCGCAGGAACCGGATCACCAACTGGAACAGCTCGTCGGGCGCTTCGGCATGAACCCAATGCCCGGCTCCCGCTACGGTTTCCAACCGGGCCTGGGGAAAGCGCTCCAGGATGTCCGGCCAGTCTTCGTCGCGCAGGTAGCCCGACCTTTCGCCCCGGATGAACAGGGCCGGCCCCGGATAGGTGGAGCCGGCTTCCAGAGGAGCGAGGATCTGCGGGTAATCCTCGTAGATCACCGGAAGATTCATTTTCCACCGGTAGCCGCCTCCTTTTGCCCGGCTCAGGTTCTTGAGTAAAAACAGGCGGATGCTCTGCTCGGCGATGCGTTCGGCGAGTTGGGTATCGGCTTCCTGCCGGTCTTGGATCGCCTGCAGGTCCAGTTCCTGCAAAGCTTCGAAAATGAACTCATGTCCCCCGGAATAGGCTTTGGGAGCCATATCCACCACGATGAGCTTGCTCACGGAATCGGGATAGGTCAGGGCCAGCTGCATGGCTGTTTTACCGCCCATGGAGTGCCCCAGGACACTGGTCTCATGGATCCAGTTGGCCACCATGAATTCGTGCAGATCCTCGGCCATCTCCGGATAGGACATGCTCTGCACATGGGGCGATCGGCCGTGATTGCGCTGATCCAGCAGGTAGACCAGGTGGTGCTCCGCAAAGCGGCGCCCCAGGGTCTGCCAATTGTCGAGCATGCCGAACAGGCCGTGCAAAATGAGCAGGGGCTCCCCCTGGCCCAGCATTTTGTAGTTGAGTTCCATGTCGCGGGTTTGCTATGACCTCAGATGCGGAATCCTACCGACAGCTCGAAGGTGAGGTTGCGATCAAAATCATCCGCCAAGATCACTTGAAGCTGATCGTCGAGTTCGCTGCGGCGAAAGTCCTGCGCATCGTTGGTGATGTCGTTGAGGCCGTACTGGACCCGGCCGGTGAGGTACAAGCCGGTACCCAGGTAGAAGCCCAGGCCGCCAACCAGGCTGGCCTCGAAACGGCGGTACAAGTCTTCGTCCGGCCTCGGGTTTTCGTAATAAGCGCCCATGCGCTCCGGCACCAGTACGGTGGCGCCGCCCAGCAGAAAGGGAATGTCCTCCCCTTTGCCCACGCGCTCGTGCGCATCGCTGAAGTAGCGGTGCTCCTGGCCGATCTCCAGCTCGGGCAGCAGTTGGTTCTGATCGTTGTAGAACAACTGCCCTTCAGCCCGGGCGCCCACCAGATAGTTGAAGTTCACGCCGCCCAAAACCTCCAGCGGACCGAAGCGGCCCACCGCCAGGATGGGTAGCTGAAGGTAGTTGAGGTCTACCTCCAGGGTCATATTCCGGTTGCCCTGGGTGATAAAAGCTTCGCCTGACTCAAAGAGCAGGACCAGGTAGGATCTTCCGTCGTAATCGTACCGGTAGCCCTTTTGCGAAAACAAGAGTTCGGCCCGAAGCGCGAAATACGAATTAAACTCATAGCTGAAGGTAGGCCCCACGTGAAAGCCGGTGTTGTAGCGAATGTTCTCGGCTTCCGCACCACTGGGGTCGGTTTCCCGGGGTCCCAGCTTATTGTTGAAGGTGAGGCCGGCGCGGATGCCGCCGTGGAATTGTTGGGCCAAGAGGGGCATCGCGGAACCCAGAGCAAAGAGCAAGAGAAGAAGGGCGCGCATGGGCGTGTGCATTTTAGCAGCCAAAGTACAAAGCCTGGCCGGCTTTTTCAGGCCGCCGTTTTGCGATAACTCCACACGGCAAATCCATTGACCCCTACAGCCATCAGCCCGATAATAAAAGTGCCTCTGCACATTTGCCCAGCCGCTGCCCTTGAGCAGTACGAGCCGCATGAGTTCCACAAAATACTTGACCGGGTTGAAATGGGTGATGGCCTGCGCCCAGGGCGGCATGCTTTCAATGGGCGTGAACAGCCCGCTCATGAGGATAAAGAGATGGGCTCATCGCCAGAGCAGGCGATGAGCAGCAGATGCAGCTTACCGGCCAGGCGGCTATGATAGACCTCCGCGGGATAGGGATCCAGAAATTCGGGAATTTGGCGGGAAAGGGCTACCGCTATGGCTATATCGCCGGTCTGGATCGAATAGGAAGGGCTCATGGCAGGTCAATTTCCACCCATACGGGGCAGTGATCGGAATGTACGGCTTCCTGACGATGGGTGGCCCGTCGCAGTTTATCGGCCAGGTTGTCGGTCACCGACTGGTAGTCGATGCGCCATCCCTTATTCTTGGCACGGGCCTGGGCGCGGTAGCTCCACCAGCTGTACTCCACCTTATCGGGGTTCAGGTGGCGGAAGGCATCGGTAAAGCCCTGCTCGAACCAGCGGCTCAGCCATTCCCGTTCTTCGGGCAAAAAGCCGGAGGTCTTTTTGTTGCGGACCGGATCGTGAATGTCCATTTCGGTATGGGCAATGTTGTAATCGCCCACCACGATGAGGCGCGGCCGTTCGGCCAGTAGCTGCCGGACCCAGGGCACGAAGTCCTCGAGAAACTGCATCTTGAAAGCCTGGCGTGCATCGCCGGTGGTGCCGGAGGGGAAGTAGCAGTTGAGCAGGGTCCAGTCGCCGAAGTCCGTGCGCAGGATGCGCCCTTCCTGGTCGTATTCGGCTATGCCGCAGCCTTCGATAACGGCATCCGGCTCGCGGGTGGTCAGGGTTGCCACCCCGCTATAGCCCTTCTTCTCGGCCGAATGCCAGAAATGCCGGTATCCCAGCTCCTCGAAGACCTCCACGTTCACCTGTTCGGGCCGGGCCTTGGTTTCTTGTACACACAAAATATCGGGGCGGTTTTCCTTCAGCCAGTCGGGCAGATCTTTATTGACAGCGGCCCGGATGCCGTTCACGTTGTAGGATGCGATGGAGATAGACATGCAATGCGGTTTCTGAACAGATGAGGTGCGGCTTGCCAACCGGCAAAAGGGATTTTTTCGGCAGGGGTTAAATATGATAAACTCTTTCTACATTAGAAACCCAGAGAAGAGCGAAAAACGAATAACCCCAGTCATGACCGCCTTGATCGTTGACGATGAGCCCGATAGCCACGACGCGCTCGTAGAATTGCTGCGCGTTCACCAGCCCGATATACAGGTGCTGGCCCATTGCTACAACATAGCTGAAGGCTTGGCCGGCATTCGGCGCCTGGAGCCTGAATTGCTGTTTCTGGACATTGAGCTGCCCGATGGGAAAGGTTTTGACCTTCTCGAGCAGTTGGGAGAACCTACCTGCTGGGTCATTTTCATCACGGCCCACAGCCACTATGCTCAAACCGCCATTCGCTTCAGCGCTGTAGATTTCCTCACCAAGCCCATCACCTCGGGTGACCTGGGGCGCGCCCTCAACGGCGCCCGTCGAGCGGAACGCAAGCGCAGGACCACCGAAGAGCAGATCCGCATCCTGCAGGAGGCACTTCGCAATCTTCCGGAGCAAAAGCTGCCCACTTTGCTGGCCATTCACACCCAACAAAGCATTATCTACCGGCGCGTGGCGGATATTATCCGGCTAAAAGCGGATACCAATTACACCGAATTCCACTTTGCCACCCCGCCCCACAAGGTGATCGCTTCGGTCAACCTCGGGGAATACGAGGAGCAATTTCGTCCTTACCCCCAATTTATGCGCGTACACCGCTCCCATCTGGTCAATCTCACCTACGTGAGTTCGTACATGCATCAGGGAAGCCACCTCGAGCTGCAAAACGGCGCTCAGGTGAGCGTATCCCGGTCCAAACGCGAAGAGTTGTTCCAGCGACTGGACACGATTTGACCTTCCTTCAGGGAAAAGGGCCACTGATTCAAACAAGCCGGGCGCCGGGGAAACGGCATGGGTACGGCTTCTTGCACGCCCCTATTTTAGGAGCATTGAATCCGTATAATACCCCAGTATCATGCCTATCACGCGAATCGCCGACCTGAAAAAGGTCATCTCCAACCCGAATGACTGGTTTAACCAAGTATCTCCACCCGGGGAGGCCGAACCCTACTCGACGGCTGCTGAATACTGCGGCATTCAGGAATTGGGCTACGTGGTCGGTCATCCGGAAGCCATTGCATTTGCTGCGCGCTACCCCGTCTTCAAAAACCCGGCAGGTGAGGAAAAGTATTTCCGGGTATATGTGGGCGTCAGGGAAATCGAGGGGGAGGAAGTCACCGATTACCTCAAAGAAGATCACCACAACGTAGGGCTTTCCTGCCCGCCCTTTTCCCAACCGCCCACGGCTGTATTTGACGAGGCCATGCTTCGCAACGCCTTGGGTCTGGCGGGAGCTTAATCCGACCCACATGTCCGTCCACAACACACAAGCGGCCTGGGGTGGCTACCCGTTGCACGACATTCAGGCCAACATTCTACTGCCCCACGGACGCCAGCACGTGCGGCTCCTTTTCCTTCGCTTTCCCCAGGCAAACATCCGGTTGGAATTCCGAAAATGGCTCCGCCAATTCCTGGAATCCGAGGACCTGACTTCTGCCGCACGGCAATACGAAGACCGTTTGACGCGCCGCACCTACGACCCTGAGCACGATGGAAAGTTAGTCCTTAGCCTGCTGTTGAGCCGGCACATTTATGAAGACCTGGGCTTACCCGAGGGGCGCTGGCCGAACGACCCTTTTTTCCGAAGCGGAATGGGCAGTGGCTTCAGCCAGGAAGCGCTGAGAGACGTTCCCAGCCGCGAATGGGAGCCGGACCTGGCCAAGGACTACCACGTCCTGCTTATCCTGGCGGACGACCAGCCGGCTCGCCTGGCCCTTCGTTGCGAAGCGATTGAAACCCTGAGCGCGGAATACACCGACCCCAGATCCAGGCACTGGGAGACGGGCTACAAACTGATGCACAACGGGCGGGAGGTCGAACACTTCGGCTACCGGGATGGCATTAGCCAGATCCCGTTTTGGGAAGAGGGTCTCAGGCTCCGCACCGAAAACCTGCCCCTGGCCCTGGCCGCGGAGGGCAACGGGCGATACGGCAGCTATCTGGTGTATCGCAAACTGGAGCAGAAGGTAGCTACCTTCCACGAGGAGATTGCCAGGATTGCCGGACTGACCGGTCAGCCTGTCGGTAAAATCGGCGCTCAGGTCTTCGGCCGGTATAAGACCGGCCGCCCACTGGTCTTTGACTACGGCCAGGCCTGGAACGATCAGTACTTTGACTACAGCAATGATCCCCACGGACGCATCTGTCCGTTTCACGCACACATTCGCAAAGCGAACCCCAGAGACCCGCGACAGTTCTCGCACCGCCATCTCATCATTCGCCGGGGCGTGGCCTACGGAAAGCGCGATCCCAACCTGGCCGACCGGCCGGACGAGGGGGTGGGCTTGCAATTCTTGTCCTATCAGGCCAGCATCGCCGACCAGTTTGCCTACATCCAGAAAAACTGGCTGAACAATCCGCATTATCCGGAAAACAGAGTCCGGGAAGTCCCGGGCATCGACCCCCTGGTGGGCCGGCATGCTGCTCCGGCCGGCGAAAGCGATTCACAAAAATGGCCGCGCTCCGATCGAGGCCAATTCGCCCAGCTTTTTTCAGAGGTGGTGCGATTCAGGGGCGGTGGGTACTACTACGCGCCGTCGATCTCGTTTTTGAGGGAGCAGGCAGGCTTGCTCACCCCCGCCGGCCCGGTTCCACAGCAATTTGTTAGCAAGGAAAACCCGGATCCAGCGAAATACGGCAGCAAAAATACCCTGTATGTATCCCTGTACGCTGCCAAAAGCTGGACCAGCCGGCAGGCTCGCAGGCATTCACCCTGAAAAATAAGGGGTTCATGGGGCATTCTTTGTAGTTTTAGCAGGAGTCATCTGCCTTCCTGCGACATGAGCGTTTTTTCGATCCGTACAGCCCCCGGATTTTTTGTGCCATTCCTGCTGACGTGGAGCCTGTGCGCCCAGCCGGAAATCCTGTTCTTCAACCGCCTGTCGGATCGCAGTGAGCTGGCTTCTCAGAGCAATAACAAATACATTTTCCACGACTCCCACGGCTACGTGTGGATAAGCTCAATGCACGGCCTGACCCGGCTGGCGGGACGCACCGTCAGGTTTTACTACCACGAGCCCGATAACCCGAACAGCCTGGCCGACAATAACATACAGAGCCGATTCTGGGAGGATGCCCGGGGGGACATCTGGTTTTGTACGGCCAAAGCCATCCATCGGTACGACCGGAAAATGGACCATTTTCACCGATACGAGTTGCCGCCTGTCGACGGACAGGAAGCCAACAATTACGCCATTTTCTATCTCGATTCCATTCGGAATGTCCTATGGGCCGGGTCGATCGGAGGAGACACCTATCTGATGCCCCTGGATGACCCCAACCGGCCCCGTCACCTGGGCGCTTTTCCACTGGGATACAACACGGAAGTCATAAAGCGGGGCGATACGCTTTCCTTCTTTACCCCGTCGAGCTCGGGTTTGGAAGTACTTTATTTAAGGGAAGGGCAAAGGCCTGATCAGCGATCGTACCGGCTGAATACGCAGGTGCGCAATTACTCGGGTTCGGCTATGGTGTTGGCGAACGGGGCGCAATGCTGGATCGGAGGCAAACACGGGCTGTTGGCCCTGGATTTGAGCACCGGGGCCGTTCGGCAAATTGAGGTTCTGAGCGGAATTCGCATATCGGCCCTGTGTTGGATCCTGAAAAAGGGGAAAAAGCACTTGCTGGTCGCCACCCGGGATCGCGGCATGTTTATCGTGGACCCGGATCAGCCGGACCTGGATCGGCCTGTATTTTCGGACCTGAACGGCCAGGTCAACCCCTTCCGGCCGGTGGTGAGCCACCTGTACATGGGCCCGGATAGTACGGTCTGGTTTTCGGCCCATGGCCAGGGCGTGTACTTTGCCAACCTCAGAAAGCGCAAATTCCCATCCTTCTTCCAGGATCAAAATGAATACTCTTCCCTCGAACGGAATGTACGGGCCCTGGCCCAGGATCCCAATGGGCGGCTGTGGGTGCGCACCCAATCGGATATTCAGATTCTCGACGAGCGGGGCCGCCTTCTGGATGCCCCGGTACAACCGCCGGCCAGCAACTCGCCCTACGCCGATGAACAGATGCTCGATATGCATTGCGACCGGGAAGGACGCATCTGGCTTACCTCCCTGGACGGCCTGCACGTGTGGGAGCCCGGCGCGAGCCGGTTCGAGTTGGTAAAACCCAAAGGGCAGGCCTCCCGGGCCGGAATGTTCTTCTGCCTGGAGCGGCCGGACGGGCGGCTGATGGTCAGCTCGACCCATCGAGACCATCGGACCCTTTTTCAGGTGGTGAAAGACCAAGGTCGCTTTTCCTTGGTACCGGTGCTGGAGGAAGGTCTATCCTTTATCAGTCCGCTCACCCTTTTCACCCTGAGCCCGGACGACCAGCTCATCGCCAACGAGGATGGCCGGGGTCTTCATGTTTTCAAAGAAGGCCCCGATGGCCTGTACCACCCGGATACCCTGCTCCCCTTGTCCCCTACGGTATCCGGTTTTCAGGTCGTACCCGATTCCGGATGGATCTGGCTGGCTACGTTCAACGGCTTGTACAAACTTCAGAGAACAGGGGGAAGCTGGCAGCTGGAAAAAGAACCCTCTTTTCCCGGCGGATACGCCTTGACGGGCATACTTCGGGATGCGGCCGGGCATCTGTGGCTGGGAACGCAGAACGGCCTGGTGAAGTACAATCCGGCCAATCACGACCACATGACCTATTCGCTTTCTCAGGGCCTTCAGGCGCTGGAGTTCAATATTTCGGCCTGCCTGCGCACCCGGGATGGCCGGCTGGCCTTTGGCGGACCCAACGGGCTGAACCTGTTTCGTCCGGAAGCCATCCGGCCGATCGCGGATGATGCACGCCCCGTGATCACCCAGGTGCTCATCGAAGATAAGGAGCCGGAAAACCTTTTCTGCCAATCGGATTCCACGCGCAACGTAACCCGCATTCGAAAGCTAAAGATGCCCTTCAGCCAGAATACGCTGTCCTTTTACTTTGCCGCCCTGGAGTACAGCGACCCCCAAGCCAATACCTACTTCTACCAGATGGAAAACCTGGATGAAAATATCATTCAGAGCGGCACCCGGAATTACGCGCGCTATGCCGATATGCCGGCCGGCGATTACACCTTTGTGGTGTATGCCAACAACTCGGACGGGCTGTTGTCCGATCAGCAGGCCCGGATGGAGATCACCATTCTCCCGCCTTTTTACGACACCTGGTGGTTCAAACTGTTGGTAGGCCTGATCGTTCTTTCGGGCATCTTCGGTTTTTTCCAGTTCCGGCTGGCTCAGGCCCGGCAAAAGGCCGAGCGAGAGCGCAATGTGGCCGAGATCGAAACTGCCGTTCTTCGGCTGCAAATGAACCCTCATTTTATTTTCAACACGATGAACTCCATCGGCAACTACGTCTTGCAGAACCAATCGGCCGATGCCCACGATTACCTCGGGCGATTCAGCAAACTCATGCGCCTCATTCTCGATTACGCCAAAAAGCCCATGATCGAAGTATCTGAGGACGTAGCCCTGCTCGACCAGTACCTCTACCTCGAGCAGATGCGCCTGAAAGGCAAACTGGACTACCACATCGACATCGACCCCCAACTCGATCCGGACGAGGTGCTCATTCCCACCATGATCTTGCAGCCTTTCGTGGAGAATGCCATATGGCACGGCATAGCGCCCAAGCCCGATGGCGGACGGATCGATATCCGAATCCGGCAGGAGGGCGAACAGCTTGTGGCCACCGTAGAAGACAATGGCATCGGCCGGAAAGCCCGGGCCGAGCAACAAAAAGGAAAGACCCAGCGAACCTCCAGGGCCATCGGCATTACCGAGCGCAGGCTGGACCTGCTGGAAAATCAGTATCAAAGGCCGACAAAGCTCGAATTTGAGGACCTGCAAACGCCCGACGGCCAGGCGGCCGGCACGCGCGTTCGGCTCGTGCTTCCCCTCGTATAGCCCCAAGACTGCCGACTGTTTTCCTTTCCTTCAACCAGCCTTTTCCTTCGTACAACAGATAGCCGGCTTCATTCAGAGCAGGTGGACTGCCTGGCCCCCAGCACCTATCTTGGTCATTGTAGCGAGGGCATGCAAAAAGAACTCACCTCAAAAAAACCCAATGTAACCCGGATGGCTTTCGCTCTCTCTGCTAGTATGTGCGGAACGGCTTTGCCTCACAAGCCAGGCCAGTTCTCCATTGCTTGTAGATTTCTTCTTACAGACCATCACTCGGTATGAATAGCAGTATGTTTAATTGGCAGTTGGCGCTCCTGGCGTCAACTGTTTTATTGGTTTCCATCTGTGGGCAGGGGCAGAACCGGTGGCAATGCACCCTCCGGGGAACTTTGCAGGACGAGTGGGGCAATCCCGTACCCCACGCTATGGTCACCGTGGAAAGTACAGAACAACAAAGTGTGGAGTTGGGCACCCGCACCGATGAAGAAGGGCGCTTCGAATTATCGCTGCCCCGGGGCTCCTACCGGTTTTTAATTCGGGTGGAGGCGAAGCGTTTTCTTTTCCCTTTCGAACTCAAAGACTTCAAGAAGGACACGACCTTCACCTGGGTAATATCTCCGGCAAGCGGGCTGTATTGACGTGAGTTTTGGGTTTGAGCCATACTGAGGACGAAAGGGTTTGGGAATCCTTTCGTGCCCTGTCCTGAGATGCGTAGGATCGTCATGGATCAGCATTTCCCATTGCGCAGTTTTTGGGGTAGTGAAAACGCCCAAACCACTTCGCAACGGGAATAGTCGCTGAATTGCTGCATGCCAAAACCTCAGGTCGTAGAAGGTAGAGGGATATGCTGACCTCCTTTTACCCGCTACCTGCTACCGGGAGGTTGTGTTAGAGCCTGTTTGGCATTCTGACCGCAGAGGGCGAACCCCAACTGGCCCTTAGCCTGCCCACCCCTCCCGGTCCAGGCTGCGGAAATGAATGGCTTCGGCCAGGTGTTCGATCTTGATGTCCTCACTTCCGGCCAGGTCGGCTGCCGTCCGAGCCACCTTGAGGATGCGATCGTAGGCACGGGCCGACAGCTGCAGTTTCTCCATGGCCTTTTTCACCAGTGTGATGCCGGCCTGGCTGACGGCACAAACTTCGCGCACCATGCGACTCGGCATTTGCGCGTTGGCAAACAGGCCGTCTTGCGATTCGAAGCGCTCGAGTTGCCGTTGGCGGGCTCGGACTACCCGTTCGGCTATGTCCTTGCTGGTCTCCCGGGCCGGCTCCATGCTCGAAAGCTCGTCGTAAGAAACCGGCGTCACTTCTACGTGCAGGTCGATGCGGTCGAGGAGCGGACCGGAAATCTTGTTGAGGTACCGCTTCACGACGCCGGGACCGCACATGCACTCCTTTTCCGGATGGTTGTAATAGCCGCAGGGGCAGGGGTTCATGCTGGCTACCAGCATAAAACTAGCGGGGTAATCCACGGAGATCTTAGCCCGGGAGATGGTCACCCGGCGCTCTTCCATGGGCTGGCGCAGCACTTCGAGCACAGTGCGCTTGAATTCCGGGAGTTCGTCCAGGAACAGCACGCCATTGTGGGCCAGGGAAATTTCGCCCGGCATGGGATTGGAGCCGCCGCCCACGAGGGCCACGTCGCTGATGGTGTGATGAGGCGACCGGAACGGACGAGCCGCAATCAGCGAGGCGTTGGCGGGCAGCAAGCCGGCTACCGAATGGATCTTCGTGGTTTCCAGGGCTTCGCGCAGATTCAGGGGCGGGAGAATACTGGGCAGTCGCCTGGCCAACATGGTCTTGCCTGCACCCGGCGGCCCGATGAGAATGAGGTTGTGCCCGCCGGCAGCAGCCAGTTCCAGGGCCCGCTTGATGTTTTCCTGCCCCTTTACATCCGAAAAGTCGACCGGGTACCGGTTTTGCTGGTCGAAGAACTCCTCTCGCGTGTCGACAACCATCGGCTCGACCGGCCTTTCGCCTTGTACCAGCTGCACGGCTTCGGTCAAGTGTTCTACGCCGTAAACGGGCAAGTCATTTACGATGGCGGCTTCGCGAGCGTTTTCCCTGGGCAGAATGAACCCTTTGAACTTTTCCTTCCGGGCCTGGATCGCTATGGGAAGCGCACCCCGGATGGGGCGTAGCTTGCCGTCGAGCGCCAGCTCGCCCATGATCATGAAGTCGGGCAGCCGCCCGGGCTCGATCTGCTCGGATGCAGCCAGGTAGGCAAGGGCGATGGGCAGATCGTAAGCCGAACCCTCCTTGCGCAGATCGGCCGGCGCCAGATTGACCGTCGCCTTTTTGCGAAGCATCCGGAAGCCGATGTTCTTCAGCGCGGCATCGATGCGCTGAAACCCCTCTTTAACGGCACTGTCGGGCAGGCCTACCAGGTGGTAGAAATTCTTATTGATCGTGACGTTTCCGCCGACGTGGACCTCTACGGTAATAGTCCGGGCATCCACGCCGTGCACCGCACTGGCGAAGGTTTTTACAAACATAGCCCCGGCTTGTTCTCAAATGTGTTTTTACGCATGGAAAGGTCAACACCCCCAGTCGCCTATTTGCTCACAGGTCAGTAGGCTTTGGCAAAGAGCACCCGCCGGGCGGAGGGCTTTCCGCTTAGCATATCTTCGCCGGGCTCCGCTTCTCCATCCTGCGGAATGCAGCGGATAGTGGCTTTGGTCAGTTCCTTGATGCGCCGTTCCGTCTCGGCCGTGCCGTCCCAGTGCGCGCTGATGAAACCGGGGATATCTTGCTCGATCGCTTCTTTGAATGCTTCAAAGGAGTCGATCCGGGTGGTGTGCTCTTCCCGAAAACTGAGTGCCCGCCGGTAAAGCTTGTCCTGTATATCGCCCAGAAGCTGCTCGACGAATCCGGCCAGCCCGTCCAGGGGTTGAAAGGTTTTTTCCTTGGTGTCGCGCCGGGCCACTTCGACCTGCCCTTTTTCCAGGTCGCGCTTGCCGATACCCAGCCGGATGGGCACCCCCCGCATCTCGTGCTCGGCGAACTTGAAGCCGGGCCGCTTTTTATCATCGCGGTCGTATTCCACCGTGATGCCTTTGGCTTCGAGTTCGGCCATGATCTTGGCCGCGACCTCGCCGATCTCTGGCGCGGGCTTGGGAATGGGTACGATCACCACCTGGGTGGGGGCCAGCTTAGGCGGCAGAACGAGCCCATCGTCATCGGAATGCGTCATGATGAGGCCACCTACCAGGCGAGTGCTCACCCCCCAGCTCGTGGCCCAGACGTATTCTTCCTGATTGTGTTCGTTGAGGTAGCGCACGTCGAAGGCCTTGGCGAAGTTCTGACCCAAAAAGTGAGAAGTTCCGGCCTGAAGGGCCTTGCCGTCCTGCATAAGGGCCTCAATGGTGTAGGTCTCCAGGGCGCCGGCAAAACGTTCCTCCGGGGTTTTTACCCCTTTGATGACCGGCATGGCCATCCATTCTTCGGCAAAATCGGCATATACCTGCTGCATGCGTTCGGCCTCTTCGATAGCCTCTTCCCGCGTAGCATGGGCTGTATGTCCCTCCTGCCACAGGAATTCGGCCGTGCGCAAAAAGAGGCGCGTGCGCAACTCCCAGCGCACCACATTGGCCCATTGGTTGATGAGCAGCGGAAGATCGCGGTAGGAATTGATCCAGTCGCGATAAGTGTTCCAGATAATCGTCTCCGAAGTGGGCCGCACGATGAGTTCCTCCTCCAGCCTGGCCTCCGGATCGACGACAACACCTCCGCCCTTCGGATCGTTCATCAGGCGATGATGGGTGATCACGGCACATTCTTTAGCAAAACCTTCGACATGCTCCGCCTCCCGGCTGAGAAAGGATTTGGGGATGAACAGCGGAAAATAGGCATTCACATGCCCCGTTTCCTTGAACATGGCATCCAACTGATCTCGCATGCGCTCCCAAATGGCAAACCCATACGGCTTGATAACCATACAACCCCGCACCGCCGAGTTGTCAGCCAGGCCGGCCTTTTTCACGATATCAATGTACCACTGGGAGTAATCTTCCGAACGAGCGGTTATTTCCTTTGCCATGCATTAAGCGTTCATTAACAATTCAAAAGAGGCTGACATACAGGACCTTGCGCACCTCTTTAACAGCTAAGATCTGCCGAAACTATTTACATCCCAGCCGTGTTAACAACAATGAAAGTGTTACTACTAAAACCTTAACACGTCAGACAAGCGGCTTTAATGCCCCTTTAACAGCCGGAATAGGCACAAAAGTAGTAATTTCAGTGTTGAAGAAATTGAACGCTTTTGATCGAAAAACATACACGAACAATGACCAGGTATATGACATATAGAGCCAAATTATGGGTGATTGTCCTGCTGGCCCTCCCGCTTGCAGGTTTCGCTCAGTACGACGACTTGTATTACAATCCCGACCGGGATCGATCCTACGATCTGCCGACCGAAAGCGACCGCTCGTCCAGTAACAACGACGACTGGCGGCAGCAGGATGAGGGCGAGTGGGATTCGGGTATGATCGAGCGCGCTCCGAGTTATGACAACGAAGCCTATGAATTCGAACAGCGCCACGACTATTACTACACATCCCGGATTCGCCGTTTTCACCGTCCATATTACGGGTTCGGCTTTTACGACCCGATCTACGTAGACCGATTTTACTACGATCCCTTTTTCGCGGCCAGCCCTTTTGCGGGGCCGGCACTGACCACACTGATCTACGATCCGGTGGTTTCAGTAAACTTCGGTTTTGGATTTGGTTTCGGCAATCCCTTCGTCTCCCCCTTTGTGGGCTACAATCCATGGGCTTGGAATCCGTGGTTTGGTCCTCGCTGGGGCTGGAACCGTCCGGGCTGGGGCTGGGGTAGCCCGCGGTTCGGCGGCAACAACGTATTTATCAACAACACCTTTATTGGTGCAGGAGGCTACTACTGCCCACCCAGCTGGGGAGGCAACAACGTATACGTGACGAATGTATCCACTACCTATGGGCCTCGCACGCAAAGCGGGGTGCGCCCGCCGGCCTCTTCGACCCGCAACATACAGACGGTGACTTCGCCTTCCAATGGATCCGTCATCGACCGAAGTGGGAACACGCGGACCAACACCCGCTCATCGGCTACCCAGCAAAACAATACGAACAGCCGTTCCAGCGGCACCACGCGTTCTTCCACACGCCAACTGGATACCAGGGAGTCTAGCCGAAGCCGCTCGAATGTGGATCGCAGCAGCCGATCGCGCGATCGCAGCAGCTATGATCGCAGCAGTCGCTCGCGCTCGAACAGCCGGAGCTACAACCGCAGCAATTCGCGTTCGAGGAGTCCAAGCTACAACTCACGCAGCAACAGCAGTCGCTCGCGTTCGTACAACAGCCCGAGCCGAAGCAACTCGCGTTCGTACAGCAGCCCGAGCCGAAGTGCTCCTTCCCGTTCGTACAGCAGCCCAAGCCGGGGTGGTTCTTCCCGCTCCTACAGCAGCCCGAGCCGGGGTTCTTCCCGCAGCAGCCGGGGTGGCGGCCGATAGGCGAATAGCATAATACCAATTCGAAAGAAGGGTGGGGTGAGGTTTACTTTTCCCCACCCTTTTATATTTGCAAGGCATTCCCTATTTCCTGAACTCAATCCATCTTGTTTCATGCGTCTTCACCTCCGATCGTTTTGGCCTGTTGTTCTTCGCATCTGCTTTGCCGTTTTGTTGATTCTCGTTGGGTACACGGGATCGCTTCACGCCCAATCGGCTATGGATGCCCTGCGCTATGGCAATATCCGGGTGCTGGGTACGTCGCGCCACATGGCTTCCGGCGGAGCTATGGGAGCGCTGGGCGCCGACTTTTCCGTGATTGCAACCAACCCAGCCGGCATAGCCGCCTTTCGGCGCTCCGATTTTTCCCTAGCCCCATCCCTGCAGTTCCGCACGACGGATAGCCGCCTTACCAACGACCCCACAGGACCCGTCAACCGGCAAGACCGCACGGTATTTGCACTCGAAAGTGCCGGGGCCGTATTCGCGACCAAACCGCGCAATTTTCGGTGGCCCAATATCAATTTTGGCTTGGGGGTAGTGCGTCTGGCCGACTTTAACCAGCGTTTTTTCTTTGACGGTGTGTCCCGGGGCTCCATTGTGGACCGGTTTCAGGATCAGGCCAATGCAGGGATCTTCTCCGATTTTGAGTCCAATCTCGCCATCGATGCCGAGGCCCTTTTCCAATTGCAGGGGGATAATTTTTATTTCAGCGACTTCGGGGATGCGCCCAATGCCTTGGTCGGAAAAACCCAGCAGGTAACCCAGCGGGGCTCGATCAATGAGATCGAGTTCAATATCGCAGCCAACTACGATGAAAAACTCTTTTTCGGTGCCACCATAGGCCTGCCCATCCTGCAGTATGAATACGAGAAGATCTACCGCGAATTCAACGATTTCGGGGAGGTGCCCAATTTTGAGTTCCTGGAATTCACCGAAGGCCTGGAAACCAATGGAGTGGGAGTCAACCTCAAGCTGGGGCTTATCTACCGGGTGGTGCAGGCCGTTCGCCTCGGCTTTGCCTTTCACACCCCTACCCGCTACCGCTTGGAGGATCGCTTTCTCAACGATTTCATCTATGAATTTACGCTGGACGACGAGTTTATAAGCAACCTGGCCCTTTCGCCGGAAGGGCTGTTTGAATACACGCTTTCCACCCCCTGGCGCATCATCGGAAGTGCGGGTTTTCTAATCGGCAGGTTCGGCTTCCTGAGTGCCGAGTTGGAGTACCTGGACTTCACCAACAGCCGCTTCCGCTTTAACGGATTCCCGCAAGACGAAGCTTTGGCCAATGAAACGGTAAATATGGAACTGGACAAAGCGCTGATCATGCGTTTTGGCGGTGAAGTCGCACTCGGTAAACTTCGCCTGCGCGGCGGGCTGGGTATTCTGCCTACGGGTATGGCATCCGATTCGGGAACCGATATTTCGTGGAGTGCGGGCCTGGGCTATCGCGCCAAGAGCTTCTATGTAGAGGCCGGGTATCGCCAATTTGACGCCGACGCACAGTACAGACCCTATCTGGTGAGCCGGGATACGGAACCCTTGGTGAACAATCAGGTTGGGACCTCTAACGCCAGCCTGACCCTGGGCTTCAGGTTCTGATTTGCTCCTCTTCCATCATGCGGAGCATCTCGGCCTTGAGGTGACGATGGTGGTCTTTTTCGAGCGGAGTAAGGGGCAGCCGGACTTCCTTGCCGCAGAGGCCGAGGGTCTCGAGGGCTGCCTTTACCCCGGCCGGGTTGCCGTCTACGAACAGCCAGGGATACAGGTCGAGCAAAGCATAATGCCGTTTTCTGGCCGTCGGCCAGTCGCCCTGCAAGGCCGCTTGTACCATGCCCGAGAACGGCTTCGGATAGGCGTTGGCAATAACCGAGATCACCCCCCGGGCACCACAGGCCAAAAGGGGCAGGGTCAACGGATCATCTCCGGAAAGCACGGTGAAGGTATCTGGTTTGTTCTTCAGGATGTGCATAGCCTGGACCAGATCGCCCGAGGCCTCCTTCACGGCAATGAATTTGGAGCTGGCGTCGGCCAGCCGGAGGATCGTTTCCGCCTCGATATTGGCCGCCGTGCGACCCGGTACATTGTACAGGATGATCGGGAGAGGCGATGCTTCGGCCACCGCCATATAGTGCTGATAAAGGCCTTCCTGGGGCGGTTTGTTGTAAGCAGGTGCGCTGGACATGACTGCGGAGTACCCCTCCAGATCAAAATCGTTGAAAGAAGCGCAAAGCCGTTGAGTGTTGTTTCCTCCAAAAAGCCCCGCCACCAAGGGCACGCGGCCGTCCGTTTGCCTTTTAATCGTATGCAGCACCAGCCCGCACTCTTCCCTGCTGAGGGTGATGGCCTCGCCAGTGGTTCCCAGTGCGACAATGAAGTCCACACCGCCTTCAATGACGTGATCCACCATACCAGCCAAGGCTTCGCGATCCACTTCCCAGTCGCGAAACGGTGTAACCAGTGCCACCCCTGTACCCTCAAATACCTGCTGCTTCATGCGTTTTGATCGTCTTTTTCAGCAATTGTTCGGCTTGCTCCAAAAATTGGCTCACCGAATGGGTGCTTCCGCTATCGATCATGATATCGTAGCTCTGCGTATGCTCGGATGCCGGCCCCAGGCGCATGTGGGCCTTGGATAAGGCTCCGATGTATTCAGCCAGAAAATGACTTTGCGGAAAGGCCAGCAGAAGCAGATCAAAAGGCTGATCGATAAACTCCAGAACCAGCTTCTTCTTAGGCCTGAGTGCCCAGTCGAGATCTTTTCGATTGAAATGGGGAAACGTGTAATTTGGGTTTTCGACCGGCGGATCGAAATACCCGAGAAGCTGCACCTGTTTGCCGTCGCTTTTCCACTGTTTGGCCTTCCGAAGCACAGATTCCCGTTCGTCCAGGTCGGAAGCATCGAAAAAAATGCCGATTCGGCGAATGCTTCCATAGGGAAGCGAAAACCGGTTTTCGGAAGCGCTCGCCAAGGCTTGGCGCAGAAAATACCGGTGTAGTTTGATCTTTTGGTCTTGTAGCCAGCTCATGAATAGGCAATGTGATGGGGCCGGCAAAAGGGCGGGCCCCTATGGATTGTCGTTCTCAACCGTCGCTTCCGTCGGTACGCGCTCGTACTCGCCCATCTGGGCGTACTTGGCAATGCGCGCCTCAATGCGCGCCTGCGGTGTGAGCTCCTGCAGCTCCCCCAGTGTTTTTTTGATATGCCGCTTCAGCAACTTGGCCATCTCTTCCGGGGCAGTATGGGCTCCCCCCACGGGCTCTTTGATGATTCCATCGATCAGGCCGAATTCCAGCATGTGGTCTGCAGTGAGCTTGAGGGCTTCAGCCGCTTGCTCTTTGTAGTCCCAACTACGCCAGAGAATGGAAGAACAGGACTCTGGTGAGATCACGGAGTACCAGGTATTCTCCAGCATAAACACCCTGTCGCCCAGGCCGATGCCGATAGCGCCGCCCGATGCGCCTTCACCAATGACAACGCACAGGATGGGAACGCGCAACTGAGCCATTTCAAATAAATTGCGGGCTATCGCCTCTGCCTGCCCGCGCTCTTCCGCTTCAATGCCGGGAAACGCCCCCGGCGTATCGATGAGGGAAACGACTGGGAACCCAAATCGTTCAGCCAGCTTCATCAGGCGTAGCGCTTTGCGATAGCCCTCCGGATTGGCCATGCCGAAATTGCGGTATTGCCGCATCTTGGTATTCACGCCTTTTTGCTGGCCGATGATCATCACTGTTTGTCCGTCCAGGCGCCCCAGTCCGCCTACAATAGCCTTGTCGTCCTTGAAGCACCGATCGCCATGGAGCTCCACGAATTTGGAGCACATCTGACGGATGTAGTACAGGGTGTATGGTCGCTCCGGGTGCCGCGAGAGCTGGACTTTCTGCCAGCCGGTGAGATTGCTGTAAATCTCTTTGCGCTTGTTGCGGATCTTGTTCTCCAGGGTGCGCACCATCTCTGTGACGTCAATATCCCCTTCTTCGCCCACCTGCTGCAGCTTTTGTAGCTGCTCGTACAGGGTTTCCAACGGCTTTTCAAACTCCAGAAATACCATGTGCTACCTCCTTTTACCGGCTTATAGGTGAAAACAAAATTAGCAATCCCCGGCCGCTAGCCGGGAATATCCGACTATTTTTTAACTTTTTTGCACCCCCTTCTTGCGGGATCAGAAAAAGCAGCTTACTTTTGCAGTCGCTGAAATGAGAAGCCATCGAACTTCCAATGTAGCGATAGAACTTTTCCGCAGAATGCTGCGGACGTTATAATAAAGTTTGGTCCGGTAGCCCTGACGACCCTCCGGGTGTCAGCATGCTGACTCGCTTCGCTCGATCAGCATTCCGTGGGCTTACCGAATTCCTGACTCCTGAGGGTTTGGTGTATGCTGCACTTCTCGCATGGGGTCGCGGGCCATGACGAGCCAAAGGCTGTCATGGTGATGACCGGCAGAGCCGCGTCCTCATTCGAGTCCGGCATAGTTTGGTTTTCGAAAAGTTTTCCGCAGAATGCTGCGGACGTTATAATAAAGTTTGGTCCGGTAGTTCAGTTGGTTAGAATACATGCCTGTCACGCATGGGGTCGCG